>JAJUGV010000154.1 GCA_029265795.1 Alcaligenaceae bacterium
GGGTGCGATGGCGGTAGCCACGCGCGAGCTGTCCGCTTATCTCAGCATTTCGCAGATTCTTTTTTTCAGGAGTGCGTGCGGGCTGCTGATCATCAGCTTTTTTCTCTGGCGAACAAATTGGCGCCAAATCATCAGCCCCCAACTGGGTTCCCATTTCGCCCGCAATATCAGCCATTTGTGTGCGCAATACGCGTGGATCTACGGAATCATTTTCATTCCGATGGCAGAAGTATTTGCCATTGAATTCACTGCCCCGGTATGGACCACGCTATTGGCGGCCATGCTTCTGAAAGAAAGAATCACCTACCCGCGCTTGTTCTCCATTGCGCTCGGGCTCGTGGGCGTGTTCATTATCGTTCGACCCGGAATTGCCGTCGTGCACCCTGCCGCGCTGGTGGTGCTCATGGGAGCAGTGTGTTTCGCCTTCGCCTATACCATGACGAAAAAAATCTCGTCCACCGACACGCCCCTATGCATTCTTTTCTACATGACGGCCATCCAGCTTCCCCTTGCCTTCATTCCCTCGGTCTTGAACTGGCAACCTGTCGTGCCACAGAGCTTGCCATTCATCCTTGTGGTGGGGGTAATGGCGCTGACCGCCCATTACTGCATGGCGCGGGCCATGAAGAAGGCAGACGCGACGATTGTCGTGCCCATGGATTTCCTGCGCTTGCCCTTGATTGCCGCGGTCGGTGCCATTCTGTACGGCGAAAAAGTGGAAATCTGGGTTTTTGTTGGCGCCGCCCTGATTCTCGCCGGAAACTTGTTCAGCATCACCATGGAAAAGCGGCGTCGGCAAGCACATGGTTGATCCGGCTCGTGGGCTCGCCGGCGGGTTATTGAATGTCCGAGAAACAGCGCTTCAAAAATTCGATTCCCACCTTCAATTTGGCAGATTGGTTGCTTCGGTGTAACAGAACGGCATAAACAAAACGATTATGCGGAACGTAGTCGGGCAGCACTTCCACCAGACGTCCCGCTGCCAAGTCTTCTTCCACCATCCAGCGTGCGCACATCATGACGCCGATATCTTCCAGGCAGGCATAACGCACGGCTTTGCCATGGTCGGCAACCAAATTGCCCTTGACATGGACGTAACTCACTTCGCCGTTGACCTGCACAGGCCAGCGCGTGTCCAGTGTCGTACCGCTCGTGACCAGGCAATTGTGCGCCATCAGATCGGAGGGCACCTGCGGCACGCCATGTTTGCGCAAATAAGCTTCGGTCGCGCAGAACACGCGCCGATACGGAGCCAGCTTGACCGCTATGAGGCCCGGATCCACGGTATCCGCAATCCGGACGGCGATATCGATTCTCGACTCGTAGAGATTGATGGTCGCCATTGAAAAATTGACATTCAGCGTCAGCTTGGGGTGCTCTTTGAGCAGTTTCGGCAGTTGTGGCGCAATGAATGCACGCCCCAGCATGGCGGGTACGGTCAGACGAAGCGTTCCCGTCAGCTCGTCCTGCATGGAAGACAATTCTTCTGCCGCCTGGTCTAGTTCAAGCAGGGCCCGCATGCAGTGGTCATACAACCTCTCCCCGGCCTCCGTGATCATGAGCCGGCGTGTGTCCCGGTTAAACAGCCGCTGCCCGACGTCCTGCTCCAGCGCGGCAATGCGCTTGCTGACCATCGCCGGCGTGACGCCGATGCGTCGGGCCACTTCGGAAAAATTGCCGATCTCAACCGTGCGTACAAAAATCCTCAGTGAGGTCAGATCCTTGAAGATGGCTGACTGCACGAGCCGAGAATCCATGAGTTCGACGGAGTTGGCCACAAATAATACTTCCTTGAGAGTCCAGACCAATGAGAGCGCTTGTCCTTCGATATATGACCCATCGCGCCAAGGGTCACACGAGCGCTTTGGCACGCCGCGGCAGGTCAGGCCCGTCCAGCCGCTGTCTGCGTGCAGTCGTTCAAACCTGAAGCAATCGAGAAAACGCAGTTTGCCACGAAGCCCGCCCTCATCGCCACTGGGATGCGCCCAGATGGGACGACGCAGCAAGAAATTCCATGTTGTGGGCACACAGCCAGTGCGATGGCGCCGCAACGCCTGAAGTTCAAGTCTTTTTGATTATTCACAAGCGCACTTCCCGAGCCCGGGGAGGAATGATTTACGATCTCGCGTGAACCGGTCCTTACAGAGTGAAACAATGGAAAAAGACGTGGAAAACTTTGCAGCGAAAGTCGCTGAGATCAATGTCGTGCTGGAAGGGCTGGAAGCGGCCAATCAGGTTGCGCTGGACGCCCTGATCCTGGCCATGCTTTCCACCAACCCCCACGTGATCGGGCCAATGCGCGGCTTGATTGCCAAGCTGGAGCGTGAGGTCGTCGGCAATGTGGCAGAAGCCGGTGAGCGAGCCGTCATCAGCTACAGCAACCGCATTGCCGAGGTGTACGCCCTGATCGATCGGGCCGAAAAAGCCGTGATTGAAGGCGCCTCCGCAACTTCGGATAAGGCTGAAGGTTGATCATCCGGCGGCCCGCGGCGACGATGCCGTGTACATGATGAGAACCCGCGACGCACAGGCCGCAAACAGAATTCAGCCCAGAAGCTCAGGCGGAATGTTCCCCCCGTTTGCCGCAAGGCGAGCCAGTACGGTCTTGTGCAACCACATGTTCATCTGAGCTGAATCTCCCATCAGTTCCGCGGGGCAACCGAGTTCTGTCGCCAGCTCCTTGCGAGCCGCCAGACTGCTGTCGAGCTCGAGTAACTTGAGCAAGTCGACGATGGACGTCTTCCAGTTGAGCTTTTGCGGATTCTGGGCAGCCCGTTGCTCCAGCTGCGCCACGACGTCCACCGTGGAAATGGCGGTGGCGGGTGCGGGGGATGGCGCAGCCGTTGCTGGCGCGGCCGCCGCGTCGCCGGACGGAGCTTCGGTCGGAGCCGGAGCCGCTACCGCGTCCTTGCCAAAGCCCAGCTTTTCAAGAATTTTGTTGAAGAATCCCAAGATGTTCTCCTGTGTAGGTGAAGCGAGTCGCTGCTGTCGACCAATTTAGCACGCCAAAAACGGGCCGCGAGGGCACTTTACAAAAGTTACCTCAGACCCAGAATTCAGCCGGCCACGACGGCAGGCCCCGCCCTTCGTCATACCCATAGAGCAGGTAATGCGACATGGGGTTGACATTCGCCTGCGCCACATCGGGATTCTCGACCAAGTAGACATCCACATCCATCCAGGCTGCCGGTGAGCGGCCTTCTGCCCAGCCCCACGTCAGATAATGCGCGTAACCGCTGTCAAAGATGCCGTTTTCCACCGCTGCAGCGACGTCGGCATTACGCTCCAGGTACCAGGACTCGTCGAACAAGTCGTTCGGGTTACGCCCTTCTCTATGACCCCAGTGCTCATAATGGTGCAAAGCACTGGCCAGCTCCCCGGTGCTGACGGCTTGAGCGACGTCAGCATAGGCGCGCAGGTAGGCGGCTTCGTCAAACAACAGCTCACCCTGCACCTCGGGCGCATTGGCCAGGACGGCCTCATCGGAAAAACGCAGCAATTCGACATCACGGATCTGGTCGCTCCCGCCCCCGGACAAACCCAGATTGTCGACGCGCAAACCGTCCTCCTCTTTCACGACCTCGTAATAGGCACGGTGGCCCACGAAACGCACGATGTCGAAACCGGCGCCCCCGTCGATGAAGTTGTTGCCCCTTCCGGCCAGCAGCATGTTGTCCAGACCATTCCCGATCAGTGTGTCATCGCCGTCGCCCGTCAACAGATTGCGGAAGGCGTCAGGGTGATCGACACTGAGGCTGATTCCCGCCACAGAGGCCTCTCCTGTCGCAAGATTGAAGACGGTGGGCGAAGTCACCATCACCGCGTTCAAGTCGACGCCATGGGCGGCCGTAATCTGGGTGCGCTCCGGCTGCAGTTCGGCGAAATAGGCGAATTCGTCCGTGAAGAACTGGGTGGTTTCATGGGGCGCGGCCACGGCATCGATGGACCAGTCTTCCAGAAACACCATGTCCCCGGTTTCCAGATTGCTCAGGCGCAGTGTCCAGGTCCCCGCGAGGTCCTCGCCCCAGTGGCGCACCGAGTTGAGGGTGTATTCCAGTTCCGTGGGAAGGGGCACCGCGACAAGCTTGCCGGCGGAGGGATCCTGCCCGTGCTCGGGTGGGTTGCTGATGAGGCGACTGACCGTTCCGGCAGGTGACACAAGCTCCAGCTGCAGCGCGTTGAGGTCTTCTGCTTTCAGGTGAATGCTGACCAACACTTGTTCAACCCTGAGGTCATCGCTGAACTGCGCCCTGACTTCCCGAGTCTCGCCCGGAGCCAGACGGGCCCGGGTTTGCAGGATCTGCGCTTCTGATTCCAGGATGTTCTCGATCGTGCTGACCTTGTGCCAGGCCTCGGCCATGCGCACCGCCGCCAGCGCGTCAATGTGACCATAGCCAAAAACATGGCCCTGCATCAGGCCACCCCCGTTCCAGTCCCGTGCGCCGTTGAAGTTGTAATCGAGCAGATCACCCTCCCTGGCGAGGTACTCATAGATTTCGGGCAACTGTTCCCGAATCTTTTCATAGCCGCCGACAGACTCGGCTTCGGCATAGAGCGTGTCGGGGCGGTCTACAAAGCTGGCGCGTTTGGCGGAGTAGGCAAGGATTTCCTGTACGTCGCGGTAACCGAGCCCCGGATTGGCCTCCAGCATGAGTGCCACGACTCCGCTGGCCACTGGCGCGGCGGCAGACGTGCCGTTGAATCCTTCGCCTGGGATGTCGGTGTAATTTCCCGCCTCGCCCGGCGTCTTGTTATACCCCTGCTCCCCCTGACGATCCGTGGTGACCATCGTGGCGGGAAAGGATCCGGGCGCACTGATGAGGACCGAAGCACCGGCCGTGGAATAGCCCGCCATGTTGCCGGCCTGATCGGATGCACCGACAACAATGGCAAACGGACTGGTTGTCCCACTGTCGTAGCTGGCGTTCATGTGCATGACCCGCTCATTCCCTGAGGAAAAAAGCGTAATCAGCCCCAGTCCTTCGCGACCGTACGTTGCGGCTCGCTCCAGCGCCGTGTGGTAAATGAACTGATACTCCGTATCATTCAAGGCGACCGTCGTACCCCAACTATTGTTGACGATGTGCACCCCTGATTCGAGCATGTGCTCGACGGCCATCGGATACGTCACGAAGGGGGGATAAGGCGAGTCGTTCGATATGTCGGCACGAATTGCAGCCAGTTCCGCGTCCCAGGCCACACCCACCCCACCCATTCCGTTATGGTCGGCGACCATCAGCCCTGCCACCGAGGTCCCGTGGTTCTCGTTCTCGCCTTTTGCTCCAGCGCCGCCCCAACCCGTCAGGGAATCCCATGACAAATCCGGACGGTAGTTTTGCACCAGATCGGGATGGGTTTCATCAATGCCATGGTCGTCCATGCCGATGAGCACGCCTTTTCCGGTGTAATCCGGCCACACCCTGATGACATTGATGTCCTGGCCCGCGATGGAACCCGGGGTGTTGCCGGTGTTGAGCAGATGCCATTGCAAGTGGAAAAGGGGGTCGGAAGGGATGAGAAAGAGCGGTTTCGTGGTCATGTCGTCTCCTGGCGCAAGCTCCCGTCAAGTGGACAAGGGGGGATAGCGATTCGGACCAATAGTTGACGCGAGTGACTGCCGGCAACGGTCTCCGGCGCGACCCAGCGTATCGCCGGAGATCTGTCGATTTGATCCTGGATGTTTCTGACGGTTAATGCACCTGGACGAACTGAAACACGATTTGGTTGCGAAGTCCAGTCATCCGCAGCGAACGTCGATGGGCAGGCTTCTTACCGACAGCTGTCGATCGCCACTGAGTTTGCAACCAAACAAAGATATAAATCAATGGGTTATGCGACGAATAGCAGTTCACTTTGA
>JAJUGV010000050.1 GCA_029265795.1 Alcaligenaceae bacterium
GACCCGCTTGCGGGCGATATCGAAGCATTGGCTGGCGGCCTGCACCCGGACTTGGTGCAGCTTTACTATTCCGTAGCGGTGCATAGCCGCAGTGAGCTCGCTTTGGCCCCGGACGAATATGCCGGGTTTGTGATGGCGTGCCTGCGAATGCTAGCGCTCACGCCCGAGTCCGCGCATTTACCCGAGCCGCCGACTCCACCTAAAAGTACAAGTCACGAGACGGTCGCCGGCGCCGACACTGCCCCCGAGCCTGTTGCTACCGAGCCCGCTGCTCCCGAGCCTGCTGCTCCCACAGTCGAGGAGCCCATCAGCCCGCCGCCTGTCGCCGAGCAAGCGGAACCCGCAGCGTTCCAATCAGAATCGCCCGAAGAGCAACCTCAACCCGTCGCCGAGCAACCGGAGCCGGTAGAAGCAGCCGACCTCCACGACATCCCCCCCTGGGAAGAAGAACCAGAAAAACTGGGGTCAGACCCCAGTTTAATACCGGGGTCAGACCCCAGTTTTGATTCCGATTTTGAGTGGGAGCCGTTGGGGGATGAGTCCGGCATGGACGCGGCGGATATGGCGGTGGCGAGTCTGGGTGCTGCTGGTCTGGTACCGCAGGCCGACGAGCCCTCGACGACACGCCGGCCGCGTCTGGCACGAATGAAGCCCGAAGACTGGCCGCAGCTGGCCGCCCAACTGCCGCTTACTGGTCTGGCCGACGAGCTCGCCCGGCAAAGTGAATGGGTGGGGGTGGAAGACGATACGATCATCCTGCGAGTCGCCATCCGCTCTTTGGCCGCTCGACAGGGACAGGCGCGGCTGCGTACCGTGCTGACCGAACATTTCGGCAAGGTGGTGAAGCTGAAAATTGAATTTGGCGCCACCGGCGACGGCACAGCTCGCGCTATCGAGCAGGCGCGCCGTGCCGAACGACAGAAACAGGCTGAGGAAGCGGTGGCAAGCGACCCCGTGGTGCTCAGCCTCATTGAAGAATTCGGGGCCCAGGTGATTCCGGGTTCTATTACCGCCGTTGAAAATGAGCGGGCAGCCTGAGCAGGTGTCCGTATTAGCAATACAGGAAGATCAACATGATGAAAGGTCAAATCGCCGGCTTAATGAAGCAGGCGCAGCAGATGCAAGAGAACATGAAAAAGGCGCAGGAAGCGCTGGCCGAGCTGCTGGTCGAAGGGGCCTCCGGCGGTGGCTTGGTAAAGGTGACCATGAGCTGCCGGCATGATGTCAAGCGCGTCACCATCGACCCTAGCCTGCTGGAAGAAGACAAGGACATGCTGGAAGACCTCGTCGCAGCAGCCTTCAATGACGCTCTGCGCAAGGCGGAAGAAACGGCTCAGGAAAAAATGGCATCGGTCACCGCAGGCCTGCCCTTGCCGCCCGGAATGAAGCTGCCCTTCTAATGGAAGAGCCGATCTCCGAGCCGGAGCCGCTGCGTGCCTTGATCGAGGCGTTGCGCTGTCTACCCGGGGTAGGGCAGCGAACATCGCGGCGCATGGCTTACCACCTTTTGCAGCATGACCCGCAGGGTGCTGCGCGTCTGGCGGAAACCCTGCAGCGCGCGGTCAAAGGCGTACGCCATTGCAAGATGTGCAACGGCTTCGCCGAAGATGAGCTGTGCGCTACGTGCTCCAGCAGCCGCCGCGATGCCTCTTTGCTGTGCGTGGTGGAAACGCCGGCGGATCAGCAGATGATTGAAGCCAGCCACGGGTATAACGGGCTTTACTATGTCCTGATGGGACGGCTGGCGCCCCTCGAAGGGGTGGGGCCCGATCAACTGCAGTTTGACCGGTTGCTGGCGCGCGCTTGCGCGCCGGAGGTACAGGAAGTCATACTGGCCACGAATTACACGCCTGAAGGCGAGACGACGGCACATTATCTGTCGGAGTCGTTGCGCGCCCGGGGGCGGAAAGTAACACGTATCGCCCGCGGCGTACCGGCGGGCAGCGAGCTCGAATACGTGGATGCGGGTACGATTGCGTGGGCCCTGATGGAAAGACGCGGCGCTTGAACAATGCCTGTCCTCTTTCCTGATGGGGCAATAACAAGCTAGAAGTAGCAAAACATTAATTAGGAGACCAAATATGTCTATCACTCGTCGTGAGGTCCTAAAGATTGCCGGCGTGGCCGGTGCGGCAAGCGTGCTGCCCAGCGTCAGCCACGCTCAAACACTCGAGAAAAAGGATGTGGCCATTGCAGTCGGTGGGCAGGCATTGATCTATTACCTGCCGCTGTCAATTGCCGACGCGAACGGGTATTTCAAGGATGAAGGCCTGAACGTCAAGATTCTTGACTTCGCCGGTGGTTCCCGTGCTTTGCAAGCAGTAGTAGGCGGCAGTGCCGACGTCGTGTCGGGTGCCTTCGAGCACACCATTTCGCTGCAGTCTAAAGGGCAGGAATACTGCTCGTTCGTGCAGCAGGGTCAGTGCCCCATGATTGTACTGGCCGTGTCCAAGAAGACCGTGCCTAACTACAAGAGTCCAGAGGATCTGAAAGGCAAGAAGATTGGTGTGACCGCGCCGGGTTCATCCACCAATATGGCGATCAGCTTCTTCCTGTCCAAGCATGGCGTCAAGCCCAGCGATGTGTCCTTCATCGGTGTGGGTGGCGGTGCCGGCGCGATCACCGCGCTTCGTACCGGTCAGATTGATGCCATCGCCAACCTGGATCCGGTCATCGGGACACTGCTGAAAGACGACCTGATCACCATCATCGCAGACACGCGTACGGTGAAGGACACCATCGACATCTTCGGTGGCAATATGCCTTCAGGATGTCTCTACACCCGCCGCGATTTCATCGCGTCCAATCCCAACACCACCCAGGCGCTCGCCAACGCCATCGTCAGGGCTGACAAGTGGATACAGAAATCCACCCCAGAAGAAATCGCCAAGGTGGTTCCCGAAAACTACCTGCTGGGTGATGTCGAGCTGTACAAGTCCTGCCTGGAAGGCAACAAGCCGGGTCTGTCCCCTGACGGCACCATGCCGGAAGACGGGCCGAAGACGGCATTGAACGCGTTGGCGTCATACATCGAGAATTTCCCCGCTTCCGAAATCGACCTGTCCAAGGTTTGGAACGGCGAATTCGTAGCCAAGGCCAACGAGAAGTACCCCAATGTCTGACGCTGCATTACTGCTGGAGAACATTACCTGCACGTTTGCCGCACGCGATGGCCAGGGCAGCTACACCGCTGTGCGGGAAGCCACCCTGGCTGTGGCGCCGGGTGAATTTGTGTCGGTTGTGGGGCCTACCGGCTGTGGCAAGTCCACGCTGCTCAATGTGGCAGCGGGGCTGCTCCAGCCGTCATCGGGCACGGTCAAGGTGTTTGGGAAACCGCTGGTGGGCATTAACCACCGGGCCGGCTATATGTTTCAGGGCGAAGCCCTCATGCCGTGGCGCAATGCGTTATCCAATGTCACTGCGGGGTTGGAGTTCGCCGGCGTCGCGCCGGCTGAGGCCCGTGACCGCGGCCTGGACTGGTTGCGCCGTGTGGGTCTGGGGGGGTTCGAAGACCGCTATCCGCACCAGATGTCTGGGGGCATGCGCAAGCGCACCATGCTGGCCCAGACGTTGATTCGGGATCCGGACATCATTCTGATGGACGAGCCCTTTTCAGCGCTGGACATCCAGACCCGGCAACTCATGGAAAACGAGGTGTTGGAAATTTGGATGAGCAAGCGCAAGGCCGTGCTGTTCATCACACACGACCTGGATGAAGCGATTGCAATGAGCGACCGGGTCATTGTGCTGTCAGCCGGGCCGGGCACCTCTCCTATAGGCGAGTTCACCATTGACATTCCCCGGCCGCGCGATGTGGCGGAAGTGCGCAATCAGCCGCGCTTCGTCGAGCTACATAAGGCAATCTGGGACGTCTTGCGTGAAGAAGTATTGAAGGGCTATGCCCAACAGAAACGGGCCTGAAGCATGTCCAATAAATCTCATTCCCTGAAGCTACGGTTCTGGCAGGTGTCTCTGCTGGTGATCGTGCTGCTTATCTGGCATCTGGCTGCCCAGGATCGCAACATCGCCTTCTTCTTCGGTCAACCTCTCGAAGTGGCGAAAGTGATCTGGAAGTGGTTTATCACTGATGCAAATATCTATCGCCATCTGGGCATTACGCTGAGCGAAACCTTGCTGGCCTTCGTGATCGGCACGGTGTTCGGCCTGATGTTCGGCTTGTGGCTTGGTTTGTCGCCCGGAGCCAGCGCTCTGCTGGACCCATACATCACGGCGGCTAACTCCATGCCGCGGGTCATTCTCGCCCCCATCTTCGGTATGTGGTTCGGCCTGGGCATTTGGTCGAAGGTGGCGCTGGCCGTGACCCTTGTGTTCTTCATTGTTTTCTTCAACGTCTATCAAGGCGTGAAGGAAGTGTCATCCACATTGTTGGACAACGCTCGCATGCTGGGAGCGAACCGCAAGCAACTGTTGCGCTACGTGTATATACCGTCAGCAACCAGTTGGGTCTTTTCCAGCCTGCATACTTCCGTTGGGCTGGCTTTTGTGGGTGCAGTCGTGGGTGAGTATCTGGGCTCAGCCAGCGGGGTCGGCTACCTGATTCTGCAGGCGGAGGGTACGCTGGATGTGAATACCGTATTCGCCGGTATCGTCGTGTTGACGCTGTTCGCTCTGGTGCTGGACGGCTTGGTATCGTTGGTAGAAGACCGCATGCTAGCTTGGCAGCCCAAGGCGGGAGTCACTGAAAAAATTTAACTGCACTAAGACATGGGCCGCTCAATGCGGCCCATGTTCATTATGGGTGTTCTGTGCGATTTCGGTTATCGAGATATATACTGAATTGGTAACACCTTGCTGTTACAACGAGGAGATACACCACCATTCCGGGCTCGTCCCCGCGGCAGGTAGTGCGGGCGCAAGACCCGGCCGACACATAAGACCAACAATATCGTGTTCATGAAGCGATAGGAGGATCTGGGTATGTCGAAACACAAGACGCTGGCTGCGGCATTCGCTGCAGCGGCACTAGTCTGCACGCTTCCGGCGGCAGCCGAAACTCTGAAGATCGGTGCGGTGTTGCCCATGACAGGGCCGGCCGCCGTCTTCGGAGAAAAATTTCAGCAGGCCTATACCATGGCCGTTGAGGAAATCAACGCGGCGGGTGGGGTGAATGGCAAGAAGCTGGAATTGCTGATTGAAGATTCACAAGAGAAACCTCAAATCGGTAAGACAGCCACCGAAAAGCTCATATCGGCAGGCGTACTCGTGCTGACCGGTGGGCGCTCCTCTGGCGTTACGCTGGTCGAAGCGCAGGTGGCAGAAGAAAACAAAGTACCTTATCTCATCGACCACGGCTCGAGTGACCTGGCGACACGCTCGGGCTACGAGTACGTGTTCCGCATGAACCCCACCGCAGGTATGTATACCAACGCACTCAAGGCTTACTTCGATGAAAACAAACCCAGCGCGGTGGTGCATATCAACGTCGATAACGCCTACGGCGAAGCCATTTACGAGTACGGCCTGAAAGGCTACATGAAAGACGCAGGGATCGACTATCGGGTCATTAAGTATGCCGCCGGCCAGCTCGACCTGAAGCCCATCATGATGCAGGCCAAGTCCGCTGATCCTCAAGTGGTCATCATGACTGCCGGAGACGATAACGACGCAACGCAGCTCATGAAGGCGGCCCAGGAGGCCGGCCTTGCGCCGGAAATGTTTGTAGGCACCGGAGCCGGGCATTCCATTATGGGTTTTGCCAACCAGGCAGGCCCCTTGGCGGAAACCGTACTCACCGCAGGGCCCTGGCATGGTGATCGCAGCCAAGAGCAATACAAGCAATTCTTCGAGAAGTTCACTTCAACCCACGGTCATGAACCAGGCGAGCACGAGATCGAGGGGTATGCGGCCATCTATGTGCTGGCTGATGTCTTGGGTCGTGCTGAACCCTTGGATCGTGAAGGGGTGCGCAAGGCCTTAGCTGAGACCGACGTTACGACAATTTTCGGGAAAGTGAAGTTCGAGAATTTCGATGGCTATACCAATCAGAATCGTGGCATGACCGATCTGTCGCAATGGATCGGCGGCAAGATGTACACCGTGTATCCCAAGGAGCAGGCCCAGCGCGAGCTGGTGAAGTTCCCAGGCTGGAAATAACAATGAAAGTGGCATCCGGCTTTCCAAAGCCGGATGCGCCAGCTGGCGCCCCGGCCCAATGTGCGGCGCTTGTGTTTTGCCATCATGCGAGGGCAGGTATGCGGCGCCCTCGCTCGGCAGACTCACGGGAGGACGGATGTTTCAAACCTTGTTCGATGGCCTCATGATAGGCGGGGTGTATGCCATTATTGCCCTTGGCCTCACTCTTATTTTCGGGGTTATGCGCGTAATTAACATGGCGCATGGCGAGTTCGTGATGATCGGTATGTTCACGAGCTTCTTTCTCTTCAGCCGGTTTGGTGCTGACCCCTTCATCAGCATTCTCGTTACGGCACCTGTCTGCTACCTAGTGGGCTATTTTCTTTACAGGTGGTTTGTGAGCAAGGCGCAGAAGGGTGGCGAGGTCAACACCCTGCTGTTAACTGCGGGCGCCAGCATCATGCTGGTGAACATTGCGGCACTACCTGTCTTTCTCGGCCCGAATTTCTCTCGTCTTACCGGCGAGGGGCTTTATTGGCAGAACCGCATCTGGAACATCCTGGGAGTCACTTTCAATGCGCCGCTGCTCACCGGGTTTGTGCTCACGGGTGTGTTGATTCTGCTGCTGAATCTCTTTCTTAAGAAGACTGACATCGGCCTGGCCATGCGCGCCGCCGCCCAGCAACCCATGGCTGCTGAAATCGTCGGTGTGAACGTGTCGGTTATCTCGGGCGTAACCTTTGGTTTGGGCGCCATCTTCGCGGGAATCGCGGGCAGTGTGTTGTCTACCACCTATCCCATCTACGCCAGCATAGGTGCCTTGTTCCTGGTGAAGGCTTTTGTGATCGTGGTGCTCGGGGGTATGGGAAGCATCCCTGGAGCCGCACTGGGTGGCTTGGTGCTGGGCGTGGTTGAAAGCTTCGGGGCGACCTATATTACCGGGGGCACCGCATATCGCGATGTCTTCGGGCTGGTGATCTTCGTGCTGGTACTGCTCTATCGCCCGCAGGGCCTGTTTGGCAAGGGGGTGTAACTGTGAGGGCGTTGATCATCACCTTGCTGGTGGCCGGGGCGTTTGCGTTGCTTATCCCGCTTATCGCCGACCTGCACATCTATTCCGTTGCAATCACCGTTCTGATCTGGGTCATGTTCGGCCAGTCCTGGAATCTGCTGGGCGGTTACACCGGGCAGATTTCCTTTGGTCATGCCATGTTCCTGGGCATTGGGGCGTATACATCAATGCTCCTGGTGAACGCATTCAACCTCGACATGGCGCTTACCCTTCTGATCGGCGGTTTGCTTGCCGGGGTGTTGTCCCTGGGAATCGGCTTACTGATCTTCAGGCTGAAGGGGCCGTACTTCGCCTTATGTACCCTGGCCTTCGCCGAAATCATTCATATCGTGGCGCGCAACTGGAAGGGGCTGACTAACGGCGGTGAGGGCATTCTGCTCACAAAACGGCCCACTTTCCTGGGCATACAGATATTTTCTAAGGCGGAATACTTTTATCTGGCGATCGTGCTGGCCGCGGCGTTCTGTTTGTTCTGTCACTACCTGATGCGCAGCAAGACCGGCTATAGCTTTATTGCCATCCGCGAAGACCAGGAATCGGCCGAGGCCATGGGGCTGAACTCCACCCTCATCAAGAGTAAGGCCCTTTTCATCAGCGCTTTTTTGGCGGGCGTGGCAGGGGGCTTCTATGGCCTGTACAACAAGTTCATCGACCCCGAAATGACATTCACGGTACCCATGTCGGCGGAAATGATCTTCGTGACCGTGATTGGAGGGATGGGCACCATAGCCGGCCCCATCCTGGGTTCGGGCATTCTTATTACTTTGCAGGAATACCTCAAGGGCGTTTCTTTTCTGCAGGCGTATTCATCGCTGTATCTGATCGTTTACGGTCTGTTGATTATGCTTGTGGTCGTTTATTTGCCGGGTGGCGTGGTGGAAGGCCTGAAGAAGCTGCGGGCCCTGCTGCGCAAGGGGGCTTGAGCCATGTATATCCTTGAAGTCGAAAATCTGCTCAAGCGCTTCGGCGGCCTCGCTGCTGTGGACAATGTGTCCTTCAAGGTCAAACGAGGCGAAATCCTGGCATTGATCGGCCCAAACGGTGCCGGTAAGACCACCTGCTTCAATATGATCGCGGGGGCCATGCCTCCGACTTCGGGCCGTGTGCTGTTCAATGGTCGCGATGTGACCCGCCATAAACCTTATGACCTCAATGCGCATGGCATGGCGCGCACGTTTCAGGTAGTGAAGCCACTGGCCAAACTCACTGTGTTCGACAATCTTATGGTTGCCTGCCTGTCCAAGAGCCGCAATATCAAGGAGGCGCGGGAGAAGGCGCAGCAGGTCATGACACGTACTCGCTTGGAAGCGCTGGCAAATCACGAAGCGGGGCTGCTGTCCATCGGCAACCTGAAGCGGCTGGAAGTCGCGCGTGCTCTGGCCACCGAACCCGAGCTGCTGCTCATGGACGAACCCATGGGGGGGCTGACCCCGGCAGAAGTCGATCAGGCTATCGAGCTCATACGTGATATCAACGCCGGCGGCGTTTCCATCGTTCTTATCGAACACATTATGAAGGCGGTAACCGCTGTGGCGGATTCGATCGTCGTATTGCAGTACGGGCAAATCATTGCGATGGGTGAGCCTGCGGCAGTGATGAACGATGAGCGGGTCATTACGGCCTATCTGGGGGATGGTTATGTTGCGAGTCGCTGACCTCAACGGCTACTACGGCAAGGTGCAGGCGGCCTGGGATATTTCCTTTGACGTGAAGCAGGGGGAGATCCTGACGATCGTCGGTGCCAACGGAGCAGGCAAGACGACCATACTGAAGGCGGTGGTTGGGTTGGTGGAGCGGCGTGGGCGCGTCGAGTTCGACGGCGAGGACATCTCGCACTTGCCGGGGCATCGTATGGCAGAACTTGGCATTTCCTATGTGCCGGAAGGGCGCCAGGTATTCCCTGAAATGACTGTGCTCGAAAATTTAATTGTTGGGAGCTACAACCGCCGTGCCAAGCCCTACCGCGAGGAAACACTGGCATATGTACTGGATACTTTTCCCAGCTTGAAGGACAGGCTCAAAAATTTGGGGGGGAGTCTGTCTGGCGGCGAACAGCAGATGCTGGCTATCGGCAGGGGGCTGATGGCCAAGCCACGGCTGCTGTTGCTCGACGAGCCCTCGCTGGGTATCTCGCCCATCCTCACGTCAGAGATTTTTCGCCGCATTGAAGAAATCAAGAAGCACATCACGATCGTGTTAGTGGAGCAGCACATTCAGCATGCGCTGAACATCTGCGATCGTGGCTACGTAGTGGAACACGGGCGGATTCAGCTGAGCGGTACCGGCGAGGAGCTGCGTAACAACCCTCGAATCCAGGAGGCCTATCTGGGCATTTGAAAGCCGACACGGCAGCATGCCGTGCCGGCTGCGCGCGCTTCGGGTTCAGTCAGCCTTGAGTAAGGCGTCTAGTTTGATCGCGTCTGCACAGAAGTTACGTATGCCTTCTGCCAGCTTTTCTGTGGCCATGGCGTCATCGTTCAGCCCCATGCGGAAAGCGACTTCGTCACTGGCTTCGCGCGGGGGTGGGTCGCGCCGCGCGGCTTCCGGGTCGAGCTGGCGCTCCAGCGGCTCTGTACTGTGCTCCAGTTCACGTAACAGTTCGGGGCTGATGGTAAGAAGGTCGCAGCCTGCAAGGGCTCGTATCTGGCCAATATTACGGAAGCTGGCACCCATTATTTCGGTGGCAATTCCGTGTGCCTTGTAATAGTTATAGATGCGCTTTACGGACAGAACGCCGGGGTCGTTCGCGCCTGCATTGGCGGTTTCATCCCAGGATGAACCGGCCGCCTTCTTGTACCAATCATAGATACGACCCACAAAAGGCGAAATCAGCTGGACCTGGGCTTGAGCGCATGCGACGGCCTGGGGCAGGCAGAACATTAATGTCATGTTGCAGCGTATGCCCTCTGACTGCAGCTTACGTGCGGCCTGGATACCCTCCCATGTTGACGCCAGTTTGATCAGTACGCGGTCGCGCGGAATGCCGGCCTGTTCATACAGCGCGATCAGATCGTGGGCGCGATCGATACTGCCGTTCACGTCAAACGAAAGACGTGCGTCGACCTCGGTGGACACGCGCCCGGGTATGAGATCCAGGATTTCTCGCCCGAAAGCCACTATCAGCCGGTTGGCCTTTTCGGTTACGTCGGCATTGCGGTGATCGGTATTTATTTTGTCCAGAATATAGCGATACTCTGGTTTCTGTACGGCTTTGAGAATCAGTGTTGGGTTGGTCGTGGCGTCGGTCGGACGATATTGCCGGATGGCCTCGATATCGCCAGTATCGGCCACTACAGTCGTATGGCGCCGCAGCGCGTCGAGTTGATTTTCCATGTTGCCGGGGTGCTCCAGAATCAAAGAACTCTATATGTCTGACGTTTAGTCTACTGGATTGTGTTGGAAGGATGGGTGTGCCTCAGAACGGCATGGCACCAGTTATAATGAGAAGGTTTGCTTATCGAATTCAGGAAGCGCAATAGGGGCTTCCATTTACAACCGGGGTTTATCTTGCTGCCGTCATTACTTCCAGAGGGTTGTGATTCCACGCCTTCAGCCATTCTTGCCCTGGCGGACGGTACCATCTTCAGGGGTGTCTCCATCGGCGCCGATGGTTATTGCGTCGCCGAAATCGTTTTCAATACAGCCATGACGGGGTATCAGGAAATCCTGACTGACCCCAGCTACAACGGGCAGATCGTCACACTTACCTATCCCCATATCGGTAACACCGGCGTCAATGAAGAAGACGTCGAGTCCGACCGGGTCCATGCAGCCGGATTGGTGGTGCGTGACTGCTCCCTGAAGGTATCGAGTTTCCGCGCTACAAAATCTCTTCCACAGTATCTCAAGGAAGAAGGTGTTGTCGCTATCTCAGGCGTCGATACCCGCAAACTTACGCGCATCATTCGTGAAAAGGGTGCTCAGGGCGCCTGCATCCTGGTCGGTGATGATGCCGAGCGCGCGGTCCAACTGGCACGTGAGTTTCCAGGTATGGCCGGGCAGGATCTCGCCCGTATCGTGTCCGTGAAAGACAAGCGCGAATGGTCACAAGGCAGCTGGCAGCTGGGTGCGGGCTATCAGCAACCAGCCGAGGCCAAGTACCATGTGGTGGCCTACGATTACGGGATCAAATCCAATATTCTGCGTCTATTGGCTGATCGCGGTTGCCGTGTAACCCTGGTTCCCGCCGAAACGCAGGTGGACGATGTGCTTGCGCTGGAGCCCGACGGCATATTTCTGTCTAACGGCCCCGGCGACCCCGAACCCTGCACCTATGCTATCGATACCGCCCGCGCGGCGCTGGAGCGCAAGATTCCACTGTTTGGCATCTGTCTGGGTCAACAGATCCTCGGCCTCGGCCTGACCGGCCGTACGGTCAAGATGAAAACAGGGCATCACGGTGCCAATCACCCAGTCAAGGACGTCGAGACAGGGCGCGTATTCATTACTAGCCAGAATCACGGCTTCAACGTCGACCCTGAATCCCTACCCGATAACGTTAAGGTCACCCATGTGTCGCTGTTTGACGGCACATTGCAGGGTTTCGAGCTGACCGACCGGCCGGCTTTCTGCTTCCAGGGACACCCGGAAGCCAGTCCCGGCCCGCATGACATCGTCGTGCTCTTCGACAAATTCATCAGCCTCATGGCCGGACAGAAATAATCCCGCATATGCCAAAGCGTACAGACATACAAAGCATTCTCATCATCGGCGCAGGCCCCATCATTATTGGTCAGGCCTGCGAATTCGACTATTCCGGCGCACAGGCCTGCAAGGCTCTGAAGGCAGAGGGCTATCGCACCATTCTGGTGAACAGTAACCCGGCCACCATCATGACCGACCCGGATACCGCCGATGTAACCTACATTGAGCCCATTACCTGGGAAGTGCTTGAGCGCATCATTGAAATCGAGCGGCCGGACGCAGTCTTGCCCACCATGGGTGGTCAGACGGCATTGAACTGCGCACTCGATCTCGCTCACCACGGGGTGCTCGAAAAATACGGCGTCGAGATGATCGGTGCCAATGCCAAGGCTATCGAAAAGGCCGAAGATCGCCAGAAGTTCAAAGATGCAATGGACGCGATCGGCCTTGAGTCCGCAAAATCCGGCGTGGCGCACTCCATGGACGAAGCTTGGGCCGTGCAGCGTGAGATCGCTGAACACACCGGGGGCTCGGGCTTCCCGGTGGTGATTCGCCCCAGCTTCACCCTCGGGGGGACGGGCGGCGGTATCGCTTACAACAGCGAAGAATTCGAAACCATCTGCCGGCGCGGGCTTGAAGCGTCCCCGACCAGCGAGCTGCTGATCGAAGAATCGTTGCTGGGCTGGAAGGAATTCGAGATGGAAGTCGTGCGCGATCGCGCCGACAACTGCATTATTGTGTGCTCCATCGAGAACCTGGACCCAATGGGCGTGCATACCGGTGACTCCATTACCGTTGCGCCGGCCCAGACCTTAACCGACAAAGAATATCAGGTGCTGCGCGACGCCTCCATTGCGGTGCTGCGCGAGATCGGTGTTGAAACAGGGGGCTCGAACGTGCAGTTCGCAATGAACCCCGAAAACGGCCGATTGATCGTCATCGAAATGAATCCGCGGGTATCGCGTTCCTCTGCTCTGGCGTCCAAAGCTACCGGCTTCCCCATTGCCAAGGTGGCCGCTAGGCTGGCGGTCGGTTACACGCTAGACGAGCTGCGCAACGAGATTACCGATGGTGCCACACCGGCCTCGTTCGAACCTTCCATCGATTACGTCGTTACCAAGGTGCCGCGTTTCGCCTTCGAGAAATTCCCGCAGGCTGACTCCCGCCTCACCACCCAAATGAAGTCGGTGGGTGAGGTCATGGCGATCGGCCGCAATTTCCAGGAATCGTTCCAGAAAGCATTGCGCGGTCTCGAAGTGGGTGTGGATGGTCTGAATCAAATGACCACCGACCGCGAAAAGCTGCAGATCGAGCTGGGCGAGCCCGGCCCCGAGCGCATCTGGTATGTTGGTGACGCCTTTGCACAAGGCTTTTCGTTGGAAGACGTTCATCAACTCACCAAGATCGACCCATGGTTCCTGTCTCAGATCAAACAGATTGTCGATATTGAGCTGGCGCTAGAGCAAAAGACGCTCGCCGACCTTGATTTCGACACGCTGCGCGAGCTTAAGCGACGCGGCTTCTCTGACCGCCGCTTGGCTTATCTGCTGGACACCTCCGAAGCCGAGGTGCGCAAGCTGCGTCATCAAATGGGCATTCGCCCCGTGTATAAGCGCGTGGACACCTGCGCCGGTGAATATCCTACGTCCACGGCCTACATGTATTCCACCTACGAGGATGAATGCGAGGCCGAACCCACCGATCGCAAAAAGATCATCGTTCTGGGGGGTGGCCCCAACCGCATCGGCCAGGGCATTGAGTTCGATTACTGCTGCGTGCATGCAGCGCTGGCGCTGCGCGAAGACGGTTACGAGACCATTATGGTCAACTGCAACCCCGAAACCGTCTCTACCGACTACGACACCTCCGACCGCCTGTATTTCGAGCCGCTAACCCTCGAAGATGTGCTCGAGATCGTGCACAAAGAAAATCCCGTCGGCATGATCGTCCAATATGGGGGTCAGACCCCACTTAAATTGGCGCGGGCACTAGAGGCCAATGGGGTGCCCATTATCGGTACCAGCCCGGAATCCATCGATGTGGCGGAAGACCGTGAGCGCTTCCAAAAGCTGCTTAGCAAGCTTGGCCTTCGGCAACCGCCCAACCGCACGGCGCGTACCGAAGGTGAGGCCATCGCATTGGCTTCTGAAATCGGCTATCCGTTGGTTGTGCGTCCCAGTTACGTGCTGGGCGGCCGCGCCATGGAGATCGTGCACGAGCAGCAGGACCTGGAACGCTATATGCGCGAGGCGGTGAGGGTCAGCAACGACTCCCCCGTTCTTCTCGACCACTTCCTGAATAACGCCACTGAAGTCGACGTCGATTGCATTGCCGATGGCCAGACCGTGTTTATCGGCGGCGTCATGGAGCACATCGAACAGGCAGGTGTGCACTCTGGCGACTCAGCCTGCAGTCTGCCTCCATATTCGCTTTCCGACGACGTTATCGCTGAGATCAAGCGTCAGACGGCCTTGATGGCTCGGGCGCTAAACGTGAAGGGGCTTATGAACGTGCAGTTCGCCATTCAGGAAGGCGAAGTCTACGTGCTCGAAGTTAACCCGCGTGCCTCACGCACGGTGCCCTATGTCTCCAAGGCAACCGGCCTGCAGCTGGCCAAGATTGCAGCGCGCGTCATGGCCGGCAGCAGTCTGGAAGAGCAGGGCGTCAAAGAGGAAGTCGTTCCCGATTATTTCTGCGTCAAGGAGGCCGTCTTCCCCTTTGTGAAGTTCCCGGGCGTCGACACCATTCTTGGGCCTGAAATGAAGTCTACAGGTGAAGTCATGGGCGTCGGCCAGAGCTTCGGCGAAGCCTTCGTTAAGTCGCAGCTGGCGGCAAGCGTCACCCTGCCGGACAGTGGAACCGCGTTCATCAGCGTGCGGGATCAAGACAAACCTCGTGCGGTCGAGGTGGCCCGCGGGCTGCATGCTCTTGGGTTCAAGATCGTTGCGACACGAGGTACGGCTGCCGCGATCGAAGCGGCGGGCATGCCCGTGCAGGCAGTCAATAAAGTGACGGAAGGCCGGCCGCATATCGTTGACATGATTAAGAATGGCGAAATCGACATCGTGATCAATACGGTCGAAGAGCGGCGCAACGCCATTGCGGATTCACGTACGATCCGCACACAGGCATTGGCTGCACGAGTCACGTACTTCACTACCATCGCCGGCGCGCGAGCGGCGGTCGAAGGTCTGCAGTACATCCGTAACGGCGCAGGGCTGCAGGTGTATTCGCTGCAGGACCTGACAGCGCGTAACGGGCAGGCGGCCGCCTGACCCAACTCGGGTGCAACGCGTCTTTATCACCGGAGCGAGCAGCGGCATCGGAGCCGCGCTCGCTCTTTCTTATGCGCGCCGTGGAGCCCAGGTTGCGCTAGTCGGGCGCCGCCGTGAGGCTTTGGAAGCGGTGGCCGCCCAAATGACGCATTCCGCACCTGTTATTTACGACCTAGACGTGCGTGACCGCGATGCCTTGCATGCCGCCGCACATGATTTTCTGAGCCAAGGTCCGGTGGATATCGTAATTGCCAGCGCCGGCATCAGTGTGGGCACCCTGACAGAAGAAGTCGACGATTTTGCCGTTTTCCGGGCAATACAAGAGACCAATCTGCTTGCCACGGTCGCAACATTCGAACCGTTTGTCGCAGCCATGAGGGCGCGTCGCAGTGGCCGCTTGGTGGGCATCGCGAGCGTAGCGGGAGTGCGGGGTCTGCCGGGCGCGGGCGCCTACAGTGCTTCAAAAGCCGCCGTGCGCGCATATTGTGAAAGTTTGCGGGTCGAATTGCATGGCAGCGGAGTGAAGGTCGTGACAATTTCGCCGGGCTTCATTCGTACACCCATGACGTCCCGCAATCCCTATCGCATGCCGTTTCTCATGGATGTGGAAAATTTCGCGCGGCATGCACTGCGGCACATCGATCGCGGTACGTCACACGTGGTGATTCCCTGGCAGATGGGAGTTGTTGCCACGCTGCTCCGTGCAGTGCCGGATTGGCTTTATGACCGGGTGGCCGCCGGCCGCGAGCGTAAGCCGCGACAAGGGGAATGAAAAAGCCGCGCTAAGTCTGCGCGGCTTTTCTGTGTGTTGAGCTTGCCGGAAGGCAGGCTAGAAGCCACTTGGGGCCGGCGTCAGGTGTGCATGACGTCGTCGAGCGCGGGAGTATCGAGGTGGCCGACCTGATTCCACGCACCGATGCGCCATTCGCCTTCACCACTGATGTCGAATACGTTGATGCTGGCGTTCAAGATGGGGTCTTCACGTTTGACGGTCAGTTCGAGGCCGGCCGCCTTGCGCCAAGCAATATCGACCACCCCGCCATGCGCAAAAACCAGCAGATTCTGCCCCGGATACTCGCGCGCCAGGGCCTCGAAGGCGGCAGTAATGCGATCGGCAAACTGTTGGAAGGATTCACCGTCCTGCACAAGTTGCGCCGGGTCACGCAGATTGACACCTTGAGCGGCCAGACCTTCGGTCAGCGCTGTCCAGTCCAGCCCCTGGTAAATGCCATAGTTGCGCTCACGCAGCTGTTCAAGGGTGATAACCGGTAAGCCCAGATGGGCTGTGGCAAGCTGGGCGGTTTCGGCGGCGCGACTGAGGTCGCTGCTTAACACCGCCTGAAAGGTGGGCATGTCGGGACCCTGCAGGTGTTGTGCGAGCTGTCGGGCCTGCCTACGCCCGGTCTCACTTAAAGGGATGTCCAGCCAGCCCTGCAGACGGCGGCCGGCATTCCATTCTGTTTCGCCGTGGCGGATTAGCCAAAAATGTGTCGGATTCATACTTCGTATTCTAGCAGTGGCTGAAGGTGGGATGAGGCGTGCCAAGTCGGTGCAAGCCGTGGGATGGACATGGTTCCTAGGAACGCGCCATTCGGGAATTTCTCTAGTTGGAACACACAGATTTGACAGTATGAATTTGTAACGTGGCTGCGTAGAATAGCCCGGCTTCATAACAAGTATCACAAGCGACATAAATCATTGGAGACAAGGATGGCGAGATTGCTTCGCACCACACTGTTCACTGCTGTAATCACTGCTGCTACTGTGGGGATGGGTCCCGCTGCAGCCTCCGCAGATTTTCCGAATCAGCCGATCAGGCTGATTGTCCCCTTTGCTCCGGGCGGATCTACCGATATCGTGGCCCGCATTGTCGGTCAGCGTATGGGCGAAGAGCTCGGCCAGTCCGTCATCATCGAAAACAAGGCTGGGGCAGGGGGTGCCATTGGCGCCGCAGAGGCCGCACGTGCCAAACCCGATGGCTACACGTTGTCTGTTGCCACTGTTTCCACAATGGCTGTGAACCCTGCATGTCGTACTGATCTTCCCTACGATCCCGTCAAGGATTTCATGCCGGTCACTAATTTCGCCAACGTGCCGAACGTCATCGTGGTGAACCCGAAGTTCCCGGCTAACGATCTCGAGGGCATGATCAAGGAACTAAAGGCGAATCCGCAGAAATACTCGTATGGCAGCTCCGGGACCTGTTCCATTAACCACCTTGCGGGCGAAGCGTTCAAGCACGCCACTTCTACTGACATGGTGCACGTCCCGTACAAGGGGTCAGGGCCCGCTGTGATAGATACCGTAGCGGGTCAAGTCGAAGTCCTGTTCGATAACCTGCCGTCGTCCATGAATCAAATTGTCGCCGGGAATCTGCGTCCGATCGCAGTGGCCGGCCCCGGACGCGCCGAGACTCTAAAGGACATCCCGACTCTGGCGGAACTGAACTTTCCTGAGCTCAATAATCCCGCGTGGTACGGTTTGTTGGCGCCGGCCGGCACACCTATCGAGATCGTCAACAAGTTACGCGATGCCGCGGTGGTGGCTTTGAAGGACCCCAAGGTGGCGGCGGCTCTTGAAAAGCAGGGGGCTGCACCTTCCGGAAATACGCCGGAAGAATTCGCTGCCGAAATCCGAGTGCAGCAAGAGTACGCCAAGAAGGTGGTCGCTCAGCCCGGCTTTAAACTCGATTAAGCGCTCTAGAAATTCGCCGGCCGCCTCTATTTGGTGGCCGGCGGCCGCGCTAACCAGCGCTCGACCAGCTTTTAAGCTGTTACGGCTTGCGGTATGCCTGGGCTCGCCGTACACTTCGCGTCGGCCCGAAAATCCGCTCTGTGCCTCCTCCCAGGAGTCCTCAATAAATGTCCGATACCTATTTCCCTCGCTGGCGCCGTGTCGATGGCAGCGCCCCGGATGCTGTCGTACAGCCCGACGAGTACCTTCCTCCCGTACAGAATGTTGCCATGGGGGCTCAGCACGTGGTGGCCATGTTCGGCTCCACAATATTGGCGCCCCTGTTGATGGGTTTCGACCCCAACGTGGCCATTCTGATGTCCGGTATCGGGACACTGATTTTCTTTTTCTTCGTACGCGGCCGCGTGCCGAGCTACCTGGGCTCCAGCTTTGCCTTCATCGGTGGGGTCATCGCCGTAACCGGCTACGCCGGCTCAGGCCCGAATCCCAATATCGGTGTTGCACTGGGTGCCATCATAGCCTGTGGTCTGGCCTACACAATCATTGGTCTGATCGTGTGGTGGATTAATGCCCGCACCGGAGGTGACGCACGCTGGATTAATCGCTGGATGCCGCCGGTCGTCACGGGTTCGGTCGTCGCCGTCATTGGTCTGAACCTGGCACCCATTGCCGCTCGTGGTGCCATGGGGGGGTCAACCTTTGATGCGGTAATGGCGCTGGTGACCGTCCTGTGCGTGGGGGGAGTGGCTGTGTATACGCGGGGCACTCCGCAACGACTGCTTATTCTGGTGGGGCTCCTGCTGGCATGTGTTATCTACGCCATTCTTACCAACGGCATGGGCATGGGTACACCGATTGATTTCAGCGCAGTTGCGGCGGCCCCCTGGATAGGGCTGCCAAACTTCAGTAAGCCGGTGTTCGAGTTGCATGCAATGAGTGTTATTGTGCCCGTCGCCATCATTCTGGTGGCCGAGAACCTCGGCCACATCAAAGCAGTCAGTGCCATGACCGGCCGTAATCTGGACGCCTACCTGGGACGCGCCTTCGTAGGTGACGGGGTGGCAACCATGGTGTCGGGCTCCCTCGGTGGCACCGGTGTCACGACCTATGCCGAGAACATTGGCGTAATGACCGTCACGCGGATCTACTCCACATTGGTATTCGTAGTGGCAGCGTTCATCGCTATCGCACTGGGCTTCTCACCTAAATTCGGTGCGCTTATCCAGACCATCCCGGGGCCCGTGTTGGGTGGGATGTCGGTCGTTGTGTTCGGCCTGATTGCAGTCGCGGGCGCCCGCATTTGGGTGGTTAATCAAGTGGACTTCAGCGATAATCGCAACCTGATTGTTGCAGCAGTGACCTTGGTACTTGGTGCTGGAAATTTCACTATTCAGTTCGGCGATTTCAAGTTGGACGGAATTGGAACCGCCACATTCGGCGCCATCCTGCTTTATGCTCTGTTGCGTATCGGCATGCCTGGTTCCCAACAGAAATAAGGGGAAAAAACCCACTCGGAACTGCTTGCTTTTTCGCCTAACATTGCCCACAATAGGCGCGTAATCCCCGGTTTCCATTCAGGCCGGGGTTTTGTTTTCAGGAAGCTCTGAATAAATGGATCGGCAGCTGCGCGGTAGTTTATTCAGAGCTTCCCAGGGGTCAGCTCCTTAAGGGTGCTCAGTACCATTCGAGGCTACGAATACGTCTGAGCATCCTTTGGCATTATCAGGTCGCGCCGGGTTCTATCCCACGCTTTTAGTGCGCAAGGCGTCGCTGGCCATCTCCACAATATGTCGTTCATCGGCGCTCCCACAGCGGGGCGTCTTTTTACTTTGATTCAGGAAATACTATGTCTGCGATTCCGTTGACTGTAGGTGGCGCTGAGCGCTTGCAAGCCGAATTGCATCGTCTAAAAACGGTGGATCGCCCAGAGGTGATTGATGCGATTGCGGAAGCGCGTGCGCAAGGCGATCTCTCCGAGAACGCTGAATACGATGCGGCTCGTGAGCGTCAGGCCTTTATCGAAGGCCGCATCAAGGAACTGGAAGGTACGTTGTCGAACGCGCAAATCATCGATCCCACCACGTTGGACGTCGATGGGCGTGCAGTGTTTGGCGCTACTGTTGAAATCGAGGAAATCGAAACGGGTGAGCGCCTCACGTATCAGATTGTGGGTGATGTCGAAGCCGACATCCGCTCCAGCAAGATCTCCGTGTCCAGCCCGGTCGCCCGTGCGCTTATCGGCAAGTCGGAAGGCGATGTGGTGGAAGTTCTCGCCCCAGGCGGCACACGCGAGTACGAGATCTTAAGCATTCGCTACGTATAGACGTCTGCGCGTTGCAGTGCTTCGCTCGCGGCTGGGCGAAGCCGGTCCGGCCCTGCCTCTATCATTAACCGGCAGGGCTTTTTGTTTTCAGGGGCGCCGGCGCCGCAGCCCGGCCCGTAATGACAGGGCGCTGCCGCTGCGACGCGGAATGCGCGGACCGGCAGCTGTTGTGGCGGCACCGCGTGACTTGGCTGGCCGACTACCCATAGGCGAGTCTGCCGGCGCC
>JAJUGV010000171.1 GCA_029265795.1 Alcaligenaceae bacterium
CGTCGTGCTTGGTCTCGCCACCGGTGGCACCATGGAGCCGGTCTATGCACGCTTCGTCGAACAGGCACGAGCGCAGCGTCTGGACGTCTCCAGGCTTACGTCCTTCAACCTGGACGAATATGTTGGGCTACCGGCCGACCACCCGAAGAGTTATGCGGCGTACATGAACGAGCATTTGTTCCGGCATCTGGACTTCGATGCTTCGCGTCTGCTCCTGCCTGACGGTCTGGCGCAAGACCTGCACCAGCATTGTCAGGAATACTCTGACCGCATCCTGCAGTCGGGCGGCATCGAGCTGCAATTGCTTGGAGTCGGAGGGAACGGGCACATCGGCTTCAACGAGCCGGGTACGCCGTTCGACAGCCGCTGCCATGTGGTTGAATTGTCTGAGCGGACGCGCATTGATAACAGCCGCTTCTTCGAAGGCAATGCGATCGTTCCTGCTTCAGCCATCACCATGGGCATGTACGAAATCATGCAGGCGCGCGAAATCTTGCTGGTCGCCACGGGTGAGAGCAAAGCGGAAATTGTCAGCCAGTGGTGCCGGAATGACGTCACCGAAACCATTCCATTCACCGTGCTGAAGCGGCATGCGCGCGCGAGAATCCTGCTTGATGAAGCCGCTGCCAGTCTGCTGCCTGACAGCGTGCGTCAGTCTTTGCTCGCGATGTCGGCCTAGGCGGCTTTAGCCGTCTTCTCTCATGGTGGGCGGCGACTGGAGCCTTTTCTTCCGCCGCACCATCATGTTCAGCCCTTCTACTGCCGCCGAGAAGATCATCGCCGAATAAATGTATCCCTTCGGCACGTGGGCTCCGAACCCTTCTGCGATCAGCGTCATGCCGATCATCAGCAGGAAGCCCAGTGCCAGCATCACGACCGTGGGATGGCGGTTGATAAAACCGGCAAGCGGTTCGGCCGCGATCAACATCACAATAACGGCAACCACCACCGCCACGACCATGATGGGTACGTGCGGCGTCATGCCGACCGCAGTAATGATGCTGTCGATGGAAAACACCAGATCGAGCAGCAGTATCTGAAAGATCGCTGCGGAGAACGTGATCTGTGCCGCCTGCGCGGCCGGCTTGCCCTCGAACATGTCGCCTTCAGGGTCGGGATCCACGCTGTGATGGATCTCCTTTGTGGCTTTCCAGATCAGGAACAGGCCGCCGGAAATCAGGATGATGTCCTTCCAGGAAAACTCGTTTCCAAGGATGGTGAATACCGGTTCCGTCAGCTGGACGATCCAGGCGACGGTGCCCAGCAATGCCAGGCGTAGAAACAGGGCCAGCCCAATGCCGATCCGCCGGCCGCGCGTACGCTGGTGGGGCGGAAGCTTGTTGGTCAAGATCGAAATGAAGATCAGGTTGTCTATGCCAAGCACGACCTCCATCGCGATCAACGTCGCCAGGGCCAGCCAGGCCGTTGGATCTGACAGCAACTGCATCAGGTAATCCATGTCTTGCTCCGAATCATTGTCCGGCTGCCCGCCGGCTTGGACGACCCATAGCAAGCGAAATACCCGTCGCGCCGTGTGCGACGCTGTCGCTGCCTGGCTAAGCGGCTCGTTTCCTGGCGTTATCGGTGTAGTGCAGCCTTGCCCGGCAAGCCGACAAGATCTGTGGCTGCAATGTCTCGAGCAACGACAAGTCGGTATCCGACGGTATGTTGGTCCAACTGCCCCAAGGTCTGGTGCCCCGCAAGGAGTGAACGTTCGGTTCGAAAGCGACCACGAACCGTTGGGTCTTCGAGTGGATTATTCTGATGCGCGACGCGCCGGGGATGGTGTGGCCGATGTAGATTTCGCCGTCTGCGTGAAACTGATATGCCATCGTGATTCCTTTTTAGCTCTTTGGCACCATGCCGGGCGAGCAAGTCGGAGTAAAAGGCCCATAAAAAAATGCCCGCAATCGCGGGCACCGTGATTCCCATTGATTGCCTGGATAAGCCGCATCGTCTTTCCACCTTGTGTGGGTCACAGGTTGGCATGGGGCTAAGCCCAACTCTTGATGCAAGGGTGTCATTTTAAGCGGGCGGCGCCATACGTCAATACGATTTATAGGGAAGGAATTTTCCGCTCATGACGATTTGAACCCGGTCGCCGGCCGGGTCGGCTTCGCGTTGCAGGTCCATGCGAAAGTCGATGGCGCTCATGATTCCATCACCAAATTCTTCGTGAATGAGCTCCTTGAACGTCGTGCCGTACACGCTTACCAGTTCATAGAACCGGTAGATGAGCGGGTCCGTCGGCACCGCTGTCGGCAAGGAGCCTTTGTAGGGCACAACTTGCAGACCGGCCACGGCGTCTTCAGGCAACTCGAGCGCGGCTCCCACCGCTTCCGCTTGCTCCGCCGTCAACGTCATCTGTCCCAGGAGCGCCGCAGTCGTCCACTCCTTGCTTTTGCCGACGATATCCGCCAGGGCGGCCCAACTGATCTTGTTCCTGTGCTTGGCTTGCAGGATGAGCTCCGTGATTTCTGCGCGGTTCATCAGACAAATCTCCTTTGTTTGCATGTTGAGGAATAGGGGTGATTGAAGCGGACTTCCGGGCCGAACTGGGACCGGCGGTATCGCTGGCTTCACCGGCTGCGCGGCCCCACAGGAAGTCGATGAGGTGATTGCGTATGCGGTAGTAGTCTTCGTCGTGCACCATCGACTCCCGCGTGCGGTCCCGTGGCAGCGTGATGGGTACGCATTCCGCGATACGGGCGAACGGGCCGTTGCTCATGAGAAGAATGCGATCCGCCAGCAGAATCGCCTCGTCGACATCGTGGGTGATCATGAAGACGGTCTGCTTTGTTTCTCTAACGATGGCCAGCAGCTCATCCTGGATCGTGCCCCGAGTAAGGGCATCCAGCGCGCCGAAAGGCTCGTCCAGCAGTAGCATTTTGGGCTGGATGGCGAAAGCCCGGGCGATGCCGACACGTTGCTTCATGCCGCCCGACAGTTCAGCCGGCTTTTTGTGCAGGGCGTGACGCAGCCCCACCATACCCAGGTAGTGGCTGCTGTGAAGCACCACTTCTTCGCGGCCCCATTGTGGCCAGCGCGAGCGGACACCGAACGCCACGTTCTCCAGAGCGCTGAGCCAGGGCAGGAGGGCATGGCCCTGGAAGACGACCCCGCGATCAAGAGACGGGCCCGAAAGCTCCCGACCTGCCATGATGGCCACCCCTGCCGAGGCCTCATCCAGCCCGGCAAGGATATTCAGGATGGTGGTCTTGCCACAGCCGGAGTGCCCCAATACGCACACGAACTCGCCGGCCTGGATCTCGAAGTCGATATTCTCGAAAACCGTGACATCAGGTTTGCCGCGGGTTCCCGGATATACCTTCGACAATCCCTCGACCTTCAGGAAACTTGGTTTCATGCTACGACTCCCTGTATGTGACCAGACGGCCGAGGCCCGCGAGGGCCAGATCCAGCGCCATCCCGATCAGACCGATGAAGAGAATGGCGCACAGGATGTTGGAGATGGAGAGGTTGTTCCACTCATTCCATACGAAGTAGCCGATGCCGGTTCCTCCGACCAGCATTTCGGCCGCCACAATGACCAGCCAGGCAATGCCAACCGATATCCGCATGCCGGTCATGATGGTGGGAGCCGCCGCGGGCAGTATGACCTGAAGCGCCATGCGCATGCGGGGAACTTCCAACGTGCGGGCCACGTTCAACCAGTCGCGGCGTACGCCGGCGACTCCAAACGCCGTGTTCATCAGCATGGGCCATAGCGAACAGATGAAGATGACGAAGATCGCCGAGGTATCGGAATCCTTGATGATGAACAGTGCCAAGGGCATCCATGCCAGCGGCGAAATGGGTTTCATCACCTGTATGAACGGGTCCAGCGCGCGGTACACCAGCGGCGACATCCCGACGAGAAACCCCAGTGGTATGGCCACCAGCGCAGCCAACCCGAACCCTGCCAGCACACGGAGAATGGAAAACATGAGTTGCGTCCCGATTCCCTTGTCGTTGGTGCCCCGGTCATAGAACGGGTCGCTCAAGTGATTCCATAGCGTGCGCGCCACGTCTGCGGGAGACGGCATGGCCGATTGCTCCCCGGCGGCGGCAGCCTGACCGACCAGTGCTGCGTACTCCGGGTCCACCGTCACTTCGGCCTGACTAGGCAGGGTCGAGACATGCCAGATCCCCAGGAAGATAGCCAGGAAGACGAGCGAAAGCGCCGCCGCCCTCCAGTTCAGTGCACGATCCATGGTTCACCCCCTGCGGATTGCGAAGCTATCGACATAGGCCTGAGGTTCGCTCGCGTCGAATTTCTTGCCCATCACCACGATCTGCTTGTCTGGCGCGGGCTGGTCCATCTCGAGCTCCTTCATCAGGGCGGCGGCATCGGTGGCGAGGAAGACTTCTCGGGCGACGCTTTGATAATCCACATCGCCGGGAATCTGGCCCCAGCGCTTCATCTGGGTAAGAATCCAGACGCCGAAAGACTCGTATGGAAAGGGGTCGAACGCAATGCGCTGCGCATCCTTCCTGACTTGCCCCAGCCCGTCCGCATAGGTCCCCGTAAGCACCTGCTCGACGACCGTCA
>JAJUGV010000182.1 GCA_029265795.1 Alcaligenaceae bacterium
ATTGTTGTCGCTCGCCTCCGCCCGTGATCAGAACGAGGCCCGTGTGTTCCAGGAGGTCGGCGGGAGTTTTTGGCGTGCCGTACCGCCTCAGGTATTGCGGGCTCGCATACAGGCCGTTATGCAGGTCGGTGATGCGTCGTGCAACCAGCGAGCTATCGTCCGGAAGGTGGTAGGCGGCCCGGACCGCCACATCGTAGCGCTCGGCGATGAGGTCGACCCGGCGGGCGGAGAGATCGAACTCCAGCTGGACGTTCGGGTATCGCCGCGTGTATTCCGTGACCACGTCAACGACGGAAAGCGCGTGAAATTCGGGCGGCATCGACACCCGCAAGGTGCCATGGGGCGTGACATGGCGATGTTGGGCAAGGGCGGCGGCGGCCTCGGACTCATCCGACAACCGCCGCGCATGTTCCAGGATGCTCTCGCCAAAGTCGGTCAGCACCAGCCGGCGCGTACTGCGTTGCATCAGCCGCTCCCCCAGTTCGTTTTCGAGTTCGGTGAGCCGACGCGAGAGCGTGGACTTTGGCAAGCCGGTAAGGTCGGATGCACGCGTGAAGCTGCCCGCACTGACCACATGGGCGAATAGAATCAGGTCGTTCGCGTAGAGGTTGATGGCAGCCATGGCGTCTCCCATTGTCTCATTTATGGAACCGTATTAGCACGAATATACGGTTTATTCATGGATTTGTGTTCAATACAATGAAGTTATTGAACCAATGGTTGTAACTCCGGTCAGCCTTATCAGGCGTGGCCACCACCGTGGATAACAGAAATGACAACCCGCTATACCGCTACCGCGATATTTCTGCACTGGCTGATCGCCGTGGGTCTGGTGGCGACCTTCGCTCTGGGCTTCTATATGGAAGGGCTGCCGTTCTCGCCCAACAAGCTCCGGCTCTATTCGTGGCACAAGTGGGCGGGGATCATCCTGTTGGGCCTGGTGGCGCTGCGGCTCATATGGCGGCTGACGCACAAGGCGCCGGAACTGCCCGCCGACATGGGCAGAATGTCGAGGGTCGCCGCCCATGCCGGTCACCTGGCACTGTACGTTCTGATGCTGGCCGTCCCCCTTACCGGCTGGATCGCCAGCTCGGCGCAAGGGGTCCCGGTCGTCCTGTTCGGGATGTGGCAGCTTCCGGATTTGATAGACAAAAACATGGCACTTGGCGAACGGCTGCAGGATGCGCACATGGTGCTGAATTACGCCATGGCGGTTCTGGTCATTGGCCACGTGGCGGCCGCATTGCAACATCATTTCATCAAGAAGGACGGCGTGCTCAATCGCATGCTGCCGTTTTTCGGCAAGCCGTGATGGCAAGCCGCGTACTTCATTGAAATTAACGGAGGAATCATGATCTTGAACACATTGCGGCCGATGGTGCTTGTGGCCGCCCTGGGCCTGGGGGCCATGGGTGCGGCGGTGGCTGCGCCATACACGACGCTGGATTCAGAGGCGAGCAGCATCGCTTTCGGCTATAGCCAGATGAACGTCAAGATGGACGGCGCCTTCAGCGAGATCAAGGCGACCGACCTGACCTTTGATCCCGCCAAGCCTGAAGAGGCAAGCGTCACGATCGAGGTGGGCCTTGCGAGCATTGACGCGGGCTATGCGGAAGCCAATGACGAGCTGAAGAAGGATGAATGGCTGCAGATGGCGGAGCATCCCATTGCCACCTTCCAGTCCAAGAGGGTGGAATCTCTCGGTGATGGCCGCTACCAGGTCACCGGCGACCTCGCCATCAAGGGCACCACAAAGGAAGTCTCCGCGCCCTTCACTTTCACTGAGCAGGGGGAGGCCGGCATCTTTGAAGGCGCCTTCACGTTCCAGCGCGCCGACTTCGGGATCGGTGAAGGTCAATGGAAGGATTTCGGCATTGTGGCCAATGACGTTGAAATCCGGTTCCGTATCGTTGCACGCCCATAAATCGCTTTATCAATTACCCAGACTTAACCAGAAAGGAATTTTTCATGAAGAAGACCCTCATCGCAGCAGCCTTTGCCACGTTCTTTGCAGGCCAGGCCATAGCCGCGCCGCAGACCTACGTCATTGACTCGACGCACACCTTCCCGCGTTTCTCGTACAGCCACATGGGCTTGTCGAAGCAGATCCTGCGTTTCGACAAAACCACCGGCACGGTCGTATTCGACAAGGACGCCAAAGAGGCGCAGGTCGACGTCACTATCGACATGACCACTGTGAGCACTGGGTCGGATGTCTTCAACGACCATATCCAGGGTGAAGACTTCCTGGATACGGCCCAGTTCCCGACGGCAACTTTCAAGTCCACCAAGGTGGTTTTTGAGGGCGACGAGCCGGTGAAGATTGAAGGTGACCTGACCATCAAGGGCATCACCAAGCCCGTTACGCTGACCGTTACTTCGTTCTTCAGCGGCCCGCACCCTATGCTGAAGAAGGATGCCATTGGCGCGAACGACACGGCCACGATCGTGCGCAGCGAGTTCAACGCAGGCAAGTTCGCTCCGGGCGTGAGCGATGAGGTCGAACTGGATATCGCGCTGGAAGCAATCGTCGAGTAAGCCGTCAGGCGGCCCGGCATCAGTCAGGCCGGGAAGCCCGCAAGTTAAGCAGACCAGACATCAAGCAAGTAAGGCCATGCCACTGCGGCATGGC
>JAJUGV010000123.1 GCA_029265795.1 Alcaligenaceae bacterium
AAATAGCCTCCGCTGAAAACAACCTCAGGCGGGCGGCCTGAATATACTCACACGCGACAAGTAGCTTGACAATCACCGTACCCGTCGTAGACGCCGGGTGAGACGATGAAATCGCTGGTATTCAACAGGTGGCGGAATTTCTCACCGCTTCCGCCAATCCCCCTCTCCGACGCTACGGATGCCCATAGCACTGATGGGCGCCTCGATCCCGCCTCTCACGCGACTCGGTCCCGTCGAACCCCCACATTTCTTATAGCCTGCGCGGACTTCCGTTTAGGGCCTGCTCCTTTCACGCGGCGTGGAAGATCGTGAGGTGTTCGGCCGAATCATCCTGCATCTCATAGGATTGCTGCTGAGCTGATTAGCGTACAGTTACACTTTAACCAGCAGCATCCCACTATCCCCACGTAGAGCATGATGGAAAATTTTCAGAAAGACATTGAAGAGCGGACCAACCTTACTTCCGCAAACAAGTTTGAATTGCTGTTGTTCAAACTGGGTGTAGGGCAGGAAGACGCACGCGAGGAACTCTTCGGCATCAATGTCTTCAAGCTGAGTGAGATCATGCCTATGGTGCCGCTGGTTCAGGCAGCGGGCATGAAGCCGCCCCTGTTGGGGATGATTGATGTCCGGGGAAAAATCATTCCTGTGATTGATCTTCCCTCCATCGTCGGCCTCACGCCTAAAACCGGATTGAATATTCTGCTGATCACCGAATATGCGCGAAGCATTCAGGCGTTCGCGGTTGAATCGGTGGAAGACATCGTTCGGCTGGATTGGAACCAGGTGCTAACTGCCGAAAACAGCGTAGGCACCAGCTACACGGTCAGCCTTGCTCGTCTGGATGCCGATAAACCCGACGGCAACCGCCTGGCACAGGTGTTGGATGTAGAACAGATCTTATTTAATTTTGTTCCGGGAGCCCGCACTGCGGGTGAGTCGCAGATGGAAGCGAAGCGCTTCGATTACAAGCCGGGCTCCGTTGCGATCGTCGCGGACGATTCTAAAGTCGCCCGCACCCTGCTCGAAAACAGCATGAAGACGATGGGGATTCCCTTCGACATGCATATTACGGGCTTGTCGGCATGGAACAAAGTGAAGGAATTGGCGGCGCAGGCTCAAGCAGAAAACCGCCCGCTTTCCGATAAGATCAGTCTGGTGCTGACTGATTTGGAAATGCCGGAAATGGACGGCTTCACGCTTACACGGCTGGTCCGGGGCAACGAGTTCACGAAAAACCTGCCTGTGGTCATTCACTCGTCTTTATCTGGCAACGCCAACGAGGAGCACGTCCGTAAGGTCGGGGCAGACGCTTATGTCGCCAAATTCGAAATCAACGAGCTGGCGGACGCCATCCAGATGTCACTGGCGACCGCCAAGCCGTATTAACGCATATTAACCACCGCCCAGCATGCGCCCGGGCAGCCATGTTGCTATGCCGGGGAAGATCATGATTGCAATCATGACGCCCACGATCACACCCAGGAATGGCCAGACATGGCGTATGCCCTCCACGAACGAAATGCGCGCGATGCTGGTGGTAATGAACAGCAGCAAGGCGACCGGCGGTGTCAGCCCCCCAACCTGTGTAATCATCACCATGATGATGCCCAGCTGAAGCGGGTCGATGTGGAAGGCAGTGCCCACATAGACGATCGTAGGAATCATGACGACGATGACGGCAAGCCCGTCCAGAATCATGGTCAGCACCAGCATGACAACAACCAACAGCGTCAGCATCAGGAAGGAATTGTCGGTTACGCCCCTGAGCGATGACAAGACGATGTCATTGAAATTCAGGAAGCTGAGCAGCCAGCCCAACACACCGGCCATGCCTAGCACCCCCGCAACCATGGCGGTTGTCACCGCAGCATCGACCAGCACGCCGGGGATTTCCTTCCACTTGAGCTGCCGATACCAGAGCTTGCTGACTATCAAGCTGTAGATACAGGTCACCACGCCGGCCTCTGTCGCAGTGAAGATTCCACTCAGAATCCCGCCCATGATCACCACTGGCGCCAACAGTGCGGGCCATACACGAACCGTGGCATGGACGATCTGCTTGAAGGTGGATCGCGGAAGTGTCCGACGCAGGGCCTCGTTGGAAGGCAGAAATGACAGCCCAAAAATCACGGCCATCAGTAGAGATGCAATCAATAGCCCGGGAATGATGCCGGCAATGAACAGCCCTCCAATCGAGACCCCCGTGATCGACCCATAAACGATCATGGTCATGCTAGGAGGAATAATTGGGCCTATGGTCGAAGCGGCGGCCACAATGGCTGCGGCCATCCCCGGCTTGTAGCCCCGCTCCTTCATCGCCGGTATGGTGACGGACCCGACAGCCGCTGCTTCTGCAGTGGACGAGCCGGAAATGTTCGCCATGGCAGTGCAGGAGAGCACGGCGGTGTGGCCCAGGCTGCCTCGGATATGCCCCACCAGGGTCTGCGAGAATTCAATCAGTCCCGCGCTCATGCCCCCGCGCGTCATAATGGAGCCGGCCAATATGAAGTACGGCAGCGCCAGCAAGCTGAAGGAGTCCAGCATTCCAAAGGCTTTCTGCGGCACCAGCGCGGGGATGAGCCCAGGCAGCACTGATGCGCCGATCAAGGTAACGGTAGCGATGGAAAGAAGAATCGGCACGCCCACAAATACCAGGGCGAGCATCGCCGCAAAAATAATGATGAGAGTCATTCAGTTCCCCTGGACTTGAAACGGTTCACCATGTTGTCCAGAACACAAAAAAACAGGTAGATGCCTCCGACGGCCAAGCCTGCGTAAACAATAGACATGCTGACGCCCAGGCCCGGACTGGTCTGGAACTTTGTCACTTGCATCAAACGCCATGTGTGCGCGACCAATGACAGGCTTAACCCTATCCAGAGGAAGTCTATGACCCAGCGCATGAACGTCTTGAGCTTGTCGGGAAACAGATTGAAGAAAGTGTCGACTCTTAAGTGCGCGGCGCGGTTATAGGCGACGGGAATGGAGATAAACACCAGCCATATAAAGCCGAACTTCTGAAACTCTTCTGCCCAACTGAGCGACAAATTAAGTACGAACCGATTGAACACCTGTAGAAAACCGACAATCACGATGGCGGTAAACAATATGGTGATGATGGCTTCGGCGAGCTTGTTGATGTAGCGCATCGGGTTCCCGTAAATCAACGGAACAAAAAGATGAATGCCTGCCACGAATGGCAGACGGCGCGCCACTTAAAGCAGCACGCCGCCTAGGTGAAGAGGCCTGTTACTGAGCTGCGCGAATCTCCGCCAGCAAATCGGTCGCACCGATGTTGGCAGCGATGGAATCTTGAAGTGCAGCGGCTTTCTCACGGAATTGCGTGGTGTCCACTTCAGTGATCGTCATGCCCTTCTCACGCAGAAAGTCGAATGCCTGCTTCTCACGAATCGGTGCAAGTGAACGATTGATGTCGCGCGCCAAAATAGCGCCGTCCATGACGACCTTCTTTTGAGCGTCGCTCAGGCTGTTCCACTCATTCATCGAACAAGCAAAGACGGCAGGTCCGAGGAAGTGGTTGGTCAGAGCAATATGCTTGGCCACTTCATAGAACTTGTTTGAAACCACAACAGCCGATCCATGCTCGAAGCCATCCAGCACGCCAGTCTGCATAGCTGTGTAAACCTCGCCAAAGGACATAGGCGTTGCGTTCGCGCCCATCGAGTTGATGGTCTCGACATACACAGGGCTCTGGATGGTACGGATCTTCAGACCTTTCAAGTCTTCAGGCGAGTTCACTGCCTTATTGGCGGTGACCACGTTTCGCGAACCCCAGTTGGTGACCCATGCCAGAACCTTGATGCCGGATTTTTCGAGATCGGCAGCAATGGCATCGCCCACCTTGCCATCCAGAACCCGGTTCATGTGGTCGTAGTCGTTCCAGACGAACGGCAGGTCAATCACCCCCACCCTCTTGGAAAAGTTATTGAGGATGGCAGTGCCGGAAATAGAGCACGATGCGCCCGCACCCAGTTGCATGCCTTCGTAGACCGAGCGTTCATCACCCAGGGAACTTGTAGGATAGACGCGCGCCGACACGGAGTCGGAGTTGTCCCTAAGATAATTCGCGAAAATCCAGCCCACCATATGCAGCTCGGAACTGACATCACCCTGTGCAGAGTGCGCGATCTTCAATTCAACTTTTTTCTGAGCCTGCACGGAAGGCGCGCACGCGAGCAAGGCGGCGCTAACGATAGCTGATACCAACGGTTTGTTTTTGAACACGGCGAATACGGTTCTCATGAGGTTCTCCTCCAGGGATACGGGCTGTCTTTTGTGGACAGTGGAAATTGAGGTGTAACGTTTTACTGTAACGTTTTACTTACGATAGCACGATGGGCCTTTCGGCGATATTCTCCATCCCTCAGCAATAACCCTAGCCTCCTGATAAGTCAGGGACTATGCGTGAACATGTATGCTTGATACTCACGCACGCTGCGTGATAAAACAATTTAGTAAAACGTTTTAGTGTGCGAGGAAAACCTTGGCAACGATTCAGGATGTCGCCCGCCTGGCAAATGTCTCCGTCAGCTCCGTATCCAATGTGCTGAACGGGAGGACGGAGCGCATGCGCGCCGAGACATTCGCCCGAATTGAAGAAGCGATAGAAAAATTGGGCTATCGACCCAATCAAATCGCCCGCCATCTGAAGACCGGGAATATTCCGGTCTTGGGTCTGCTCGTCCCGAGTACATCAAACCCTTCTTTCGCCCATCTGGCGGTCGCCGTTGAGGAAGTCGCGCAGCGGCGGCACAACTACCGTGTTCTGGTGTGCAATACCTACCGGGACCAACGGTTGGAAGCCAAGATGCTGGACGACTTGATTGGGCTGGGCATCCGAACCGTCATTGTTATTTCTTCAATTGGCGACGAACGTCACATCGATGCCGCCATCAATCGAGGGTTGGCCGTCGTCAGTTATGACTCCGGCATCAGTGCCTCTCGGACTCCGACTCACGATCACGTCTTGCCGGACAACACGCTCGCGGGTCGCCTGGCCGCCGAGCATCTCATCTCCCATGGTCACAAGCGCCTGGCGTTTGCAAAGCCCCGAGGTGAGACTATCAGCCGCCGACAAAAAGTAGAAGGCTTCCTGGCAGCCATTGAAGCCGCGGGCCCGGGGCACTCCGCGCAGATCATTGAGGTGGACGCAGGGTCCCGGTTTGGCGATAACGAATTGAGTAAGGTGGGCTTCGACGCAGCGCGGCAGATAGCCACCATGAAAGAACGCCCAAGCGGTGTGGTGGCCGTAAACGACATGACGGCAATCGGCCTGATGGCCGGCCTTCGCGACTCAGGCCTCTCTATTCCGGACGACGTGTCCGTTGTCGGCATGGATAACATCGCCGTCGCCGAATACGTATGGCCTCCCCTCACCACCATCGCAACACCCGTAAAAGAAGTGGCGGAAACCATGGTGGAGCAAGCCCTTGCCCGAGCCCGGAATCCTGACCTACCTCCCGCTGAATTTAGTTTCCCCCCTGTGCTCGTCGAGCGCCAGTCAGTGACTCGCCCGCGGGATTCCATTTAATCTGTGCTGCACACACCCAAGATGACTCGAATATTTCTCACACATAACAGAAGCGCGCTGCGCCAGTACTACGGCGACCGCGCGTTCAAGATGCTGTCTGAATTGGGGGAACTTCGTTTTCATGACAGTGATGAAGACGCCACCGAGAACGACATTATTGAGCAAGCCCGGGACTGCGAGATTCTGGTGAGCTACCGGATACCGCCTATCAGCGCGGCCGTCATGGACGCCATCCCTAATCTTGCCGCTGTCTGCCGCGTCGCAGTCGACATCCGCAATATCGATGTCGATCATGCCAGCGAACTGGGTATTCTGGTTACTCGGGCATCCCCCGGGTTCGGCGCCTCTGTCGCAGAATGGATCATAGGAAACATGATCAATCTGGCGCGCCATATCCCCCAGGCCTACAACGTTTATCGCGGCGGCGAGGTGCCCACCGCCATAATGGGTAGCGAGCTGCGCAGCGCCACAGTCGGAATTATCGGTTTCGGCACGATTGGCCGTTATGTCACCAAGTTGGCCGCCGCGTTCGGTATGAACATCGTCGTTCACGACCCCTATGCGGAAGTGCCCGCCGACAGCGGTGCGCGAAAAGTGTCACTGGAGACACTTCTGGCAGACTCTGACTTCGTCGTGTGTCTTGCACCTGCCAACGCGGAAACGGCCAACCTGTTCAATTTATCCCGCTTTCGTCAGATGCGCCCTTCCGCATACTTCATCAATGCGTCGCGCGCAGAACTCGTCAACGAGCCGGATCTTCGCTGCGCCCTGGATGAAGGTTTGATCGCAGCCTGCGCATTGGATGTGGGTTCAGCAAAGGATCAGATGCCACCTGTGGAATTGGCAATGCATCCCAAGGTTTACGCCACCCCGCATATCGGAGGACTTACTCCTCGCGCAGTGGAACACCAGGCTCTGGACACGGTTCGGCAAGTACAAGCACTCGTCGCCGGCAAACAGCCTGAGGGTGCAGTCAATGCCGCCCATGCTCGCCGCGCAATAGAGCGATTCGGGATTTCCATTTCTTGAACTTCCAGGACAGAGTCATGATTGCACCGCGCTGGCCCGTACCGGCAGAAGCCTGTGATTGCCACTTTCACATCTATGATCTGCACAAATACCCTTTGAAGCAGACCTCTCCGGTCTCCCCTCCTCTAGCGACTTGGGACGACTACTTACAGTTACGCAGTGAGCTTGGCATTGGCCGAGGCGTTATTGTCCAGGCCATGGGATATGGTTTTGACAACCGCTGCACCCTGGAGGCCTTGGAAGCCTCCAATGGCACGGCGCGCGCCATTATTTCTATGCCGAAGACTGCGAACGACCAAGAGCTCCATGAGCTGGATGCCAAAGGCGTTCGGGGCATTCGTTTTCAGATGGTGCCCAATAGCGGCAACATTATGACTTGGGATGAACTCGCACCAATTTCTGCGCGAATTGCTCCGCTGGGATGGACGATCAACCTGCAAATGGACGGCCGCCGCCTTCCCGAATACCAAGCCTTGATCTCCCAGTTGCCCAGTAAAGTCGTCATTGACCACGTCGGCAAGTTTCTGGAGCCGGTAGCGCCCGATCACCCTTCGTTTGCGGCATTGAAGCGCTTGTTGGATAGTGGCAATGTGTGGGTGAAGCTGTCCGCAATGTATGAAACATCGCGCAGTGGCGCACCGCGCTATGAAGACGTGGGTAGCCTTGCCGAAGTGCTGGCGCATGAGTATCCAGAGCGCTGTCTATGGGCGAGCAACTGGCCGCACCCGGGCCAGGAAGCACGTCCCGATGAGAAGTCGTTGTTGGCTTTGCTGGACGCCTGGTGCCCCAACCAGACAGTGAGGGATAAGATTCTGGTGCACAACCCGGCAGCGCTCTACGGGTTCTGAGGCACCTGACGGCTATTTGCCCCGTACCGCCGCGAGTATGCGGCGGTCGCGCTTAGTAGGCCGACCATCGTAATAATCATGGGACGGTTCCGGGGCGAGCCGCCGCATTTCTGCGGCGTGAGCACGTTTGGTGGCGCTTTCAGGGGTTTCTTCATACAACTGTGCTGCTATTGAGGCGGGACCGCGCACCCGGCTCACGCCGCGAACCATGACCTCGATGGGCGGATCCATCTTGCGAACCGTCACCAGATCACCCGGCCCGACTTCCCTTGCAGGTTTGGCTGTCTGACCGTTCACCAGAACGCGCCCCTTTCCAATTTCATCCACAGCTAAGGCGCGTGTCTTATAGAAGCGCGCAGCCCAAAGCCATTTGTCCAACCTGAGTTTTTCTTCCATCATCTAACAATACCAAACTAGCCGGCGCCGCTAAGGCGCGGCCTCGGACAAATACCAAGAGAGGGGACTCAGCGAACCCGTCGAAGACGGCTTATAGACGCCTGATTCAGGCGACGCGCTTCGTCTTCGGCATATTGCCGTTCACCGTCCTCATACCGCCCCTCATAGATACACGCACTGCGATTTGCTCGACATTCAAGACTGGTGGTGACGACTCGCGCATCACCGTGGCTGGCTGCTGACTCCGAGGTACGCGTTGAAGAGCATCCAGCGACTGCAGCCGCCAGCACCAGCAACACTCCGCACCGGCTCGCAAATTGAATGGACATCACTCCGCCCCCCCCGTGTCAGGCTAGTTGTCGCCTCAGTTTTTGAATGAAGCGATGAACAAGACGATTTACGCGCAGGCCTTCAAGGAAGAAGTGGTCCGCAAGATGCTGACCCGAGGCAATCGAACCATTGCGGACATGGCCGC
>JAJUGV010000065.1 GCA_029265795.1 Alcaligenaceae bacterium
ATGGTGGGCGGTACTGGGTTCGAACCAGTGACCCCTGCCGTGTGAAGGCAGTGCTCTACCACTGAGCTAACCGCCCAATCTTGAGACGCTCACGCTGCGGCAGTAAGGTTCCCGCCACAGGTTGCCTTAGATGGGAAGACGGCGATTATACAAGTCTTAGCGCTTACCACGCAAACCCACAATCCGTTTGCGCATGAAATCGATGAATTTCCGTTCTGTAACATAGGCGATATTCACCCGCATCGCCGCTCGCTCTAGAGCACGGTCTGGAGAGAACAAAGCACCAGGCGCAATAAAGATGCTCTGCTGCGCAGCCTCCTCAACTAATTCGCGCTCATCGTCACCTTCTGCCAGGTACGCCCATAAGTAATAACCTGGAATTTCCGGTCGACAGAACACTTCCAGACCCAGCTCGTCTAGTAAAGCAACCGACTGTGCGGTCGCTTCGGCCACACGTGAGCGCAGCTTGCGCAAGTGCTTTAGATACTGGCCGGAGGCAATGAACTCATACAACAGCCGTTCCACATATACGGCGGAGCTTGCGACCGTCAGCATTTTCAAGTCGCTTAGAGCTTCAGTGAGGGCTTCGTCGGCCGCCAGATATCCGAGCCGCAAGCCGGCTGACAAGGTCTTGGAAAAAGTACCGACATAGATGACCCTTTCCAGCTGATCCAGCGCGGCGAGGCGGGGCGCGCTCGCCGGCACGATGTCCGCGAACGGATCGTCTTCCACGATTTTGAAATCGTGCTGGTTTGCCGCCTGCAGAACGCGGTAAGCAACAGGTAAGCTCATTGTGCCGCCGGTGGGGTTGTGCGCCACTGACTGGGTGAAGAAAAGTTTGGGCCGGTACTTCGCCGCTTTGGCGTGCAAATCCTCGATATCCGGGCCGTTCTCAAGCCGTCTGACGCCCACCATACGAACATTGGCCAGGTGCAATTTGGCAAAAAGCGGGTAGTAGCCAGGGCTATCGACAAGCACCACGTCTCCAGCTTCCAGCGTCTGACGCACGATCAGGTCTAGGGCATGGTTTCCGCCAAAGGTGGTCAACACCTGATGCTGCCCCGCACTGATGCCTCGTTCATTCAGTGACTGACACAAATATTCGCGCAAGGCCTGATAGCCCCAGGGGTTGCCATAGCCGTGGATATCAAACTCTGCCCCAGCGCGCCGGTGTGTCCCGAGAGGAGCGATTTCGATATGCCCCGCCCAGGCATGTGGCGGCCTGCCCTCGCCTACACGCACCTCATAGTTCTTCACCAGCTGCTCGCGCAGCAACGAGGCCGTATCCACTGCGTGCGCAACGGATAGCGCCTTGGATGGCAATTCCCGCCGCTCATGCCGCGGAACGTAGTAGCCGGAACCGGCCCGCGCTTCCAGCCTGCCTAGCGCGACGAGGCGATCGTAGGCTTCTGCCACGGTGTTCTTCGAAACCTGTAGATCCTTGGCAGCCGCACGAATCGACCAAATCCTGCTGCCCGGCGGCCAATGTCCGGCAGCGATTTGATCTTGCACGAAGGATATGACGAACTCTATACGTGTCATTGCTGTACAGGCCCAATAATGGGTACAGTTATTTTGAATTTTTGAAACTGTACCTTTTATTGTACCCTTCCCTCACCTATCATTTTCACGTGTTTACAAGTGCGGAACGATTGATCCCGTCCGCAAACTCGATACCCCTCACATAGAACAGGAGACAAACCATGGGTAAGATCACTCGCCGTTCTGCTCTCAAAACTCTGGGTGCCGGAACGCTCGCAGGCCTTGCGGGCGCCCCCTTAGTCGCGCGCGCTCAAGAAAAAGTAAAGTGGCGCATGCAAGCACTGTGGGACGGCGGCACCACCCCTCAGAAATACGAAGAACTGTTCGTCAAGCGCGTCGCCGAGCTCACTGAAGGCCGTTTCGAAATCGAACTGTTTTCTGCCGGCCAGTTGGTGCCCGCCAACCAGGCGTTCGACGCCGTGCGCGGCGGTGCCTTCCAAATGATGAAAACCTTCGATGGCTACGAAGCAGGAAAGATTCCCGGCCTGGCCTTCACCAGTACAGTGCCATTCGGTTTTGAAGAGCCCGACCAGTACGAAGCCTGGTTCTACGAGCTGGGCGGCCTGGATATGGCCCGCCGCGCCTATGCACCGGCCGGTCTGTTTTACATTGCCCCTACGGTCTACGGGCCCGAACCCATTCACTCCAAGGTACCGCTCAAGACGCTGGCCGATCTCAAAGGCAAGAAAGGGCGTTTTGTGGGATTGGCCTCTACAGTAATGGGTGCTATGGGCGTATCCGTCACCCCCTTGGCGACTGCCGAGGTCTATTCCGGGCTGGATAAAGGGGTGATTGATCTGGCCGACCGCGGCGACCTTACCGCCAACCTCGAAGCCGGCCTGGGCGAAGTGGCCAAGTACATCGTTATGCCAGGACCGCATCAGCCCACAACCGCCACCAGCTATGTAGCCAACCAGCGTGCCTACGACGCCTTGCCCGACTCCTTCAAAACGGCACTGGCCTCTGCCGCTCGCGAGGTTTCTTCCGCGCTGCGCCAGCACATTATGGTTTCGGACACCAAGGCGATCGAAGAATTCCGCAAACAAGGGGTGGAAGTCACTTCTTTCGACCCGGCGGACGTCGCCGAGAACCGTAAGAAGGCGGTGGAAGTTTGGCATCAGGCCACTAAGGGCGACAAGCTCGCAACGGAAATGGTCGACAGCCAGGTTGCTTTCCTGAAACAGCTGGGCCTGCTGAGCTAACCCACCCGCCGCGCGCCCGGTTCGAGCCCCACTACGGCCCGTCTGTCACCGTCCATCGCACGGTGACAGGCCGTCGCGCCATACTTCAGTAACGAACATGAAAATCCTTCAGCTCTATGCCAGGGCAGTTACTGCCCTGAACCGGGTGTTGTTTGCCGTCGCTGGATTGCTGATGGCCGTCATTGTCCCGGTCATGATGTTCGAAGTCATCAGCCGCTACGTTTTCAACGCGCCCACGACCTGGGGTATGGAACTGGCTATTTTGCTCTTCGGGCCGTATTTCCTGCTGGGTGGTCCCTATTTGTTGCATCTGCGCGGACACGTCAGTCTGGACTTGTTTCACCGTCGGTTGCGGCCGTCTGCGCGCCGGGTTGTTGATGCCATACACCAAGTCATCATCATCGTTTTTTGCGGCATTCTCCTCTACTACTCCTGGCCCTTGGCCGTGCAGGCCTTCGAGTATCGCGAGACCTCTTTCTCCGCATGGAACCCTCCGGTCTGGCCCTATAAGTTTGCCGTGCCTCTGTCTATGTTTCTGCTGGCTCTGCAAAGCGTCGCAGAGCTGGTGATGCTGCCTGAGCGTACCTACACTGAGGAGAACGCGGCATGACGCCAAACATAATTCTTCTCATAATGTTCGGCGGCCTCACTGCGTTGATGGCAACCGGCCTACCGATCGCCTTTGTACTGGGCGGCTTCTCCCTACTGCTCACGGTTACGTTGTGGAATCCAGAATCGGTCGTGATTCTGGTCTTGCAAATCTTCGACACAATGAAGTCGGAAGCATTGCTTGGAGTACCGCTCTACATCCTTATGGCGAGCATTCTGCAACGCTCCGGTGTCATTGAAGACCTGTACAAAGTCATGGAGCTCTGGTTTGGCCGGCTGCGTGGCGGTCTGGCCATCGGCACCGTTTTCATCTGCGTGGTGATGTCCTTCATGACTGGGGTGGTAGGCGCAGCGGTGACCGCCATGGGTGTGCTGGCGCTGCCCGAGATGCTCCGCCGCAAGTATGACCCTGCCGTGGCCACGGGTACGATCTGCGCGGCCGGAACACTGGGGATTCTGATTCCCCCATCGGTTCTAACTATTGTTTACGCAGTCACCGCCCAGGTGTCGATCGGCAAGATGCTGATTGCCGGCATTATGCCGGGCCTGTTGCTGGCCACGATTTACACCATTTATATCCTTTGCCTCGCCTATTTTGGGAAAGGAAAAATCCCTCCCAGCGAGCAGGACGCCGTGCCGCTGCGCGTCAAACTGGCGTCGCTAAAGGCGGTGATCATTCCCGCCCTGCTGATTGTGGTGGTGTTGGGCTCCATCTTCTTTGGGGTTGCGACCCCTACGGAAGCGGCTGCGGTGGGCGTCGTGGGTGCGGTGCTGGCCAGTGCTATACGCGGCCAGCTGCGCACACAGAATCTGGTCACTGCCGGGCACACCACCTTGCGCATTACCGCGATGGTGATGTGGATCACTATCGGCGCCAAAGCTTACGTGGCGATTTTCACGGGTTTAGGTGGTGCAACGACCTTGTTGAACTTCATCAACGGTCTGGACGTGCATCCGTACGTGATTCTGGCCGCCATGATGCTGATTCTGATCTTCTTGGGCACAGTGCTCGATGAAATCGGCATCATTTTGCTAACCGTACCCGTCTTTCTGCCCATCGTAAGGGCACTGGGCTTCGACGAAATCTGGTTTGGGGTGTTGTATGCAATCACGATTCAGATCGGCTATAGCAGCCCACCCTTTGGCTACACCCTTTTCTACATGAAGGGAGCCATGCCCTCTCACCTGTCCATGGGAACGGTGTATCGCGGTATCACACCCTACCTGGGCCTGCAGATTCTCGCATTGCTGATTTGTGCTGCATTCCCCTCTTTCGTCACCTGGCTGCCCAGGATGATGAACTAAGCAACCTAGACATCCAAGCAAATTGTTTCTGAGCAGGAAGAAAAACCATGACCCAAGCATCGTCCCGAATCTCAGGATTCCACAAACTCGCAATTTCCGAACGTATCGAAAAAACGCTGGAGTTCGCAGGTATCAGCGAACCTAGTGTGGCCGAACACTTCCAGAACACCGGTAATCTTCCGGCTGACCTGGCTGACCGGCTGATCGAGAATGCGGTCGGCACAATGAATATCCCACTCGGTATCGCTACTAACCTGCGTATCGACGGCCGCGATTACCTGATTCCAATGGCAACGGAGGAATCCTCTGTCGTAGCGGCTGTCTGCAATGCCGCACGGCAGTGTTATGACGCAGGGGGATTCACCACCTCAATGTCCAGCACTTGCATGATTGCGCAGATTCAGCTGGTAGACATTCCCGACCCCGAGAACTGCCGCATTGCCATCCTGGAGCGCCTGGACGAAATCCGCGACATCTGCAACGCCTGCGACCCGGTGCTGGTGGAACATGGTGGGGGTTTCCGTGACCTGGAAGTGCGTGTGCTGCGCGCCGGCGGGCGCGCCATGGTGATCACCCACCTGATCGTAGACACCCGCGACGCCATGGGCGCGAACGCCGTCAATACGATGGCCGAAACGCTGGCTCCCCATATTGCCAAGTGGACGGGTGGGCGCGTGTATCTGCGCATTCTCTCCAACCTGGCAGACCGCCGTCTGGCCCGTGCCCGCTGCGTCTGGAGAAGCGAAGACATTGGTGGCACAGAAGTACGCGATGGCATTATTGCCGCCTATGAGTTCGCTGCGACGGACCCTTACCGTGCCGCCACCCACAACAAGGGCATTATGAACGGCGTCACCGCCGTCGTTATGGCAACCGGCAATGACACACGTGCAGTTGAAGCCGGCGCACACGCGTATGCTGCGCGTAACGGGCACTACGGCAGCCTGACTCACTGGGAAGTGACGGCATCCGGGGATCTGGCTGGAAGCATTGAGATGCCCATGGCCGTCGGCCTGATCGGCGGCGCCACCAAGCTGCACCCCACCGCGCGTGCCTGCCTGGAAATCATGGGCGTCGAGAACGCAGCGCATCTTGCCCGCCTGATTGCGGCGGTCGGTTTGGCGCAAAACTTCTCCGCACTGAAGGCCTTAGCGACTGTGGGTGTGCAGAAAGGCCATATGTCGTTGCATTCCCAAAATATCGCCCTGATGGCAGGCGCAGTGGGGGACGAAATCGGTATCGTCGCCGAACGCCTGGTGGAACTGGGCACTGTGCGGGTCGATATAGCCGAACAGGAACTGAAAAAACTGCGTAGCGGACAGTAATCCGTTACCCAGTGTGGGTGTCCCTGCCGAAACGGTCAGGGACACACCGCTTATTCTGCGACCGCAGCTTCTGCAGGCTCGTACGCCCGCCACACGCATTCGCCCTTCACCGCCTTGTCTAGCAGCTCTAAGTACGCCTGATGCTCGGCAAGCTCTGCGTCGCTCGCCGTGATGACACGCAATTGACTGGTATCGACCTTGACCTTGACCGCCCCCCCGGTGGCGTTGGCCTGCTCATCATCTTGGAAATCCATGAGCAGGGCATCCTGCCCGCGGGTCATGGCCAGCCAGACATCAGCTAACAGTTCCGAGTCAAGCAAAGCACCATGCAGCGTACGGTGGGCGTTGGAAATCCCGTAGCGCTCACACAGCGCGTCCAATGAGTTGCGCCGGCCGGGATGCAGCTCGCGCGCATATGCAAGGGAGTCCGTGATCTTCTCACACAGATCACCCACGGGAGGCAGCCCGACGCGATCAAGCTCGGCATTCAGAAATTTGCAGTCAAACGCCGCGTTATGGATGATGACTTCGGCGCCCCGCACGAAATCCACAAATTGCTGGTAGACGTCTTCGAATCGGGGATGACCGGAAAGGAATTCGGTGGTTAAGCCGTGCACCTCCAGGGCTTCAGGATCACTGTCACGATCGGGGTTTAGATACAGGTGCAGGCGGTTACCGGTCAGCTTGCGGTTCACCACTTCGACGCAACCGATCTCCACGATGCGATGCCCATCCGCAGGGTCGAGACCGGTGGTTTCCGTATCGAGAATGACTTGCCGCATTTCAATATTCCTTGTTTCAGTGATGCGCATCTTTGGGAGCGCGTGGCACGGCGGCCACGTGACCGCCGCCGGCGTCGTCGGACATGATGGCTTGTGCATCGGCAGCGCTAATCAGCTTGCGCCTAGCCCCGGCGATCAGGGTATAGGCGACCGGCACGACAAATAACGTCAGCAATGTGCCGAGTGTAAGACCGCCCACCAGAACCCAGCCGATCTGTTGCCGGGACTCCGCGCCGGCTCCCGTAGCCAACGCTAGAGGCAGAACACCCAGCACCATGGCGCCGGTGGTCATCAGAATGGGCCGCAAGCGCAGCTCGCAGGCTTCCATCACGGCATCAAGCATATCGCGGCCCTGGTCGCGTAGCTGATTGGTGAACTCCACAATCAGGATGCCGTGCTTGGTAATCAAGCCGACGAGCGTAATGAGACCAATCTGGCTATAAATGGAGAGTGTACCGCCTGTGAGCCATAAGGCGCCCAGCGCACCGGTCATGGACAGTGGCACCGACAGCATAATAATGAGCGGGCTACGCCAGCTTTCGAACTGCGCAGCCAGCACCAGATAAATGAAGGCCAGCGCCATCATGAATATCAGGTAGATGTTGCCCGACGAGTCGCGGAACTCACGCGATTGCCCGTCCAGATCCGTCTGAACCGTGGGCGGCAGCAGCTCGCGCGCCACCTGATTCATGTGCTCCAGCACTTCGCCCATAGCGTAGCCCGGCGCGATAGCGCCTTCGATCTTGACCGCACGCAAGCGGTTGAAGTGGTTCAGTGATTGCGGTGCAACCGACTCTTCAACTTCAACAAAGTTGCTCAACTGCACCATGCTGCCGTCACGCGCCCGCACGTAGATATCGTGAATATCCGAAGGCGTGGATCGATCCTGCCGCTTGACCTGCACAATCACATCGTATTGTTCGCCGCTGTCGCGGAAACGGGTAACCCGCCGGCCGCCCAGCATGGTTTCCAGGGTACGGCCGACTTCATCGACATCCACCCCCACATCGGCCAGTTTGTCGCGGTTCACGCGCACCTTAAGTTCCGGCGTATTCAGGCGCAGGTCGGTATCCAGATTCTGCAGGCCCGGATAATCCGCCAGCCTGTCCAGCAACCCCTGCACCATGTCAGCCATCTCGGGATACGAGGCCTGGCTCATAACGACGAAGTTGATGGGTTTGGAAGTCGCACGCTGCCCGAAGGACGGGGGATTGGAAGGGAAGGCGCGCACACCGGGAATCGCAGAGAACTTGGGCTGCAGCTCTTGTGCGATCTCTTGCTGACGACGTTCACGTTCTTCCCATGGTTTGAGTCGCAGGATGGCGAAACCGTCGGTGACTGTGGGAAAGCCGATCACGGATTGCACACCGCCCTTCTCCGGAACGTCTTCGTACAGGGCTTCGATCTGCAGCAGACTGCGCTGCGTCGCCTCAAGCGTAGAACCTTCCGGTGCCGTGACGACACCGAACACCACGCCTCGATCTTCAATGGGAGCCAGCTCACTCTTGACGATGGAGAACAGCACCGCGCTGCCGCTGGCTACAACCAAGCCGATCAGTACTACGATGAACCGATGTCGCAACGCCACACCCAACGCGCTGCGGTAATGGCGGGTCAGGCCTTGCAACAGGTTTTCGATCAACGAATAGAGTCGCCCGTGACTGGTCTGATGCTTGAGCAGCACGGAACACATCATGGGTGTCAGAGTGAGCGCCACAAAGCCGGACACCGCCACTGCACCCGCCAGCGCCAGGGCGAACTCAATGAACAGTCTGCCCGTGCGGCCGGTCGCAAATGCCAAAGGCGCATAGACGGTGACCAGCGTCAGTGTCATAGCCACAATCGCGAAGGCGATTTCCTTGGAGCCGATGAGGGCGGCTTCAAGCCGGCTTTTGCCCTCCTCCATATGCCGGTAGACGTTCTCCAGCACAACAATGGCGTCATCCACCACTAGGCCGATGGCCAACACCATGGCGAGCAGAGTCAACGTGTTGATGGAGAACCCAAACAAATACAGCAAGCCGAAGGCGCCGATGAGAGACACCGGAATGGTGACGATGGGAATCAGACTGGCGCGTACGCTACGCAGGAAAAAGAAGATGACCAGCACGACCAGGATGATCGCTTCGGCCACCGTCTTGTAAACGGAGTCAATGGATCGCTGAATGAAGACCGAGCTGTCATAGGCCACCTGCAGCGACATTCCTTGCGGCAGGTTCTCGTTGATGAGGTCGATTTCCTTGCGTACCTCGCGCGACAAGTCGAGCGGGTTGGCGGTGGATTGCTTGGTTACACCAATAGTGAGGCTGGGCTGCCCATTGAAGCGGGCGGACACACGTTCGTCGGCCGGCCCGACCCGAACTTCGGCCACTTCTCGCATGCGTACCGGGTAACCGTTCACCGTAGCCACCACAATATTCTCGAATTGCTCCACCGTCTGTAAGTCGGTAGTGGACACCACCGAAAACTCGCGGTCGCGCGATTCGATACGCCCTGCAGGTATCAGGACGTTTTGTTGGCGCAATGCGCTCTCAACGTCCTGGACAATGAGACCGTAACCGGCCAGCTTATGCCGATCGACATAGATTCGCATGGCCGGCAGGCGCTCACCGAAGACGCGCACCTCGGCCGCGCCGGGCAAAACCGACAGCCGCGTTTTGATGTAGCGGTTAATGTAGTCGGAAGCCTCCATCTGCGAGAGGCTGCCGGTAATGACGCCGATATACACAATCGGTGTGGAGTCTGCCTCCACCTTGCTGATGACCGGCTCTTCGACTTCGTCGGGGAGGAAGCGGCGAGCTCGCGACACTTTATCGCGCACTTCGGCTGCCGCTGCATCCGGATCGCGAGAAATATGGAATTTGACGTTGATATAACTGACCTCGCTGCGGCTGCGGGACGTCATGACGTCAACGCCTTCGATGCCGGAGAGCTGGTCTTCCAGGGGCTTCGTGACCTGGGATTCGATCACTTCCGGGGAGGCGCCCTTGTATTCCGTACGAACCGACACCACCGGTTCGTCAATGGCGGGATACTCGCGCACTGTCAGCCTGTCGTAGGAGATCAGGCCAATGAGAACAATGATGAGCGACAGCACCGAGGCAAATACCGGGCGTCGTATGCATATCTGTGGCAGCTGCATCGCGGCCTCGCTACAAAGTTGTGATGCTCAGGATGTGGACGACGGCAGAATGTCGACCTCGATGCCGTCACGCACCTTCTGCAGCCCCGACACGACCACCTGGTCACCTTCAGTTAGACCGTGAACGATCTCGACGTTTGTCCCCACACGCTGGCCGACTTCCACCATGACGCGCTGCACCACGCCATCGCGCACACGATAGACGTATTGTGCGTCGCCGGATGGTGCCAGAGCGCTCTCAGGTACTACCAGCCCTTGCGTGGCAGCCAGCTCAAGATGAACCCGAGCAAACAGGCCGGGGCGCAGTAGCCCATCGGGATTCGGTACGAGGGCGCGCAATAGAAGCGACCGACCCCCGACATCCACCTGGGGGCTGATGGCACCCACACTGCCCTCGCGCACGGCCCCCGATAGGGCATCAAACGACACCTGCAGCCGGGAGCCCACCGCCACCGCCCTGAGAAATTGCTCAGGGATACGGAAATCAACATTGAGCGGATCTATGGATTCTATCGGTACCAGGTCCGTTCCGGGGCCCACGTAATCCCCAACGGAAACATTACGCAAGCCCACGAGGCCGTCAAACGGCGCCTGGATGGCGGTTTTTTCCAGTTCGGCTTCCGCCAGCGCCACGGCGGCTTGCTGCACCGCCAGGTTGCTGGCCGCTTCGTCGCGGGCCTGACTACTCACGAAGCCCTGTTTGCTGAGCTGAACGGAGCGACGGTGCTGGCTGCCCGCAAGTTGCAGGTTGGCTCGCGCCTGTTGCAACTTGGCCCTTGCCACGCTGTCATCCAGCCGTATCAGGACCTGGCCTTTTTCGACCCTACCGCCTTCCTCGAAGTTGATCTCGGCAATACGACCGCTGATTTCCGGCCGCAGCATGACAGAATCCTGAGAACGCAGCGTACCGACCGCGGAAACCGAACGCTCAAGACGCACCTGATTGACCGATGCGACCTCAACCTTGACTTTCGAGCTAGGCGGCGCGGCGGGCTGGCGTTGCACGGCGGGCGCAGCCACCACATTGCCATTTCCTTCGCGCTGCATCCACCATTGGGCGCCCCAGGCCCCCAGCCCCATGCCCAGCGCCAGCACCAGTAATATCGCCGCCTTGGAAAACTTCATTGATGTAGTGATTGTCAGATGAGTGTCTCGCGGGACTTCGCATTTAACGAAGCTTGCAGGCCAATGAATGTAGCACTGAACCTTAGCGTTGCGTTACCCGGGTTTACATATCTATTTCAGTTTGCTTCGTTCCGGGTGCGGCAGGCGGCGCATTGCGGCTCAGGCTTGTGCAAGCATACGCACCCCTTGGTTGGCCAAGGCATCGGCCCGTTCGTTGCCGGGATCACCCGCGTGGCCACGCACCCAGCGCCACTCTACCTGATGTTTGGCCACCAGCGCATCCAGTTCTTGCCATAGGTCAGCGTTGCGCACCGGCTTTTTATCGGCCGTGCGCCAGCCTCGCCGTTTCCAGTTGGGCAGCCACTCGCCCATGCCCTTCTGAACATATTGGGAATCGGTATGCACAATGACATGACACGGTCGCTTTAAGGCTTTTAGAGCTTCGATGACCCCGGTTAGTTCCATTCGGTTGTTGGTGGTTTGGGCTTCACCACCAAACATTTCCTTTTCATGGCGCCCATGGCGCAGCAGTGCGCCCCACCCGCCGGGACCCGGGTTGCCCTTACAGGCGCCGTCCGTCCAAATTTCGACGACTTGGCCAGTTATTTGTGATGCCACTGTGAATTCTCGTTGAACTGTCTTCCAGCCACCACCGCCGCGCGGCGTCTGACTGGTTTGCGGTTTTTCTTCCATCCAGGCCCGACCAGTGATGGCCTGACTACGCGCTTGACGGCGGACACAACATACACCGCGCCACAAATCGGCCACCAGCGGTCACCCGCCTTCTCCATGAAGGCCCACCGCGCCAGCCATGTTTCGGTGACGCTGGGTGGCGCGTAACAGCCGAAGCGACCCCGGTCCATTTCGAAAGACAGCAGCTTGAACCAGTCTTTCAACCGTGGCAGCGAAACTTGCAGCGGGGCAGGCACCGGCACCAACGGGTCGAGTGCCGGCAAGCGACCATGCAGACCCCAGAGGCTCCATGGGTTGAAGCCGGAAATCACGACCCGGCCTTCGGGTACGAGTACCCGCTCGATTTCGCGCAGCACCTGGTGAGGATTGGTCGCGCACTCAAGCCCGTGAGGCAGAATCAGCAAATCGACGCTCTGGGAATCAAAGGGCAGGTTCTCGGGTTGTGCGACAACCAACTGGCGAGGGGCGTTGGACACCTGCTCAATTGCGACACACGCTTTAAAAGGGATACGATTTGCCTGGAGCAAATCCCAATGCGGCAGCCCGATTTGTATGGCATGATAGCCGAATGCATTGGCGACCATGCCACTGAATTGGGCCGCTTCCCAAGCCGCCACATAACGGCCCTGGGGTGTGTCCAGCCATTCCGCAAGTTCCAGTATCAAGGGTTGTTCCACCCGTTCCTCACTTTTTTCCATGGTAAATAGCCAGCTTATTCCCCTGCCCGCCCTCTCTGACAACTATATATGGTTGCTGCACTCCGGCAGCGATGCGATTGTCGTCGACCCCGGCGAAGCATCCGGTGTAGCTCGCTATCTCGATGAACATGGCCTGGCCCTGCGCGCCATTTTACTGACTCACCACCATGGCGATCACGTCGGCGGAGCAAAAGCGCTGCACGAACATACCGGCGCTCCCGTATACGGCCCCCGCAATGAAAGCCTTCCCATCTGTCACCACCGCCTTTCAGAAGGCGATACGGTACAATTGCCGGATTTTAATTTCGAGCTGAGTGTGCTCGATGTGCCCGGCCATACAGCAGGGCATATTGCCTTTCACGGTCGACCCAATGGTAGCGCGCCCCTGCTTTTTTGCGGGGACACTCTCTTTGCAGCCGGCTGCGGACGACTGTTCGAAGGTACTGCCCAGCAAATGCTGCAATCACTGAAGAAATTTTCGGCCTTGCCGGGCGACACGTTAGTGTGCTGCGCACACGAATACACTTTGTCGAACCTGCGCTGGGCTCTGGCAGTCGAACCCGAGAACGCTGTCTTACAGCAACGTTGGGAAACCGCGACCCGATTACGCGAAGAAGGCCGTCCGACACTGCCTTCGAGTCTGTCGCTCGAAATAGAGTCGAATCCGTTTCTGCGTAGCGCAGTGAGCTCGGTTGTGCAAAGTGCCGAACGTTACGCCGGGCGCACATTGCCCACCGAAGTCGACGTGTTTGCTTGTTTGCGTGAATGGAAGAACAACTTTTGATGATCCACCCATGAATTGTCTGCGGCTATTCATACTGTTGATCGCAGCGGTGTTAGCGGGATGCGCCACGCAGTCCGAACACACTGCTCACGGATCGCGGCAGTTATCGGCCGCCGACACGTCACGCACGATCGATTTGACGCGCCCGGCACCCGATGTCTGGGAGCGCATTCGCCGCGGTTTCGCGGTACCCAATCTGGAAAGCGAGCTGGTCGACCACTGGACCCAGTACTATGCTGCGCGGCCCGAGTCATTGCTCATTATGAGCCAGCGGGCGTCCAAGTATCTGTACCATATCGTCGATGAGCTCAACCGGCGCGGCATGCCCACCGAGCTGGCGCTGTTGCCTTTTGTGGAAAGCGCCTTCAACCCAACCGCCCTGTCGCGTTCGAAGGCCTCCGGCCTGTGGCAATTCATACCCAGCACCGGGCGGCATTACAATCTCGAGCAAGACTGGTGGCGAGACATGCGCCGCGACCCCATCGCCTCCACCAACGCAGCGCTCGACTATCTAAGCTATCTATATGAATTCCAGGGCGACTGGTATCTGGCATTGGCTTCATACAACTGGGGAGAAGGCTCTGTAAAGCGCGCCCTCGAGCGTAACCAGAAGCAAGGCCTACCTCTAGACTACCGCCACCTCTCAATGCCAGAAGAAACACGCAATTACGTTCCTAAGCTGCAGGCGTTCAAGAACATCATTGCTAATCCTGGCAAATTCGGCATTACGCTTCCGCCCATCAGCAATGCCCCCTACTTCACCACGGTTAAGAAAACACAGAATATCGATGTGACGGTGGCGGCCCAGCTCGCCGAAATGTCCATCGATGAATTCCGGGAACTGAACCCGGCACACAACCGCCCCATTATCAAGGTAGACGACGAAGCCGACATCCTGCTTCCTGCCGATAAGGCGGACATCTTCATGGCCAACCTGAAGGCCTATAAGGGCAGGCTCAGCTCCTGGACCACGTACCGAAGCAAGCGGGGTGAATCGTACTCCGCCATCGCGCGCAGGTTCGGTATGCCGCTTGAAGAGTTGCGCAAAATCAACGGCTTAAGCCGTCGGCAAACTGCCACCCGTACGGAAACCACGTTGCTGGTCGCAGCCGCAGACACTACACCGGCCGCTTCACAATCACAGATGGCACAGGCGTCGGCCCCGAAGCCGCAGCCGGTCATGGCTTCACGAGGCCAAGTGCAACGCGTTTCGATGAATACCGGCAGTAGCGCTACAGCGCAGCCACCGGCGGCCGGTAAGGCCAAGGATGTACAGGTTCTGAGGCGCAGTCCGCAGGCCATGACTCACACAGTACGGCGTGGCGACACTCTGTTTTCACTGGCACGTCGCTACAACACCACAGTGGACGCGCTACGCAAGCTGAACAATCTCAAGGGCAACAAATTGGCGATTGGCAAGCGTCTGCGGGTTCCAGGCTCGAACATCAGTGGTTGAAATTCTGCATATAGCTTTTATAGAGAAAGGATTGACTGAAAAATGGGTTTCCTACAAGGCAAGCGCATTCTGCTCACCGGGCTGATTTCCAATCGCTCGATCGCCTATGGCATCGCCAAGGCCTGCCACCGCGAAGGCGCTGAACTCGCATTCACCTACGCCGGCGATCGCTTCAAGGAAAGAGTCGAAGAGTTTGCCAAAGAATTCGGCAGCAATATCGTGCTGCCCTGTGACGTTTCTGACGACGCGCAAATCGAGAACGTCTTTAAGGAACTCGGCGAACAATGGGACGGTCTCGACGGCTTGGTCCATGCCATCGGCTTCGCCCCGCGTGAATCGCTGGAAGGGGACATCCTTCACGGCATGACGCGCGAGAATTACCTCACGGCGCATGATATTTCCGCGTACAGCTTCCCGGCCATGACCAAGGCTGCGCTGCCGATGCTTGAAGGCCGCAACAGCTCTGTCTTGACGCTTACCTATCTGGGTGCGGAGCGGGTCGTTCCCCACTACAACATGATGGGCCTGGCCAAGGCATCACTAGAAGCCAGTGTCCGTTACCTTGCTTCAGCACTGGGTCCACGCGGGATCCGTGCCAACGGTATTTCCGCCGGGCCCATCAAGACCCTGGCTGCCAGCGGCATCAAAGACTTCACGCTCATTTTCAAGTTCGTGGAACAGTATTCACCGCTGCGTCGCAACGTCACGATCGACGACGTGGGCAACACCGCCGCTTTCATGCTGTCGGATCTCGCAGCCGGCATTACCGGGGAAATCACCCACGTGGACTGTGGCTTTCACGCCGTGGTCCCGGGTATGGATCGCTGATTCTCACCAGCCCG
>JAJUGV010000022.1 GCA_029265795.1 Alcaligenaceae bacterium
GCCCATACTCATTGAATTAACTGGTTGATCTCGATAATCGGCATCATCACGGCAAGCACGATAATGAGCACGATTCCCCCCATGAGCAACGTCATGGCGGGCTCTAGTGCTGCCGTCAATGCCAGCGTTCGCCTTTCGAGTTCGGCCGACAGCGTGCTTGCAGCTCGCTCCAGCATGGCCGGCAGCTCTCCGGTTCGTTCACCGCTGCCAATCATGTGTATCAATAGGGGGGGAAAGATTTTTTGTGCTTGAAGTGCGGCCGCCAGCGGGGCGCCTTCCCGCACCATTCGGCCGGCCTGTGTGGCCGCCAGGCGCAGCCGATCGTTACTCAAGGTGCGTCCGGCTGCCTCTAGCGCACTTAGCAGCGACACACCACTGCCGGCAAGAATGGCCAGCGTGGCGGCATAGCGGGCCGTATTCAGATCGACGATGTATCGGCCGATCATGGGCAAGGCCAGTACACGGGTGTGCCATGCCAGGCGCGCTTCCGGCACGCGCAGCGACCAGCGCCACACTGTGAGGAATATGACGGCAAGTAAGGCCGCAATCAGCCCCCATTCGCTAATGAAGCGGCTTACCGCCAGCATGGCGCGAGTCAGCAGAGGGAGTGCTTGCTGTGTGTGATTAAAGGCTGAAATGACCTGCGGCACTACATAGCTCAGCAGGAAAACGACCACTGCAATGGCTACAGTCGTGACGATGGCCGGGTAGATGAGGGCGGTGAGTATTTTGCTGCGTAGCGCGCCACGGGATTCGATGTGAAGGGCGAGCCGCTCCATGACCTGCGGTAGTTCGCCCGACTGTTCTCCAGCCTCAATCAACGCACAGTAAATGGACGGGAAGTCGCGCGGGTGCGCGGCAAGCGCATCACAGAGCCGGTGGCCAGCGCGTACATCGGCCCGAACGGCGCTCAACACCTGCCTGACATGCCGACGCTCCGCCTGTTCCAGGCCGGCGCTGAGTGCCTGTTCCAGTGGCAGACCGGCTTCTAACAGGCCGGCAAGCTGGCGGGTCAACCAGCCCAGTTCAGCACTGCGCAGGCGCGAGCCGCTCAAGACCGGGCTTGACCTTCCTCGGCGATTTGCGGCTTGGACCTTCAGTGGCAGCAGACCTCGAGCTCGCAATAACTGGCGGGCGTTGCGCTCGGTTTCGGCATCGATCAAACCTCGTTCGATATTGCCCGCTGCGTCGGCCGCTTCATATTGGTAGGTTGCCATATGGAAGGAGTCCTTACAATCAGCTGTCGCGTGTGACACGGGCCAGCTCTTCGGCTGTGCTTACGCCCTGTGTGATCCAGCGTCGGCCGTCTTCTCGCAAACTGCGCATTCCTTTGTTCGTTGCCGCCTGTCGCAAAGTGTGCTCATTCGCTCCGCCGTGGATGAGCCCACGCGCATCGTCGTCGATGACAAATAGCTCGTGTATACCGGTGCGACCGCGATATCCGGTGTGGTGGCAATCGGGGCAACCCGCACTGTTCAGGAGGGCGCTGCCGTCCTTCTGCGCGACTTTGCAGGTTTCGCACAGTCTGCGAATGAGGCGTTGTGCCAGCACTCCCTGCAGCGTAGACGCCAACAGGAAGGGCTCGACACCCATGTCGGTCAGGCGGGTGATAGCCGACACGGCATCGTTGGTGTGCAGAGTCGCCAGTACCAGGTGACCCGTCAGCGAGGCTTGTACGGCAATCTGCGCGGTTTCCAGATCGCGGATCTCCCCAATCATGATGATGTCTGGGTCTTGTCGAAGGATGGCTCGCAGGGCAGTGGCGAAATCCAGATCGATGCGTGGGTTGACCTGTGTCTGCCCTATACCGGGCAAGTCGTATTCGATAGGGTCTTCAACCGTCAGGATATTGGTCGAGCCCGCATCCAACCTCCCCAAGGCTGCATATAAGGTTGTGCTCTTGCCGCTGCCCGTAGGGCCGGTCACCAGCACGATGCCGTGGGGCCGGTGGATCAAGGCATCCAGCCCCGCTAGAACATCCGGCGCCATTCCTAGTCGCGTGAGCTCCAGAAAGCCTCTTTCCTTGTCCAGCAAGCGTAGAACCGCGCGCTCTCCGTGGCCGGTGGGCAGAGTGGATACCCGCACGTCGATGGGTCGCCCACCTACCCGTAGGGCGATGCGCCCATCCTGTGGCAGGCGTTTCTCCGCGATATCCAGGCTGGCCATGATCTTGATGCGTGACACGAGCGCGTTATGCAGTGCCCTGCGCGGACTCACGATGTCGCGCAGCGTGCCATCCACCCGATAACGTACGACTGAGTGTGTCTCGAAGGCCTCCAGATGGATATCGCTCGCCCCGTCGCGCACCGCCTGCGTGAACAGGGCGTTGATCATCCGTATTACAGGCGCGTCGTCATGGGATTCAAGCAGATCCTCTATTTCGGGGATGTCCTGCAGCAGCCGATCCAAGTCGACCTCGCTGGCGGCGGCGTCCACCACGGCGGCGGCATCGTCGGTCGCGGCATAGCCGGCGGCCAGCAACGTGTCGAGCTCAGCGTCGCTTACCTGCCGTTGGGGCAACTCACCAAACTGACGACGGATCTCGGTCAGCGCCCATGTCGGGGTGCGTTCCGAGATCGTCAGCACTGCGGTGCCGCCGTCCATCTGGATGAGGGCCCGCTGAGCGCGTGCCCACGCGTAGGGCAATCGGATATTCATGGTTGCTCACCGGACTCGCGCAAATCAAGCAGGCCGGTGGCAGGATCTTTGTCGAAAGCCGGTAGCGGCGTAACGTCCACATCGTTTGCCAGCCAGCTTGATATCGGTGGCATATGGGCCTGTGCCGCACGCATGTAGTTATAGCGGTCCAGGGTGATACTGGCGCTATCGCGGGCATCGCGCAGGATGTGGGGGCGCAGGAAGACCATGAGGTTGGACTTACTGCGCTTACGGTTATCGTAACGGAACAGATTACCCAGAACAGGCAGGTCCCCCAGCACAGGGACGGCCTCACGATTCGATGAAATATGCTCTTCAAGCAGGCCGCCCAGCACGATGATCTGGCCGTCATCCACGAGTACGTCGGTTTCCAGAGCCCGCTTGCGGGTTACCAGGCCGTCATACAGTCGTGTAGCTACTTCGTCGATACTGCTTACTTCCTGATATAGGCGCAGCTTGACGGTATTGCCCTCCGAAATTTGTGGCCGGATTCTCAAAGTGAGGCCTACGTCTTCGCGAGCCACAGTCTGGAAGGGGTTGCTCGCTCCATCTCCCGTGGTGGTGTATTGGCCGGTGACTATGGGCAAGTTTTGGCCCACCATGATGCTGGCTTCTTCGTTGTCGAGCGTCATGAGGTTCGGCGTCGCCAGCACGTTGGCGCTGCCGCGCTTTTCCATGGCACGCGCTAGCACGCTCAGGTTGACCAGTTCATTGCCCAAAATATTTACGGTGCCCTTTACCACGCCCAGGCTCATGCCGGGTGCCAGCGCGTCAATACCGGTTGGGCCGCGAATCTGCATGCCCGTCCCGCCGTAGTTGGCGCCGCCAAAGAACGCTGAGCGTCCACTTGCGATATCGGAACCGCCCGCCATCCACTGGATACCGAACTCGGCGGCATCCTCGGCGCTGACTTCGACAATGAGGCTTTCCACCAATACTTGTGCACGTCGCTGATCGAGCTGGTCGATGATCTCGCGCAGGTTGCGATAAAGCGGTGGGGGAGCAGAAATAATGAGGGTATTAGTGGAAGGGTCGGCCTGGATTGTGGCGCCGCCGGCCGTAAAGGCCAGCGGCCGCTGGCCCGTGTTGCCCGGCAGCGGTTGGGCAAAGTTGCTCATGGTGGTGGCAGGCGTTTCAAATGTCGAGCTTCTGCTTGCCGTCGTGGTGCCGGACTCCAGGCTAAGCTCGTTGTCAAAGCCCGGAGCGGCCAGTGCGCTGCCCAGTTCTGCCAAATTGTTTTGCCCCAATGCGGCGGCACCATCCAGAGCGCCTCGTAACACCTCCGCCAGATGGGTGGCTTGCGCGTTGCGTAAATACACAACATGCAGATTGCCGGTTCCGGTTTCGGGTCGATCGATGCGTTGAATCAGGTTACGGGCCAGGGCGAGCTTGTCGGGATTGCCGGCGCGCAACAACACGGAATTGCTGCGGGGATCAGCGACGACGACAACCTGGCTGGTGGGGTCGGTGCGCGAGCGTCCGTTCAGCAATTGATTGGCCAATGCCGCCACATCCAATGCGACGCCGTGCCGTATGGGCACCACATCGGTGCTGAAGGCGTCCGGTGTGTCTACTTCGTCAATCACCTGAGCAATGCGTTCGAGGTTGTCAGCGTAATCCGTGATGACCAGCGTATTGTTGCCGGCGTATGCGTTAATGGTGTTGTTAGGAGCGATCATGGGCCGCAGAATGGGCACAAGGTTGGCGGCATTCTCGTAGCGCAGCGTAAAGACGCGCGTGGCCAGCTCACCCCCAGCCGTCGTTGTCTGACGAGCGCTGGAACTCACCGGCATGCCTAACAGTTTCGCGTCTGCTTCCGGCACCACCCGACTGATTCCGTCCGCTTCCACCACTGCATACCCTTGCATCCGCAGGGCGGCCAGCATCATCGAATACGCCGTGTCAGCATCAACAGGCACCTCTGACACCAGCGTTAACGGCCCCCGTAATCTGGGATCGACGACAAAATTTCGACCGGTGAATGCGGCCAATGCCCGGACGACACCTTGCAGATCCGCTTCCACAAAATTCAGCATCGTGGTCGGCCCTTGTGAGCGCCTTCGAGTCGGTTCAGGCGTATCAGTGCGACGAGGGCGTTCGGGCTGATGCGCGGATGCCGACGGGATGGGCGCTACCGGCCGGGTGGTGGCGGTGGCGCGTTCAACGCGTCCGCTTGCTTCACCGCTCACACCATGCGCGAACAGGCTTGAAGGGGAGCCTCCCGTCGTTTCAGGTGGGGTTGCGCAGGCGGCCAGAACCAGCGCCAAGGCCAGCGAGGGCCACAGCGGGCGTATCGCACTTTCCGGTTCGTTCGTGGCAATTTGTGATCGACAGTCAGTCTTCATGCGGGGGCTACACGTATCGGATTCGGGGACGCTAGCGGTATTGCAGTAGCGTGACGTTGTTCTTTCTGGGGCCTAACGCGCCGAGCACGTCCTGAAGTGCGGCATGCACGGTGGGGCCGGCAGTGGCTAAGGCCTTGGCTGAGCCTTGGAACTGCAATCCTCGACGCCGGTCGAACATGCCCTTGCCTTCCAGTAGCAGAGGGCCGGAAAGGGTGGTTAAGTTCAGCCGGGCGCCTTGTTCGGCTTTGTTAAGGGTGAGCTGATAATGCCCAAGCGGATGAATGGGGGTGAGAGACGAAGCGGCGTCGCGCCATTCGGCTTCCAACAGGGGCTTGCCGGTCGCTGTCTGCATTTGGCGGCCGATGCGGGTGGCGGGCCAGCGCAGCGTCACGCGACCGTGTGGATGGATGGCCGCAATGCGAGCATCCATCGATGCCAATGCTTGGGCCGGCAGAGTAAGGGTCTGTGCAGAAACGGTGATGCCGCGCGGTGTAAGGGCCAGTGTCAAAGGGCCGCTGAGCCAAGGGTGACCGAAGTGCAGCCTGGGGCCGCTGCGAAAGCTCCAGTGCCAGGTCACCGGGTCAGGTAAACGTCGGCGATGGGGCCCAGTGCCCACTGCCAAGACAGCCGAGCCGGACCAGATCGTGCCGCCGGCATCGATGATGGCCAACGGCCAGTTGGAGGGCAGTGCAGGTATCAGCCAGCGAGCGGGCATTACCGCTAAGGCGGCAAGAGTTGCTATGAGCAGCAAGGCGAATAGCGCAAGCAGGCGACGCATCATGGCACGGGCCTCTCTGCACCCTGCAGAACAATCCTCCCGGATACCGTGCCGGGTTGATCGCGTCCTGCTATGCGGCTGCGTGACAAGTCGACGCCGACCACACTGACCCGCAGCGTACCCGGCAAGCCGGCCAGCCAGTCAAGAAGCACAGTGGCACTGGCGTCGGTGATCTGTACTTCCCATTCCGAAGCAATACTGTTCACGCCGCGGGGAGGCTCGGTGATGCTGACCGTCGAATCCAGCCCCGCCTGGCGCAACGAGGTTTGCAGTGCACCGGTGATGGCGGCGGGTGCAACGTTGGCCGTACGGCGGCGCTGCAAGGCCTCGGCCTCCATAATCAGCGCGTCGATCTGGGCGGATTGGGCCTGCAGCCTGGGAAGTTCAAGGCGAGCCCGCTCAATGGTATTAAGTGCGGGCTGCAGGACGATGGTCCACAGCAAGGCAAGCGCTACGATAAGCCCGCCCATAGCCATCCACCGTCGTTCGCGGTTGCTGCGCACAGACCACCATGCTGCCATGCGGCGCTGGTGTGAATCGAGCCACTGTCGCCATGGCGGAAGAGCGGAGCCGGTATTCTTTGGAATCATGGCCGGCGCTCCGTCGATTGCCCATCACTGCGGCGAATGTGCCAGACGTTTTTCTTCCCGCTTTCTTTGTTGAGCACCAAGCCCTGAGAAGCTGCCTGCTGCCGTAAGGTGGTGTCGTCGGCCGGAGGGGAGTACCCGTCGGCAAGAGTCAGGCTGAGCTGTTTGTCTCGATACTGGAGTGTCGTGACGTGGCCCGCGGCGAAGTGCAGCAGAGCCGCCGCCTCCATGGCCAGCGGCAGGAAGTCGTCGGGCGTTGTGCCGCCCTGCTGACGTCGTAAAGAATCCACCTCGTTACTGGCCTGACGCCAGGGGTCCAGCACCACGGTCATGTTGGGAAAAGCCTTGCGGACGGCCAGTTCAGAGCGGGCTTGTACGGTCTGCATCTCGTCGCGCAGCTGCCCTGCATAGAGATGTAGGCCGGTCATCCAAACCATTAGGGCGGCCACGGACCAACGCAGACAGGCGCTCCATCGGCGCGCTCCGCTATCGGGCCTCCATTCCGGTCGCGCCAACGACCAGGTGGGGAGCCGACCCAGCCAACGCGAGTCCGCAGGCAGGGTAAGGGCAACGTCGGGTTGTGGGTCGCCGGATGGAAGCGCCAACTCATGAGGCACCAGCGCACGGATGTTCAGGCCGGCTTCGTGCAGATACCGCCATGCCTGCAACAAGGGGCGACGATTTGCCCAGACAACGGTCATCCGGCCGTCTGCCTGGCGAGGGCCGTGTGCGATGCAAAGCGTCTGGACGTCACCCAACACCAAGGGCTCAATGCGTGCCATGACAGCGTCATCCAGCCGATTACTAGGGAGAGGGGGTATATCCACCGTAGTAACTACGGCATCCCCAGGATGCAGAATGGCGTGCGTGCGGCGGGTGGGAACAGTGCCGGCCAGGTGCTGCAAAGCTTGCTCACCACTGCGCAGCACACGCCCGCGGCCGTCTATCAGCGCGAAGGCGATGCGCGAGTGGGGAGCGAGGGCTTCGAGAGGGGGAAGAGCCAGACGCAAGTGGGTACTCATGTCAGCCCCTCATCCAACGTACTTCGGCTGCGGTGTTCCCCCTGCGCTGCAGCAGTGCCGCCATGGCCGCTCGGGCGTGGTCAAGCTGGACTTCACCCGTTAACCTGAACCATTCGCTGCGTACGTCAAGAGGAATTACTGGAGCAATCCCCGTTTGGTTCAGCCGGTTGAGGAAATCCCCACGGCTGGTAAACCACAGGCCTTTATCCCGTTGTTGAAGAAGCGCCCTTGCGGTTGGCAGATCAAGGCCGGGGATAGCGGCACTCAATACTTCTGCGCTGGCGGTGTTGACGTTTAAAGGTGTCTCAGGTGGCAGCACGGTCAAATAGGCGGAAAGGGTGCTGATAGTGTCTTGGCCGATATGCTCCACCCCCAGAAGATCGTCGACACTGCGCAATGCGACCGCGCTTGCCGGCCGCCCATGTGGGGACTGCGACTCAGCTACGCGTTGGGCGATTACCGGCGCCAGCGAGGCGGGCATGCCCAGGCTGGTGAGCAGGTTTTGCAAAGTGGCGAGTTCTGCGGGGCGAACCATGCCGCCGGCAGCCAGTCGTGCCAGGTTGTACTTAGCTTGCTCGTCTTCGATCATCCCCGAAAACGTCGCGCTGCGCTTGCGATCGGGGGTGGTGACCTCCAGACCGGCGATGGGTTGCGCCCAGATGGCGTGATTGACAGTCAGTGCGTTGATTCGGGCATCATTCAGCAAAATGAAGCGCGCCCAGTCCAGACCACCGCGCAACAACCATCTGGCCTGCACACGGTCGCGTTCACCCATCAGCGTATCCGCCAAAAAGCTTTGTCGCTCCATGATGGATGCGGTGGCCACTGACGCCGCAGCAACCACAATTAGAGCCCCCACCACGGCCATGCCTTTCTGTCGATCTCTCGTCATGGCAGCACCACCACTTTGCGATAGGCTTCGTCGGCACCGTTGTGGTGACGAACGATGGCGATCTCCAGACCGGTTGCCGCCAAGGAGGCCGGCGGCGCCACGCTCTCCACCCAGCCACGTCCGGGCAGCCAGGCTCGCAATGAAAAACTGCGTACACCAGAAAGCATGAGCTCGGGATGGGTTGCTGCGGGTAATGGAAGGCGGGTGGAGGGGGCTCCTACCGCGCGCACCAACGCATTGCCCGACAGCGCCCAGGTGACCTCTTGCCACGCCCCGTGGTGGTTGGTTCGGAGGATCGACAAATGCGGCATTTGCCATTGAATAGCGGCAGGCAGAACGGCTTCCAGCGGTGTACTGGTGGTGAGGGGTGTGGCGTGGGGCAGGTGTGTGCCGGCATGCTGGTGGATATCGCTTTCTATCTGACCCAGCACGCGCAACAGAGCCATGGTGTCATCGGCGCCGGCTTCAAGGCGCTCATTGGAACGTGCGGTTGTCTCCAGCGCCCGCCACGACAGCAGGCTCAACATTGCCATTAAGGTCAGCGCGATCAAAACCTCGAGTAGGGTGAAGCCTCTTTCGGGCGCCTTAACGTTTTTCATCATGGCAGGGGGGAGAGCAGTCCGTGCAGCTCTGCCAACATGGGGCCGTCAGGCAGCAGAACTCGGATGGTGACTTGCCGGAAGCTCGCGTGCGCGGTGTTCTGAACAATCTGTTCGCACGAAAATGGCAGTCGACCCTGTGGGCAAGGGGAGTTGCTGCGGCCGGCTGCGGGAAATGCACGCTGTAGGTACAGCTCGACGAGGCGGTTTTCAGCAGCAACCAGCGCCAGGCTACGATGCTGCATGGCCTGGGATCCGTGAGCTGCGACGCCTAGTGCTCGCATGCACGCCAGCAGGGCCACACTCGCAATTACTAAGGCCACCAGCACTTCAATCAGTGTGAAACCCGTTTGCGAGAGGTGGTTGTTCATGGCTGCACCTCGTAGTGGCCATTTCCCGAACGCAGCAGTCGGACAGTTTCAAAGCCGTCATTCAATTCGACGCTGCGAGGACCCGACACCCACTCACCTTCAAACACGTTGCTAGCGGGGGGATCCACCTTTACCTGTACCGCTTGGGCGGGTGACCACGTACGCATGCGCAAGGGCCCTGAAGTCACGATGTCATACTCGCGTTGGGGCGCGCTAAGGCGGGCCAATTTTGCGGGCTTGAGTAGCGCAGATGGTGTCTGACTGAAGTGGTAACCGTGGGCGGTGAATTCCCACACGACGGGGCGGCCGCTATTACGGGCGTGCGCCTGCGCGAGCGCGAACAGACGAACCAGGCGCTGGGCGTCGGTGTGCAGACTCTGTTCTTCTCGTGCGACCCGAATGCTCAGCCCCGCCGTTCCGGTGACAATGCCGATGATGGCCAGAACGACCAGCACTTCGAGCAGCGAGAAACCCCGCTGATTCGCTGCGTCGGGCGGGGCATCAGCGGGTCCAGGAACCGATGTCGGCATCGTTACCCTCACCTCCAGCACGTCCGTCCGCGCCAAATGAGAAAACGTCTATTTCGCCATGTGCGCCGGGATTCAGATACTGATAAGGAAAGCCCCAGGGGTCGTCAGGCAAGTGATCCAGGTACGCGCGACCACCACTGTTACCCGGATGGCCTGACCCAAGCAGTACCGGCAAACCCTCTTGTGCGGTTGGATAGCGGCCGTGATCCAGCCTGTAAAGTTTCAGCGCTTGCATAAGTGTGCCGATGTCCTGTCGGGCCGCCACGCGACGGGCCTGATCGGGACGCTCCATAACGTTGGGCACAATCAAGGCGGCCAGCACGCCGATGATCACCACCACCACCATGACTTCTATTAATGAAAAGCCAAGCTGGCGATGAACGGAATTGGGGTGAGGGCGCATCTGGAGCGGGAGCATGCTAGCAATCGAGTTACGACTTTTGCATGATGACACCGTCCCCCATGCAATCAATACACATTTATACTGATTTTCACTCAATGCCCGGGGCTTTTTTTTCAGTGTGGCCTCGTGCATACACTATTTCGGTTGCGCGTTGCTCGCGATGGAGATACGCATGCAAGGAACACCCTCCCTAATAAATCGGGAAGCACCGGCACTGCTGCGCGTGGCTGCCATTATGGCGGTCACCGCCGGCATTGGTGTATGGGGAGCTATATTGCCGGCGCCGGTGCCTCGGGAGTCGCCGCCGATGCTGGAGGTGGTGGATGAACCCGGGCGCGACTTGAGCCCGGTTGCGCAATGGTTCGGCGGCAAACCGTTGCGGGTGCGAGTTGTGGTGCAGGGTGTCATTGCAGGCCAGGATGGGCACGGGGCAGCGTTGTTGTCCATCGATGGGGCGCCGCCACGGGCGTACCGGGCCGGCCAGGCGCTGGCGCCGGGAGTCACCTTGGAAGAAGTGACAGCGGCGGCGGTATCCATTGCGCAGGACGGAGTGCTGGAGCAGGTTGCCATACCCGACAACCCCTTCGGCAAGAGTCACGGCTTTGTGCCCGCTGAAGTGGCCGAAGAATGAGTCAAATAGCTGTCACTGTTTTCATACTGGTGCTGCTTGCGCTGGCATGGATCGATGCGCGTCGCGGCCTGCTTCCAGATGCTTTGACGCAACCTTTGCTGTGGGCTGGGCTGTTGGTGAACCTCAACGGCACCCTTGTTCCATTGCAGCACGCTGTATTGGGTGCAGCGGCCGGCTACCTGCTGCTTTGGTGTGTTTATTGGGGTTTTCTGCTCACTACCGGCAGGGAAGGCTTGGGTTATGGCGACCTGAAGCTGCTTGCCGCAATCGGCGCTTGGCTGGGCTGGACAGTGCTTCCCTGGGTACTGCTTGCATCGGCGTCCTTGGGGCTGGTTGCCGCGCTTGCATTACGGTTGGCAGGCCGCATGAAGGCGGGGGATGCGCTGAGTTTCGGGCCTTGTCTGGCTGCGGCCGGCATCCTGGTGTTGTTCGCCATGTCCCTGTGAGGCCAAGGCGCTACACTCATGCCATCCTGATATTTTCGTCACCTTAGCCAGATACGAAGGAACGATATGCTCAAAAGCAAGAAAGCGGTAGTGACAGGCTCGACCAGTGGGATCGGCTTGGCGATTGCCCGTCAACTGGCCCGTAACGGGGCAGATATAGTGATCAACGGTTTCGGCGATGCCGATGAAATCGAACGCACTCGGGCTGCAATAGAAGCCGAATTCGGCGTACGTGCCGTCTACCTGAACGCCGACCTCACCCGTGGCGACGACACCCGCCGTTTCATCGAAGAGGCGGTAAAGGCGCTGGGGGGTATCGACATCCTGGTGAACAATGCCGGCATACAGCACACCGCCCTTATTGAAGATTTCCCCGTCGATCGCTGGGACGCCATCATTGCATTGAACCTCTCTGCGGTCTTTCACGGCACGGCGGCTGCATTGCCGCACATGAAGAAGCAGCGCTGGGGGCGCATTATCAATATTGCTTCGGCACATGGGCAGGTTGCTTCAGAGCAGAAGTCCGCCTACGTCGCCGCCAAGCACGGTGTCATGGGCCTTACCAAGGTCACTGCGCTGGAAACGGCGGGTCAAGGGGTGACCTGCAATGCCATTTGCCCGGGTTGGGTGCGCACCGCGCTAGTTGAGCGTCAGATCGAAGCCCTGGCACAAAAGAATGGGAGCGACATTGAAACGGCAGCGCGTGAGCTGCTTGCAGAAAAGCAGCCATCGCTTGAATTCGTCACGCCCGACCAGCTTGGGCAAGCAGCCGTATTCCTGTGCTCCGATGCCGCCTCCCAGATGACGGGTGCTCATATCACCATGGACGGCGGCTGGACCGCCCGCTGATCAGGAGTCTTCATGCTGTTGTTGCTTTCTCCAGCCAAGAAGCTGGATTACGACACGCCGGTGCGTACCACACTGCAATCTCAGCCTCTGTTCGTCGAACAGGCGGCTGCGCTAATCGAAGTCCTGCGTGAAAAGTCCCCCGATGAGGTTGCTGCCCTAATGAAGTTGAGCGCAGCGCTGGCTGAGCTCAATGTTGAACGCTACGCAGAATGGCAGCCCGAATTCGATACCACCAACGCACGCCAGGCAATATTGGCCTTTAATGGTGATGTCTACGAAGGTCTGCGCGCTTCGGAACTTTCCGATAAGGCACTGGAATGGGCGCAAGAGCACGTTGTGATGCTTAGCGGCTTGTACGGGGCGTTGCGGCCACTTGATCTGATGCGGCCCTATCGGCTGGAAATGGGCACCCGTCTTAAGACGCCGAAGGGCTCGAATCTGTATGAATTCTGGGGTACCCGCATCGCCGAGTATCTGAATGAACGCGGCGACGAGGTGGTCGTGAACTTGGCTTCAGACGAATACTTCAAGGCCGTCGACCGTAAAGTGCTCAAGGCCAAGGTGGTGCAGTGCGTCTTCCAGGAACAGAAGGGCGACGCCTGGAAGATCATCAGCTTCTACGCTAAGCGCGCAAGAGGCCTTATGGCTCGCTACGTCATTGACGAGCGTATTGACGATCCCGCAGGCCTGAAGGGCTTTGCTGCGGAGGGCTATGCTTTCGCAGCGGATGTGTCGACGGAAGATCGTCTGGTGTTCCGTCGCTCAAGCTGAGTCGGTAGTCGGCGTCCGGGCGTTATCGCTGCGTGATGCCGGCTCTGTGCCCTCGTCGGGAACGGGCTCCAGTAACGCACTGTTTTCTGCGATCTGCGCTGCGGCGGTTTGCATCTGACGCAGAGGGTAGGCCAGTTCGGGCTGTTCGGCGGTGCTCGGAGATAACGCCGCATAGGTAGCAGCACCCGCTTCGCCCGCCAACGTGGCTTCGATCCCTTCCAACACCTGCTGCGTATCCGGTGTTACGGCAGGCAATTCCGCTAGCAGAGGTACAGTCGCGCTGATGTGCGAGGCCAGCGTATGGTGCTGAATCATCAGGGCGTTCAGCGTTTTCACGTTGCGTTGCCGTTTCTCGGGCTCAGCCAGCATCCGATAAAAGGCGCCGGCATAGTTGCTGAAGGCGATATGGACGTTCTTGCGGTCCACGCGCCATTGCAGCTCGGCGTCATGCTGAACGCTGCGGCACTGCGCGAGTTCTGAGTCCGATTGCGTCTGGTTTTCGGTAAACGCCCGCAACCGTCTTGTGAGCTCCGCGTAGCGAACGCCACTACGTAGAAAGCGAAGGTTGGCCCGCCGCAGGGCGGCGGCAAGTGAGGCCATGTAGTTGCTTTCCCACCAAGGCAGCACGTAATAGCTGCACAAAAGCGCAATTCCGCTGGCAAGCAATGTGTCAACCACGCGCTCGCCGATAACAAAGGAATGTTGTGGGCCCAGGAAATGAAAGGCCAGCAGCACAAAGACAGTGTTGGCGGCGGCTGCCAGCATGAAGTGCACTTGTATTAAGGCATACCAAAGGATGCCGCTTAGCAGCAGCAGGCTAAGCAGGGTGTAGGGACTGTTATAGCGGTTGAAAATTACCAGAGCCACGACGCAACCTATCAGGGTGCCGGCAAGCCGCCAACCATTACGCTGCCGGGTCATGACGAAGCCGGGCTTCATGATGACCAGGATGGTGAGCAACACCCAGTAATCGTGAACCACCCAGCCGGAGACTACGTAGTGATCCAGCAATCTGCCCAGTAGTGTGCTTAACATCATGCCGGCGGCACTGGCCACCATGACCCGTACTGCATATCGAAAGTGCGATGAATCCAGCCGAAGGTTACTGGTGAGCATGCCCAGTCGCCATTTGCGCCGCGACAGAAAGCGGTCCAGTGCCCGGTTCAAGCGTTCATCTACCAATTTCGTGCTACCACCCCGACGAGTGTTGTCCGCCATGCGCAGCACTAGCTCATTGGCCCGGCGCAGGCGGCGCAATACCTGCAGAAGCAGTGCGTAGACTTCGGGCGCTTCCTTGGAGAAGCCCTGTTCACGCAGTTCCCGCAACTCGAATTCCAGCGCGCGTAATTCTGGCTTGAGGCTGTGTGGATTGCGCCGGCGCCGATTACGTGCCACGTTCAGGGCGATGCGATCCAGATTTGCGGCCAGCTTGCGAAGGGCGTCACGCGGAAACAATAGCGCGTCACCTTCACCGAAATTCTCGCGCAATGTGACGTAATCGGTATGGGACGCGACTAAGGTGTCGAGTAGCGCCACCATGTCGATAAACAGATTGAGTGAAGCGGCGCGACTGCGGTCGCTGCGACTGGTGCCCGTGGGCAGTTCACGCAATACCGTATCGCGCGCGGCTTGCTGCGCCTCGGTCATTGCCAGCTGGGCGCGCACCATTTTGCGGTAATGCGTATCCAGATCGACTTCTACGTCGTACAGTGCCGAGCGGGCACGCATATAGTCCGCGGTGGCAAACAGCGCCGCTGATAACGCCTGCTGCTCTTCTTTCAACCAAGTGAGCCGGTGTATTGCCGAGCTGTAGAGAAAATAGAAGACACCACCACACAGCGAATATACGGTGTATATCCACAGCTCTGCCGGTTGTGGGGGCGAGCGTAGAGTGAGGGTCATGATCAACATGCATGCGAATCCCAGCAAGCCTCCCTGCTTGCCGAAGACTGTGAACATCGAAAAGACGAAGCACAGCAGCGGCACCAATAGCCACTGCAAGAGTTCGTGGCTGCTGGCCGGCCCAACGATGGCGACGGTGACGGAACCCAGAAGAATCGCTGCCGCCATGCCCTGGATCCCATAGCGGCGAGGACCGCCGGGCTGATCCAGTATGGCGACGCAGGCGGCCCCCACCGCCGCCGTCAGCCCCGACTGATAATGGCCCAGAACGCCACCAATCACCAACGGCAGCAACAACACGCCCAGCGCCTGCCTCACCCCGCCATACAAATGGTGACTGTACAGAAAACGCTCAAACGCAGGCAGAGGCTTCGTCATATTAATCGGGGTCAGACCCCGGTTTCTCGCATGTGCACAATTGTGTCATTAAACGAGATCGAGAGAAAACCAGAAACCGAGAAACTGGGGTCAGACCCCAGTTTTGCCTCATTTGCTTCGCGTGCGACAAAAGGTTAAAGTAGCTGGTCGATTTTTGCTCAGATCCGTACAAAAATTGGCATAGGCACTTTTGCCGGGCTATCCGCCCGGTTTTTTGCGCCCTTTTCAACATTTGCCGCTGGCCGCGCCACAAGCGTGTGTTGCCGGGCTTCCGTTTCAACCTCAGCGCTCATCGAGTAGTAGCGCGCATGTCGTGTTTCGGTGAACACGGGTCGGGTTGGCAAGGTGACTGGGTGGAAGGGTTCCGTGAACCACAAAGCGCCAGGGCATGTTGTCTTCGCCGTCTACGGGTTCAGGCCTAGGCCGGCCGGGGCATAGATATGGGTTTCGAAAGGAATCAACAACATGGAACTTACTGGCGCCGACATCGTCGTGCGCTGCCTTGCCGAAGAAGGGGTCGATCATGTGTTCGGCTACCCCGGCGGTGCAGTGCTCTACATCTACGACGCAATCTACAAGCAAGACAATTTCAAGCACGTGCTGGTACGCCACGAACAGGCGGCCGTGCACGCAGCCGATGCCTATTCTCGCTCCTCGAACAAAGTGGGCGTGGCGCTGGTCACCAGCGGCCCGGGTGTCACCAACGCCGTTACCGGTATAGCCACTGCGTATATGGACTCCATTCCTATGGTGATCCTCAGTGGTCAGGTGCCGACCGCTGCGATTGGCGAAGATGCCTTCCAGGAATGCGACACCGTGGGCATTACACGCCCCTGCGTCAAGCACAACTTCCTGGTGCGCGACGTTAAAGACCTTGCAGAAACCATGCGCCGTGCCTTTTACATCGCCCGTACCGGCAGGCCCGGCCCGGTCCTGGTTGATATCCCCAAGGACATCACCATGGCCACCTGCAAGTTCGTGCCCAAGCGGGGCGAGATCAAGATGCGCTCCTATGCGCCGGTCACAAAGGGGCACCAGGGGCAAATCAAGAAGGCCGTGCAAATGCTGCTGGCCGCAGAAAGGCCGATGATCTATGTGGGCGGTGGCGTCATAGCCTCCGGCGCACACGAAGAACTCATGAAGCTGGTGGATATGGTCGGCGCACCGTGCACCACCACGCTGATGGCTCTGGGCGCATTCCCGGCAACCGATCCGCGCTTCGTCGGCATGCCCGGTATGCACGGCACATACGAAGCCAACCTCGGCATGCAGAATTGTGATGTTCTGTTGGCGGTGGGCGCACGCTTTGACGATCGCGTGGTTGGAAACCCGCGGCACTTTTCCCAGAATCCGCGCAAGATCATCCATATTGATATCGACCCGTCCAGCATCTCCAAGCGGGTTCGAGTAGACGTACCGATCGTCGGCAACATCAAGAGCGTTCTGGAAGACATGCTACCGCTCTATGAGCAGGCCGCAGCCGACACGCCTCGTAACGCCGCATCGCTGGCAAAGTGGTGGGAACAGGTCGAAGAATGGCGCGGTCGCCGCTGCCTGGCATACGAGAGCTCCGACTCGATTATCAAACCGCAGTTCGTCATCGAAAAACTGTGGGAAGTCACCGGTGGCAAGGCGATCGTGACCTCCGACGTGGGCCAGCATCAAATGTGGGCCGCGCAATACTACAAATTCGATGAGCCGCGCCGCTGGTTGAATTCGGGCGGCCTGGGCACCATGGGCGTGGGGCTTCCCTATGCGATGGGCGCGCAAATGGCCAATCCGGATGCAGACATTGCCGTTATCACGGGCGAAGGCTCCATCCAGATGAATATTCAAGAGCTGTCCACCTGCAAGCAGTATCGCTTGTCTCCAAAGATCATCTGCCTCAATAACCGCTACCTGGGAATGGTGCGGCAATGGCAACAGATCGAGTACGGCTCCCGTTATTCAGAGTCCTACGTGGATGCGTTACCGGACTTCGTAAAGCTTGCGGAAAGCTATGGCCATGTCGGCGTTCGCGTGGAAAGCCCTGCCGATGTCGAACCCGCATTGCGTGAAGCCTTTGTGAAGAACAAGGATCGCCTGGTTTTTCTCGACTTCATTACCGATCAGACCGAGAACGTCTGGCCCATGGTGAAGGCGGGCAGGGGTCTGACCGAAATGCTGCTCGGTTCAGAAGACCTGTAAGGAGAAAAACAGATGAAACACGTGATTTCTATCCTTCTGGAAAACGAACCGGGCGCGCTGTCCCGCGTGGTAGGGTTGTTCTCCGCTCGCGGCTACAACATCGAAACCCTTACCGTTGCACCCACTGAAGACAATACGCTGTCGCGTATGACCATCGTCACCACGGGCTCCGATGACGTGATCGAGCAGATCACCAAGCATCTGAACCGGCTCGTGGATGTGGTCAAAGTCGTAGACCTTTCCGAAGGGCCGCACATCGAGCGTGAGCTCATGCTGATCAAGGTGCGCGCCGTCGGTAAGGAGCGCGAGGAAATGAAGCGCATGGCGGATATCTTCCGTGGCCACATCGTCGACGTCACCGACAAGGTCTACACCATTGAGTTGACTGGTGATCAGGACAAGATCGAGGCCTTCATCAATGCGCTCGATCGCAGCGCCATCCTCGAGACCGTACGCACGGGCGTATCGGGCATTGGGCGTGGCGAACGTGTATTGAAACTTTAACGAACCTATTGAATTCTGGAGCACAACATGAAGGTTTACTATGACAAGGACTGCGATCTGTCGCTGATCAAGGGCAAGACGGTCGCGATTATCGGCTATGGTTCGCAAGGCCACGCCCACGCACTTAACCTGCACGATTCCGGCGTGAACGTGGTGGTGGGTCTGCGCAAGGGTGGCGCATCGTGGTCCAAGGCCGAAAATGCCGGCCTGCAGGTCAAGGAAGTGGCTGAGGCCGTCAAGGTTGCCGACCTGGTCATGATTCTGCTGCCCGACGAAAACATCGCGCAGGTGTACCGCGATCACGTGGCTGACAACATCAAGTCAGGCGCCGTACTGGCTTTCGCTCATGGCTTCAACGTGCACTACGGCCAAGTTCAGCCGCGTGAGGACGTAGACGTCATCATGGTGGCGCCCAAGGCACCGGGTCATACCGTTCGTGGCACCTACAACCAGGGCGGCGGTGTGCCTGCACTGGTAGCTGTGCATCAGGACAAATCCGGCGCCGCTCGCGATATCGGCCTGTCCTATGCTTGCGCCATCGGCAGCGGTCGCGCCGGCATCATCGAAACAACCTTCCGCGAAGAGACCGAGACCGACTTGTTCGGCGAACAGGCCGTTCTGTGTGGTGGTGCAGTCGAGCTGATCAAGGCAGGTTTCGAAACCCTGGTCGAAGCCGGCTACGCTCCGGAAATGGCTTACTTCGAGTGTCTGCACGAGCTGAAGCTGATCGTGGACCTGATCTACGAAGGCGGCATTGCCAACATGAACTACTCCATTTCCAACAACGCGGAATATGGCGAGTACGTGACTGGCCCGCGCGTCATCACCGAGGAATCGCGCGCTGCTATGCGTGAGTGTCTCAAGGACATCCAGAGCGGTGAATACGCCAAGAACTTCATTCTGGAGCACGCAGCCGGCGCTCCGACCCTGATTTCCCGCCGCCGCATCAATGCCGAGTCGCAGATTGAGCAAGTGGGTGCCAAACTGCGCGCCATGATGCCATGGATTGCCGCTAACAAGCTGGTTGACCAGAGCAAGAACTAAGCGTTCTCTTAAAGAAGAATTCTGAATCAGCTGTTAACCGCTGCCCTCACAAGGGGCAGCGGTTTTTTTACGATGGCCCGGTGGCGTTGCTACAACCGTCCTAGTGAACCTAAGTCAGTTGCATTTCGGTTATTCTTCGACCTACGATGAATAAACCACCTTATCCCCATCCGCTTATAGCGCGCGAAGGCTGGCCCTTTTTGGCCGGCATCGTCTTGATTTCGATCCTGGTGACCGTGTGGTGGCCGGGCCTGTCCATCATCTTCTGGTTGCTGTCATTATTTGTGCTGCAGTTCTTCCGCGATCCGGCGCGCATTGCATCGGAAGGCGAGCTGGCGGTGCTTTCACCGGCAGACGGTCGCATTGTGGCCGTGGAAGAAGTGCGCGACCCATATGCTGATCGCGATGCCATCAAGATCAGTGTGTTCATGAATGTATTTAACGTCCACTCCAACCGCGCGCCCGTTAAGGGCACGGTGGTATCGGTGGATTACTTTGCGGGCAAGTTCTTTAATGCCGCGCTGGACAAGGCGTCTCTTGAAAACGAACGCAACGCCATGGTGATGCGTGCATCTTCGGGCCATGTGGTTACTGCAGTGCAGGTGGCCGGCCTCATTGCCAAGCGCATACTGTGTTATGCCAAGCCGGGCGATGAACTCTATGCCGGCCAACGCTATGGCTTCATACGGTTCGGGTCGCGCGTGGATGTCTACCTGCCGCTCGGCTCGCGGCCTCGCGTAGCAATTGGCGATAAGGTGCAGGCCACCAGCACCACTCTTGCTGATCTTCCCGCAGCCGTTGAACAACAGCAGGACTAAACTAGAGCCTATGCCGAATCTCCAGTCTGAAGAGAAACGTCGCCGCGGCATTTATCTCTTGCCCAACGCCTTCACCACCGCGAACCTGTTTGCGGGGTTTTTCGCGGTCGTTCAGGCAATGAACGGCCGCTTCGAGATCGCCGCGATTGCCATTTTTCTGGCCCTTGTTTTCGACGGCATGGATGGCCGCGTTGCGCGGCTCACCAACACGCAGTCGGCTTTCGGCGAGCAATACGACTCCCTGGCCGATATGATTTCCTTCGGCATGGCGCCGGCACTGGTCATGTACGTGTGGGCGCTTCAGGGATTGGGTCGCTGGGGGTGGCTGGCTGCTTTCGTCTATGTAGTGGGCGCAGCACTGCGGCTGGCTCGCTTCAATATCAATATCGCAGTGGTGGACAAGCGATTCTTTCAGGGCCTGCCGAGCCCAGCCGCTGCAGCGCTGGTGGCCGGGTTCGTGTGGCTGGCCGTCGACAACAAGTTCACCTTCTCTGCCAATGTCGTGCCCTGGATAGGTTTTGCGTTTACTGTCTATGCGGGCGTCGCCATGGTGAGCAATGCGCCGTTCTACAGCGGTAAATCTTTTGCTTTGGGCCGTAGCGTTCCTTTCTGGGTATTGCTGGTGTTGGTGGCCGCGTTTGTGTTTGTTTCGGCAGATCCGCCGCTGGTGCTCTTTGGCCTCTTCGTGATTTACGGGCTTTCAGGGTGGTTCATTATGGCCTGGCGCTGGCGACGTGCGCGGGAACTCGCCCGTCGACGCAGCGATGCACACCATCCCGAGCGCCCCGAACAACACGACGCCGAATAATACGGAACGCCTACATCAGAAACGGCCACTCCCTGGGCTCGTACATCGGATCCGGGCCGGGGTGCAGGCGTTGCACTATGCCGTCGTCCGAGAAGTAGACATACATCAGTGAGTTCCACACGCCGTCCTGGCGGTAGCGGTAGCTCCAGACCGTCTGTCTCACGCTGGGCATCCCCACCGACGAAATCTTGGCCGGCGGCCCGAACGTGCAGCGCATGCGGTCTGCATCCCAGACACCCACCTCGACTTGGCGAAAGGCGGCATCGTTCAGAATCTGCACGACTTCACCGACGGTTTCGTCGGCGCTCACCCGTGTGGCCCATGCATATTGCCCCATGGGCTGGCTGCTCCAAACCATGTGCCGTGTCCCGTCGGGCTGGGGACACTCTATGCTGGGGGCACCATGACGGGCCAGGACTTCAGCCAACGGGGTGCCTGGCGGGATATCCTGCATGGTGCTGCAGCCCGCCAAAGCCAACGCTGCAGCCGTAGCGAAGAAGGAACGCACAGGTAACCGGTTTGGCAGGGGGCGGATCGATGCGTTTAAGGTGAACATGGCTTGTTCCTTGGGTTAGGGCAGGGCAGCGGTGCCGGTTATTTTCAGTCAACTTGGCTGACTACACCAGCACAGACGGTGCCCGCGCAAGGGATGGCGTAGCAGTGTATAATTTTCTTCTTTTCACGCACGTCAAGGCTCCTCGGCCTTGTACGCAAGTTCATTGAGGTCAATCGAAAATGGCAGTTACTGATATCAACAAGTCTGAAATCGTCGCGCAATTCCAGCGTGGTCAAGGAGACACGGGTTCGCCCGAAGTGCAGGTTGCATTGCTTACGGCTCGCATCAACGAGCTGACCGAGCACTTCAAGTCACACAAGAAAGACCATCATTCCCGTCGCGGCTTGCTGCGTATGGTCAGCCGTCGCCGCAAGCTGCTCGACTATCTCAAGGGTCGCAACCCCGACTCCTACCGCAACCTTATCGAAAAGCTCGGTCTGCGGAAGTGATACCCCGGGGACTCTCCCCAAGAGACAACCGTGGACGCCGCGATATATATCGTGGTGTCCGCGGTTTTTTATTTTGTAAGGAAAAACAATGTTCAACAAAGTGAGCAAATCGTTCCAATACGGTCAGCACACTGTGACGCTCGAGACCGGCGAGATTGCTCGCCAGGCGTCTGGTGCCGTTTTGGTAACCGTAGACGACACCTGCGTGCTCGCAACCGTGGTTGGCGCCAAGCAGGCGAAACCCGGTCAAGATTTCTTCCCGCTTACCGTCGATTACGCCGAAAAAACTTATGCTGCCGGTCGTATCCCGGGCGGTTTCTTCAAGCGCGAAGGTCGGCCCTCCGAAAAAGAAATCTTGACTGCACGCCTGATCGACAGGCCGTTGCGTCCGTTGTTCCCAGAAGGGTTCTACAACGAAGTCCAAGTCATCCTGCACGTGGTTTCGGTGAACCCCGAGGTCGATCCGGATATCCCCGCCATGATCGGCGCATCGGCAGCCCTGGCGATTTCCGGCATCCCGTTCAACGGCCCGATCGGCGCTGCGCGCGTAGGCTATATCGACGGCCAGTATGTGCTGAACCCCACTACATCGCAGATGCAGGGATCCGCCATGGAGCTGGTGGTGGCGGGCACGGAAGACGCGGTGTTGATGGTGGAATCGGAAGCGCGTGAGCTGTCCGAAGAAGTCATGCTGGGCGGTGTGATGTTTGGTCACGAGCAAATGCAAGCCGCGATCAACGCCATTCACGATCTGGTGGCCGAGGCCGGTAAACCGGAATGGGATTGGCAGCCGCCCGCAAAGAACGAGGCACTGATCACTGCCGTTACCGCCGCCGCGCGTGAGCCGCTGGTGGCTGCATACAAGATTCGCAGCAAGCAGCAACGTACCGAAACGCTGCGTTCCGTCTATGCGGATGTCAAGGCGCGACTGGCCGAACATGCTGCGGCTAAGGGTGAAGACGCTCCCGACGAAGTCGAAGTCGACAACATCCTGTTCGATCTGGAAGCAGAAATCGTTCGTGGCCAGATTCTGAATGGCGAACCCCGCATCGATGGTCGCGATACACGCACAGTGCGTCCCATTTCCATCCGCTTGGGCGTCCTGCCACGTGCGCACGGTAGTGCCCTGTTCACCCGTGGCGAAACGCAGGCTTTGGTCGCTGCCACCTTGGGTACCAAGCAGGATGAGCAAATCATCGACTCCATCATGGGTGAGTCGCGTGACCGTTTCATGCTGCATTACAACTTCCCGCCGTTCTCCACGGGCGAAACCGGCCGCTTCGGCGCCCCGAAACGCCGCGAAATTGGTCACGGTCGCTTGGCCAAGCGGGCGCTTCATCCGTTGTTGCCGCCTGCAGACGAGTTCCAGTACACCGTCCGCGTCGTCTCTGAAATTACCGAGTCCAACGGTTCGTCCTCGATGGCTTCCGTGTGTGGTGGCAGCCTGGCCATGATGGACGCCGGCGTTCCGATGGCCGAGCACGTCGCCGGTGTGGCGATGGGTCTTATCAAAGACGGCGGCAAGTTCGCCGTGCTTACCGATATCCTGGGCGACGAAGACCACCTGGGTGACATGGACTTCAAGGTAGCCGGTACTGTTAAGGGCATTACCGCGCTGCAGATGGACATCAAGATTCAGGGCATTACTCGCGAGATCATGCAGGTTGCGCTGGCGCAGGCCCGTGAAGGCCGTCTGCACATTCTTGAGGCCATGCGTTCGGCAATCGAAGGTTCGCGCACCGAACTTTCCGAGTTTGCTCCCCGCATGATCACGCTCAAGATCAATCCTGAGAAGATCCGAGACGTGATTGGCAAGGGTGGCGCCACCATCCGTGCCCTGACCGAAGAGACCGGCACGCAGATCGACATCAACGACGACGGCAATATCACCATCGCCAGCGCCGATCTCGACAAGGCCCGTGAGGCCGAGCGCCGCATTAAGGAACTCACCGCTGATGTGGAAGTGGGCGAAGAGTACGAAGGCCCCGTCCTGCGTCTGCTCGACTTCGGTGCCATCGTGCAGGTGTTGCCCGGTCGTGATGGCTTGCTGCACATCTCTGAAATCGCCAATTACCGCATCAGCAACATCAATGATGTACTGAAGGTCGGCCAGATTGTGCGCTTCAAGGTGATCGAGGCCGACGACAAAGGCCGTCTGCGTCTGTCGATCAAATCGATCGGTGGCATTGAGGCCCAACAGGGCGAAGGCGGAGCCAAGGCCGAGTCCTAAAACTGCGTACGTGGCTCCGGCTTCAAGCCCACGAAGCCGAGCTATGCGCAAGTAGCCTATAATCATGCGTTTCCCGGCGGCTACGGCCTTCCGGGTGAAGCATGACCCAATAGGCAACGACCGATGCCCGGGTGGTGGAATAGGTAGACACAAGGGACTTAAAATCCCTCGCTCTTAGAGCGTACCGGTTCGATTCCGGTCCCGGGCACCACAGTAAAGTCGCTTTTCCTAAAGCGGCTTTTTTTACGTCTGTATGTGTGGCTACAGCAGCATAACTACCTTGCTTCAGCGAAGTGAACGGTTTGCATTTTGCAATGAATTCGCCGGCAACCCGTGTCCAGGCCTGCTATAAAGTAGCTATTCCGTTTATACCGCGCAAAGGAAGCAAGTCCATGCAGATATTGAGACGTTATGGCGTGGTGTGGCTGCTGGCTGCTGTTGCGGCAGGCTGCTCGTCAACCAATTCGGAAGTGGCTGCAGGGGGTGGTGACGCCCGGGTGGTCACTGCCAGTCAGGAATGTCAATGGAACCGCAGTGCCTGCATTTACAAAGGGCGTTATGAGAAGGGCGAACGCAACTATGCGGAAGAAGAGGCGCGTCGCTTGAATCAGGCCTCTATTGAGCGCTTGCGGCGCATCCGCTAAGTTGGTTGCGCTCATTAATTTGATATTCTGAAGTAATGGATGAAAAACTGAGGCTGGATAAATGGCTGTGGGCCGCCCGTTTCTACAAAACGCGTAGCCTGGCTGTGGATGAAATCGGCAAAGGTCGTGTGTTAGTGAACGGCCAGCCTGCTAAGCCGGCCCGGGAGGTCGGGCAAGGTGATTTGGTCACCGTCAGAAAGGGTGACCCGCCCATTGAAGTGGTGGTACGCGGGGTTAGCCGCGTGCGCGGCCCGGCGCCGGTCGCCGCCCAGCTTTATGAAGAAACTGAAGAGAGCGCCCGTCGCCGCGAGCGCGCGGCCGAGATGCGCCGCCTGGCGCCGGAGCCCTCGCACGCTTACACCGATGGGCGGCCCACAAAACGGGACCGCCGCATTCTTGCTGCCGTCAGAGGGAAGTAATTTTTTCGACCTTGGCCGGTAGCGCTTGGCGTACAGCGGCTCCTGACACCCAGTCAACCCAGATATTGTCCTTTTCGGGACGCGTCGGGTCCGGGAAGCCCAGGTTGTTCAGGTTCACGCCGCGGCCATGCTCGGGATTGTGTGGGGTCGGCTTACCGTCGATCCACTGAGGCACCGTACCCAGCTGCTTGTGGCCGTACCCATGCTCTATGGCCACAGCACCTTGGCGAATGCCGGCACGCACGAGTGCCACGCCCTCAACGGAGCCGCCAGGCGTGCTCACCCGGATGCGATCGCCATTTTGAATTCCCAATGCGCGAGCGTCTTCCTTGTTCAAGGAAATAGGGTTATGGGGGTGAACCTGGCGAAGCCGCTTGGCGGCGATTGACATGGAGCTCATTAAATTCGACTTGTATGAGCTGAGCGTCAGGGGCCAGTCCGTTTCCGGAAAGTGTTCCCGCATGGGGCTACCGTCAGCAAAACGGGTGGGATGCCAAGTTGGACAGCCGCTTAGCCGCTCGCCTGTCATCGAGTGGCGCATGGCTGCGACACTTTCATTCCAGATGTTGACGGGGTTGCCGGGCTTGATTTTGAGCCGGTCGCCATCCCAGGCGTCTTCAATGCGGTCGAAGCGTCCGCCGCGGCTCATCACCATCGCTACACGCCTCACTTCCTCGGGCTTCAGGCGCTCGGTGACGGTCGGCATCCAACGGTCCAGACCGGTGATGGCGATATCGTCGTCGGACGCCTCGCCCACCGGCTTGCCCGCCTGGTAGGCGATATTGGCAATGGCGCGCACGTAGAAATCCTCGGGCCGGTCCAGATCCAGGGGCTCGCCATCGCGCGTGGACATCGCGTTTTTGCCGAAACCGGGCAGGCCGATCTTCTTAGCGATGGCAAAAAGCAATGCTTCGAAGCAGATAGCTTGGCCATCTGCAGTTCGCTCTGTAGCCGGCTCGACTGTCGGCCAGCGCACCGTCGAGCTCTTGGCGACGACGTCGGCCCAGGGGGCGCCGATTCCCCAGCTTTCATAGGTGACGGTATCGGGAACGATATAGTCCGCCAGTGCAGAGGTTTCGTTAATAAAAGGGTCAACGGAGATGAATAGCGGCAGCTTGCTCGGGTCTTTCAGGGACTCGGCGAGCGTGTTTTCGAAACCGCACATCGAGTAAACGGGATTACTCATGTGGTTGATCCACGCTTTCAGCGGATAGGGGTAGCCCAGCAGGCCGGCGGCCAGCATTTCGCTGCTGAGTCCACCCACTGCGGGATACCACGGCGCCTTTGCGGGGTACGGGTTCTGCCCGGCTTCCCGCTTGCGTTTGAATTCGCTGCTGCGTTCATACGGAAAGCGGTTGCGCGATAGCGGCACACCGCGCGCTTTGACGGCGCCGTCGAACTGGGCAAAGTTATAACGCGGGCCGGGCCCAAAGGGGCCGAAGGGGCCGGCGTCCATTACCCACCCACCCTTCACATTCAGATTTCCAATCAGATTGTTCAAGGTGGCAATGGCAAAAGTGGTGTAGAAACCCGCGCCATTCATCGTGCCGCCATGCGAATTGGCCACCGCCTTTTTGCCGTGGCTGGTGAACTCGCGCGCCAACTCTTCGATTTCCTGCACGGGTACACCGCACTGACGCGAATACTCTTCCAAAGTCATGCGCTGCGCTTCGCTACGCAGTTTATAGAGTGAGGAGCACACCTTCAGTTCCGTCTCGACGCCATCCGGGTTCACCACTTTCACATCACGCGCGACGAACAGCTCGGCGGCTTGCGCAACGGTATGAGGCGCCAGAGTGCCGTCAGGCAACTGCACCACGTAGACGTCCTCTGCCGGCTTTTTGTCGTCCTTGGATTCGGGCAGTTCCCAGCCCAGATCCGCCCCGCGCAAGAAAGAACCATACCGTGGGTGATCGGGGTCATCGATCAATAGGTGTGTGGCATTGCTCCACCATGCTTCGCCCGCAGCCTCCATAGCGGCCGGACCTGGCTGCGACAGGAATTTGGTGTCGTATCGCGCGTTTTCCAGGATCCAGCGGATCATGCCCATGACCAAGGCCAGGTCTGTTCCCGGCAAGATGGGCAACCAGCGGTTGTTACTGCCGGCGGCATGACTGGAAGACATAGGAAGGATGGGCGATACGACTACGTATTGGTAGGTGTGTTCCTTGCGAGAACGTGCTGCCGCCAGTTCTCTGCCCATACGTTGGAAAGGGTTTCCGGATTGTGCCGGTGCCGTGCCGATAAACAGTCCGAAGCGGGAGTTCTGCCAATCGGGTTTGCCATGCGGCATGCGCACCAGGTCACCCAGCGCAGCGCCGGTACCCACTCGATAAGATTGCCCGCAGTAAGAACCGTGATTCGAAATATTCACGGTCCCAAACGCCTGGCGCCCAAACCGATTGATTAACGGTGTACGTCCTTCGTTTGCCGAGTCCGTCATTAGCAGTTGGTTGGACTTGGGGCCGTATTCCGGGTTTTCCGGGTCAATCAGTGTGTCGACATCCCGGATCGCGCGCAGGCCATCGACATGGCCTTCACCGAAGAGATCACCGCCTTCACAGATTTCCTCAATCAACTGCTCGAAGGATATTGTTTTCCATTGACCCGAACCGCGGGGCCCCACACGCTTGAGCGGCTGCCGGATGCGGTGGGGTGCAGTCTGATGCTCGAGCATGGCGGATCCCCGCGCACACGAAGTGGCGCGGCCTTCCAGGCCGTTATCTCCTCCCAGCATGGCATAGACCTCACGCACGGGCGTTTCCATGGGCGCATGGTTCGTGGTGGCCAATGGGTGATAGGGGTTGCCGGCAATGCGGATGATGCGGTTCGTGGCTGTATCGACCCGCACTCTCACGCCGCATTGGGTCCAACACCCCAGACAGCTCGATGGGCTCACCACTTGGCCGGGATGTGTCTCCAGTCGCCCGGTGACAGGGTCAATACGAAACTCCGGCTGCAGCGAGTTGCCGCGTACTGCGTCTTTAGTGGGCGTACCCGCAGTGCCCGTCATCAGGCCTTTGGCGCCTCGTATCAAGGTCTCACCGTAGCCCGCCGCGAATGCGGTCGTGCCGCCTGCTATCAATCCAGTACGCAGCAGCTTGCGGCGCAGCTTGTCGGCTCCAGGTTTGCTTTCTTTACTCATGACACACTCGCTCTTTGTAAGCTCGTTCCTTGATTTCCAGTGCCCATAACACGGCCGTAAGCACTGCCACGCATAGCCCGAAGACGCCTAGGATTCCCATCAGGCCATCGCCTCCCAGCGGCATGGAATACACGTATAGGCCGGCGCCATATTTGGGCACACCCTGCACGCCCATGAACAAGGCCCAGCGGAAGCCCCACGCGGCTGCGCAGGCTGCACCGGCCAGCAGCACCAGCGTGATTCGGGATTGCAGCCACCAGCCGGGTCGCAGCCACATGGCCAGAACAATCACTCCAAGCACGACGGATAGCCGGATGCTCGTTCTCCAGATAGGGAAATTCCGGTATAGGTCGAGGGCTTCGAGAAAGGAGGGTGTCTGCATCACATAGCCGCTCACCACCCAAACCGTTGCCACGGCCAGCAATGCCAGACTCAGAAAGAGTCCCAGCGTGCCCAGCCATGCGCGCACCGCAATGTTGCGGCCGGCCGGCACACAAAGCGTCAACAGCAGAGCGGCGCTCACGGACGCCAGCCATGCAGTCAACGCCAGATTCACCGGCACCCATGGGTTGTTCCACAGTGGTCGGGCACGAACAATGGAGATCTCAGCGCCTGTGTAGATTACGATGCTCAGCGCAGAAAGAATGAGTGGCACAGACACGATACGCATCCAGCGCTGTGAGCCCCGCCACCAGGCCAGGCACAGGCCAAGAGACAACATGACGAATATTGGCAGAAGCACTGCACCCATGGACATCCATGACCACGGCGTGAAATGTGCGTAGAAATGCCAGAAGCGGGCCGGCTGATGCAAGTCAGCCAGCAAGGAGACAGGCGCCGTGATTACCGTTACCGATAGCAGCACAATTAATAACGGCAAGGCCTGTGCGGCGGCGCTTTCCGGCTTGGACCACACGCTCCAGGCAGCCAGTAGTGCCGCCCCGGTCGACATGCCGACCAGGAAGAAGTACTGCACGGCCCAGGGTAGCCACGCGGCGTCGTAGTGTGGGGTGAGCAATTCTATGATTTGCATGGTCCGCTCCCTCTACAGTTGTGGCACCAGCCGCACGCTGGCCTGTCCGTCCACTTCATCAACAAACTCGTCCGGCAATCCGATGTAGAACACGCGTGGCGAGGTGCCCATGCCTGGTTTGAGAACTTTGATGTCTTCTTTGTGTTCCGCCATCAGGCGGTTGATCTCGCTGTCCTGATCCAGCAGGTCGCCGATGACGCGCGCGCCGCCTACACAGCTTTCGACGCAGGCCGGCAGCAGGCCCACTTCCAGCCGATGCTCACAGAAGGTGCATTTGTCTGCTGTCTGCGTTTCGCGGTTGATGAAACGCGCATCATAGGGACATGCCTGCACACAATAACCGCAAGCTACACAGCGTTCGTTATCTACTAGCACCACACCATCTTCGCGCTGGAAGGTGGCCTGCACAGGGCACACCGGTACACAGGGTGGGTTTTCGCAGTGGTTGCACAGGCGAGGCAGGCTCACCATGGCCGGGGCGCTGCCATCGTCCTTGTCGATTTCATATTGCAGGACTGTGGTGCGAAACTGGCCGATGGGAGGTTGGTTCTCTACTGAGCAGCTCACCGTACATGCCTGGCAACCGATGCATTTGCGTAGGTCGATCAACATGCCGAAGCGTTTGCCGCTCATACCTGGACGGCGAGGCGGCTGTTCATTCATCGCCGCCTGGACGGGCATGATGGGTATGACGGTGGCAGAGGCGCCGACGCCAAGCAGCTCTTTGAGAAAGCCGCGCTTACTCTTACAGGGGACAGACGCTGCGGCGTCGGCAGAAACGTTGGTAGGGGGGCTGGCCGGTTTCATCAGGACTCTACTCTTGCTGAACAGGTATATCAGCAGGATAGGGGTTCCCTGATGTCGCGCCTATTGGAGGGTTAGTAGGCGCCCTAGATGAAACTACCTAGGCACCTGAGTCGTCAAGGCAGGAAGCGTCAGCGGTCAGCATCAGACGGGTGAGTTCCGCGGCGTTGCCGACGCCGGTCTTTTCCATGATGTGCTGCCGGTGTACGTGCACCGTCTTTTCGCTAATGCCCAGCTTGTGCGCCACGACCTTGTTTGGGTCGCCCTGCGCAATCAGGTGTGCCACTTCGTGCTCGCGCGGAGATAAACGCTCGAGCAGAGCCTTTGCCTGAGCCTGGCGGTTGCTTTCCACCCGACGCTCGCGACAGCGACGCACCGCACAGTCGACGGCGTCGAGCAAAGCTTGGTCCTTAAACGGTTTTTCCAGAAAGTCACAGGCGCCGGACTTCATCGCCTGAACGGCCATCTCGACGTCGCCGTGCCCCGTCATGAAAATGATGGAAATATCCCAGCCCTGGTTGATCAGGTGTTGCTGTAAGGCAAGGCCGCTCATCACCGGCATGCGTATATCCAGCAGCAGGCATCCCATGTCCGCAGGGGGGGTGGCGTGGGCTGACAGGAAGGCCTCGGCGCTCTCGAATTCCACTACCTTCCATCCCACAGAATCAAGCAGGAAAACGACAGACCGCCGGAATGCGGCATCGTCATCAATCAGATAAATCGCCAGGTTTTGTGTCGTGTTCATACAGTGGCAGGCTCAACGAAAAAATCATTCCAGGACCTTCCGGGGCGGCGCGCCCCAATAACTGGCCGCCGTGGGCTTCGGCAATACCCTTGCAAATAGACAGCCCCAGGCCAAGGCCATCTTCCTTAGTGGTGTAGAAGGGTTCAAACAGGTATTCGAGTGCCTGGGCATCCATGCCGGGGCCGAAATCGCGGACATGCAGCCATACCCATCGGCCGTCTTCATTCAGGGTAACCTGTATCCGCTGCTGTTCGATCGGTAGCGCCCGCATGGCGTCCTGAGCATTCTTGAAGAAGTTCATCAGAATTTGCTGGATCTGAAGCGCGTCGATTTCCACACGGCGTTGCGCCGAAAGATGATCGATCACCTCGATCTGGGGTGCCACTCGTTGCATCCCCTGAAACAGCTGAATCGTCTCTTCCACCATCCTGCGTAGTTCCAGCGACTCCCTCGAACCGGGCCGCTTGCGTGCGAAGCCTTTGATGCGCTTCAGAATGCCCGCAGCCGAATCCGAGAGGGTAAGAATGTTTTCTGACGCTTCCTGCACGGCCGCGTCAGTCAGCCGGCCCGCCTGCAGGCGCCGCAGGAGGCTTTGAGCGTAGTTGGCGATCCCTGCCAATGGCTGGCTGAGCTCATGGGCCAAGGTGCTGGAAAGTTCGCCAAGCACCGACAGTCTTGCCAGGTGGTCGGCCTGTTCCTGGTTCGCTCGCATGCGCTGCTCGAAGGCCTCGCGCTCCCGCAACGCCTGCTCCAGCGCCGCCGTTCGGGTGCGCACCAGGTATTCGCTGCGCGCGGTATACAGGCCCCAAAAGAGTAAACCCAGCAATGCCAGCATGCCATAGGGCCAGTAATCGCGCACCAGTCGCCGCAGCCCTGTTGTATGCAGATGGGCATAGGGCCCGATCTGCAATTCTCGGAACGTATCACGCACGATCTGGTAATCGGCGGGTACCGCCCAGCTCATGCCGTCTTTTTCGCCCTCCATCTGCAGCAGGGCGATCGCCATCGCACGCGCCATGCCAGGGGGAGTCTGGGGCAGTCCGGCCATCGGCCAATTGGGATAGAGGCGGGTTGAGATCGTGCAGTTCAACTGCGGTTCGTAACGGCCTGACAGGACCCGATAACGCTTCAGCCCATCGGGAAGGTTCTCAAGCAGGCAGGCACGTATGACACCGGCGTCCACCCGCCCTTCCTCTAAAGCCTCGATAACCTCGGACATAGGGAAGCCGGTGAAGTGCAGGGATTTCAGGTCGCGTTGCGGGTCGATACCGAGCTCGTCCAGTTCGCGCCAGGCAGTCTGGAACCCCCCAAAGGCATCCGGCGATGTGGCGGCAAGAATGCGACCGCGCAGGTCGGCCAATGTCTGTAGCTCGGTTCGTTCGCGCGGGACGATGACGGCCGCTCCCACTGCAATATTCGCAGCCGGAAGCCGACCATGTTCCAGCGTGGCGATGCGACTGGCGCCGTCACTGTACTCCAGCTCCACATACTGGCCGGGGTTGGTGAGCACAAAATCCAGCGCGCCGGATGAAACCTGGGCTCTTAACGCATCCAGGTCGCCATAGTAAACGTGGAGCTCGTACTGGGGCAGCGCGGCTTCAAGGTGCTGACGCAGGCTTTGCCATTCACGTTCTGCCGTTTCCTGACCCAGGTAGGCGAGGATCCCCAGACGCAGCGGCGCCCGATCTTCGCGCGCCGCGTCGTGCTGTGCAGGTGGTACAGGGCCGTCGAAAGGATGGCCGGGAGCCGGTGAGGTGCCGGCATAGAGAAGGGGGCAGACATGAAGAAGCAGTGCGCCGATAGAAACGCGTAGCAGAGACATAGAGCCGACCAAGTGACGGGCAACATGCGGATTTTAGACGGTCGAATATGACTAATAGTAACTTGACGTGTATTGACGTTTCTGAAGCGTTTGGCTATTAGGGGGAATGCGGGGATTTGTTTCATTTCGGCGGTGGTATAGTCCTGACAATTGGCTGAATACCGCCGCTACATAACAACGACTAACGAGGAGACAAGCACCATGAGCGCCACTAGCTGGACCGCCAAATTGGCTGTCGGAATCACGCTTTCCACGGGCCTCGCCGCTGCAGGCTTTGCCCAAGAAAGGGTGCAGCCGATAGTGCTGGACACCACCACCGAAGCCTATGACCCCATCCGTTACGAAGCGGCCTACATCGTTGCCGACGCTTGGCGGGAACTGGGTCTCGAGGTCACAGTAAGACCCACCGAATTCTCCACTTTGTTGGGTCGCTTCTACGACCAGCAAGATTTCGATGCATCCATACTCGGCTGGTCGGGTCGTATAGACAGACTGGACCCTCAGTTCTACATGGGAACCTTATATTCCGGCCAGTCCGGCAAGGGCGGAACGAACGCAGGCGGCTATAGCAACCCCAAATACGACGAACTGTTTGAAGCCCAGTCGCGCGAGTTCGATCTCGAGAAGCGACAGCAGCTCGTGCATGAGGCCCAGGAGGTCTACATGCCGGATGCGCCCCTGGCCATTCTTTTCTATCGTGACGAGGTCGTGGCCTACAACAATCAGACCTTCGAATCTATGGTCAGCATGGCGGGCGAAGGTTTGTATTCCGAATGGGGGCCGATGCAGGCCGTGCCCAAGGGCAATACTAAGATTCTGCGCATCGGCGGCCCACAGCCCCCAGACAACCTGAATCCACTTGCCTCTAACTCGGTGTGGGGCTGGAAGTGGATGCGGCTTTACTACGACCGTCTGGTACGCCTGGATCCAAACGTAGAGCCGGTGTTGTGGGCGGCCAAGTCCGTGGTGCCCGTGAATGATGTCACCATTGACGTCACTCTGCGCGAAGGCATGCGCTTTCATGACGGCGAGCCGCTGACCGCAGACGACGTCGCCTTCACCTTCAATTACTACCTGAAGAACGAGAGCTACTCTTACTTCGACGCCTACCTGGCGCCCCTTGCAGGTGTGGAGAAGGTGGACGACATGACGGTGCGCTTCAACATGAAGACGCCGTCGGCCTCTTTTGCCACGATCACGCTGTCGCAGATTCCCATCCTGCCCGAGCATATCTGGTCAAAGATCGAAAACCCCGGCGAGCTGACTCCCGAGCAAATCCCCATGGTGGGTTCCGGGCCGTTCAAGTTCGAGCGCTTTGATCGCGGCGAGTTCATGTCGCTTGCGAAATACACCGAGCATTTCCATGCACCGGAGATCGCCATCGACGGGGTGGAGTTCCGCATTTTCGCCGACATGGAAGGTGTGTTTACGGCCCTGCAGACTCAACAGATCGATATGACTGCATGGCGTATGGAAGCCGGGCAAATCCCACTGGCAGAAGCGGCAGATCACCTCACAGTCGTGAGCGTGCCGGACTTCGGCTACTACCATCTGACCTTCAACTCTCGTCGCGGCAGCTTTAGCGATCGGGCTTTCCGTCGTGCGCTCACTATGGCGATGGATCGCGAGCGCATGGTCAACGTCCTGCTGGATGGTCGTGGCGAGGTCGGCTCAACCGTCATCGCGCCGGTCAATACCTTCTGGCACAACGCCTTCACCGAAACGTTCGAGTTCAACCTTGAGGCGGCGAAGGAAGAGCTTAAGCAGGCGGGCTACACCTGGGACAGCGAAGGGCGTTTACTGAAGCCTTAAACCGCTAACGTACGCCGTTACCCATTCCGAATTCGAACATGAACGGCGTATCGGAAAGGCGGGGGCGCTCATTTTGAGCGCCTCCTTCCTCGCTGCCATGCCGTCCAGGAGCGTCTGAATCATGTCTCGCAGCACTTATTTGATTCGCCGGACTTTCCAGGCGGTGATAGCGCTGTTCGTTATAGCCACGTTGCTGTTCTTTCTATTTAGGCTGGGGTTGCCGGACCCCACGACCGCGCTGGTTGCGGAAGGCCTGAATGCCGAGCAGCGTGAGCTTGTGCGTCAGCAGTTCGGCCTAGATCAGCCCCTCTGGAAGCAGTACCTGATATTCCTGGGCAACACCGTGCAGGGCGATTTCGGCATTTCGTTCCACTACCGCGCTCCCGTCAACGACATTTTGTGGGAGCGGCTGGGCAACACCATGGTGTTGATGCTGGCGGCCATTGCCATCGCCTACGTACTGGGCGTGCCGTTAGGGGCTTGGCTGTCGTGGCGACGCGGGACCAGAACGGACACCAGCGGCATTATCTTTGGGCTGATGTTCCGTTCGGCGCCCATGTTCTGGACCGGCATGATGGCCATCCTGATCTTTGGTGTCTATTGGGAAGTGCTGCCCACCTCCGGCATGCGTACCTTGCCGTACGAGGCCACCGGCTTTTTCGACAAGATATTCACACTCGATTTTCTGCGCCATCTCATTCTGCCTGCACTCGTGGTGGGGCTGTATTACCTCGGCTCCCCGCTACTGATCATGCGTAACACGATGCTTGAGCTCTACGGCGAGGATTTCATCGAGATGGCCCGCGCGAAGGGCCTGTCCGAACGTCGCATCTTGTTCAATCATGCCGCTCGCAATGCATTGCTTCCTGTCGTGACACAGCTGGCGGTCACCATTGGGCTGGCAGCTGGCGGGCAAGTCGTGGTCGAAGTCGTTTTCTCATGGCCGGGGTTGGGACGCGAAATTCTGCAGGCAGTGCGTACATCAGATTTTCCCTTGGCGC
>JAJUGV010000038.1 GCA_029265795.1 Alcaligenaceae bacterium
TCGAAATCCCAGTTGCCGGTACGGCTGGCCCAGCCGCCGGCGTCCGTGGCTTCCAGTTGCACGTTGAAGCCCAGCTGCTCAAGCGCCTGGCGGGTGTACTCATCCAGCCGCTCCCAGGTCGCTCCGTAAGGGAAGCTGAGCATGCGGATAGTGTGGTCCTTGGGATTGACGCCGGACTCTTTGATCAGCTCACGCGCCTTCTTCATGTCGAATTCCATCGAGGGCATGTTCTTGTCGTAGAACATCTCGGTGGCGACAAACGGGCCGGTCGAAATCTGACCCAAACCGAAGAAGATGTTGTTGACGATCATCTGGCGGTTCATGGCCGCAACGACTGCGCGGCGTACCAGAACGTTATCAAACGGTGGCTTGCGGTGGTTAAAGATCAGGTAGGTCTGCGGCGAGAACATTTCCCAACCCTTGGTGGTGTATTCCACGTTGGGCAAGGAGCGCAGGCGCTTGATATCCACGTTATCTACGTCGCCGCCGCGCAGGACGTCGATAGTGCCCTGCTCGAAGGCTACGGCACGGGATGCCGAATCGGGAATCACATTGAAGATGAGCTCATCCAGATACGGTTTGCCTTCCTTCCAGTAATTCGGGTTACGAACCAGCTTGATGTATTCGCCACGACGCCACTCCTGGAACATGAAGGGCCCGGTGCCCACCGGCTTTTGGTTGGCTTCGTTGGTGGCGTAATCGGTTCCCTCATAGATGTGTTTGGGCATCATCGGTGCGAACCCGGGCTCGAACATAATCATGAAGGCCGAAAAAGGCGTCTTCAGATTGATCTTCACCGTCAGGTCGTCGATCTTTTCCACCGAATCAACGTATTTATCTAGGATGACCCGTGCACGACCATGTACCTTGGGCAGCATGTCGCTCAGCGAGAACACGACGTCATCCGCGGTAAAGGGCTTGCCGTCGTGCCACTTCACACCCTCATTCAAATGGAAGGTGTAGCTCATGCCGTCGGGCGCGACTTCCCAGGAATGTGCCAGGCCCGGCTGCGGCTCAAGCTCGTGGCTGTAGGTCAGCAGACTCTCGTAGATCTTACCGGTGACATATTGGGTGGGTGCCTGCTGATTCAACGCAGGAATCAGGATAGGCGGTTCGGGTTGCACCACCATCCGTAAAGTGCCGCCCTGGGTCTGGGCTACGGCCCCGCTCACGGCCAATGTCATGGCCGCGGCGCCAAGGCTCAGTTTGAACCATTTTTTAAACTTCATTGTTGTCTCCTTTCATGAAACCAAGCAGTTGTACGGGTAGGTAGCAACAACCTCTGTGGGTACTACAGGTGGCGGATCCCGCGGCGTCGTTCAGGTCTTCTCGACCTTCTGTACACCGCACCAATCCACCATGAACTGGGCCATAGTTGTAGCGACCCGTTTCATACTTTCAATCGATACACATTCGTCTATGCCGTGAATGTCTTTGGCGATGGGGCCATAACAGGTCACGGGAATATCGGTCATCAGCTGGAAGTGCCGTGCATCGGTGGTGGCCGTGCAGGCGATACGCTCAGGCTCAGCCCCCGTCACCTTCGCATGGGCCTGGGCCAGCGTACGCATAGCAGGGGTATCCAGATCAAAGACGCTGCCCGGGGCGTTGTGCCCTTCAAAGCGCAGCTTGACTTCCAGCGCGCTGTTCAGCCGGGCGACGGTGGCCCGCACCCGTTCGCTGACTATGCGTCGGGCCTCTTCAGGGCTCATGTCGGGATAGAAGCTGAGGCGCAGCCCCAGGGTGCAGGCGCACGGCACTGATGAGTTCCATTCGCCGCCGTTAATGGTGCCCAGGTTGAAGTTGATGGGATGCGGCACATCTTTGAACAGCTCGGGGCGGTTTTCGGGTGCATTCCATTCAGCCTCAAGTTCCTTGAGATCTGCTACGACTGCGATGCCCGCTTCAATGGGATTCACCCCTTTTTCCATATAGGCAACGTGTGCGGGGCGCCCGGTCAGTTCAATAAACAGCCAGATCACGCCCACCTGTGCGCTGAGCAGCGTCTCGCCAAAAGGCTCGGGGATAATGGCGGCCTGGAAGTCGGTTAGTTTGGCCTTGCCCAAGGCGTTCTTGAGCGCATGTATGGTGGCAAGGGAACCATTGCCGTCGATTTCTTCGCTTAGAACTGCGTTGAAGCCCACCGTGGCGGCCGGCTCAACGCCCAACGAACGCAGCGCCTTGAAAGCCACCAGCGAACAAACAATACCCGCTTTCATGTCACCACTGCCGCGGCCATACAGCCAGCCGTCTTTCACAACGGGATCGAATGGGTGCTGCGACCACATGCTCTGCGGCCCGGTAGGCACGACATCGAGGTGGCCGTTAAACATGACGGAACGGCCGGTGGACTGCTCGGGCACATGCCGCGCAAGCAAGTTATAGCGGCCGTTATCGGGGAAGCAGGGGCAGGCGAAAAGAGGCAAATCTTTGAGCTGCTCGGTGTCCAGCACAATGCGCTCGGGCTCAAGACCCAGATCGCGCAACGCGTGCTCCATGAATCGCGCGGCCGGCTCTTCGGCGCCCGAGGGGCTTTCCGCCCGCACGAACCCCGACAACGTTTCAACCATATAGGTTTCCAACGCCTCGACGGCCGCAGCAATCTGTGTGGTCTCCAGTCTCACTGGATGTCTCCTCCGTTATTTTTCACAGCCTGCTTGGAAACATAACGTTAGATGACATTTGGTACTCTATAAAGGTCCATTATTCCGATATTCGTTGGTGCCATTGTGCGTGAACCCATCCTGTCTGAATTTCTGCTGCAAAAGCTGGAACGCAACGGAACCGTCTCGCTGGGAAGGCAGCTGTATGACATTATTCGCGAGTTGATTCTGGGTGGGGGGCTGCGCGCGGGAACCAAACTTCCCGCCAGCCGCACGCTTGCCAAGGAAACGGGGCTGTCTCGCAATACCGTACTGAGCGCTTACGAGCAGTTGCAGTCCGAAGGCTATGTCGTGTCGGCCACGGGCAGTGGCACCTTCGTGTCTGATACGGTTCCCTCCCTGCCATCGCGCGAGTTCGAACAGCCAGCGCAGGAAGCCGTGGTTCCCCCTCATCTGGCCTTGTCGCGCCGCGGGGCGGAAATGGTTCGCAACGCGCAGGCTTCCAGCCGGCAATGGGGGGCGTTCATCCCCGGTGTGCCGGACGTTTCCCTGTTTCCGCACGATGTCTGGTCTCGGCTGATGCGCCGCCGCTGGCGCAACCCGGATCCCGGGCTGCTCACTTATTCACACGGCGCCGGCTACCTGCCCCTGCGCGTGGCGGTATCCCAGTATCTACGGCTGGCCCGCTCGGTGGACTGTGAGCCCGATCAGATCGTTATCACCAACGGGATTCACCAATCCTTGAGCCTCATCGCCAGTCTTCTAGGTGATAACAACGAAGTCGCTTGGGTGGAGAATCCGTCTTATTGGGGGGCGCGAACCGTGCTGAAAGCCTGCGGCCTGCGTACCCAGCCCATAGATGTTGACAGCGAAGGCCTGGCGCCCAGCGCGGAACAGATGCAGACGCCGCCACGGTTCATATTTGTGACCCCATCCCATCAGTATCCACTGGGCACCGTTATGAGTCTGAGCCGGCGCCGCATGTTGCTCGAATACGCGCACCGCAACAATATCTGGATTGTCGAAGACGACTACGACAGTGAGTTTCGCTTTGATGGGCGGCCGATCGCTTCCCTGCAAGGCCTGGACCGACATGACCGAGTGATCTATCTGGGCACGTTTTCCAAGACCCTCTTCCCAGGCTTGCGCCTGGGCTTCATGGTACTGCCCAAGGTACTAAGCACCCATTTCGGCGTGGGGCTGTCAGAACTGTATCGGGAGGGCCGTCTGCTCGACCAAGCCGTGCTGGCCGACTTCATGAACGAAGGTCATTACACCTCGCACATCAAGCGCATGCGCACACAGTACGCGCGCCGCCAGACCTTGCTGCGCGAAGCTATCGTGGAACATTTCGGCAAGGATTGGCCCATTTCCACGCACGAAGCAGGGTTGCACCTGGTGATGCATTTACCGGAAGGCGCCGATGACGTCGGCATTGTGTTGGCGGCGCGTTCATTGGGTATTTCTATCAGGCCCCTATCGCGTTATTACGCCGGTGGTGCCGGCAAGCCGGGGCTTTTGTTCGGCTATGCTTGCGTTCCCGACGATGCCATTAAACCCGCTTTCCAGACGCTGGTGGCCGCCATCACACCCACGCTTGAGCATGTCAGGCGGTCTCGCCAGCGTGCGCCGCGCCCCAGCAACCTGATCAATGAAGGAGCCTGGAGCGGGGCCTGAGTTATATCAGGCCCCGTGCAGGCCTACCCCCTGACTTCAAGCGGTCAGCACGTTGCTGAGTATCGCGAGCGCCCGGTCGAATTGCTCATTGGGAATGGTGAGCGGGTACAGGAAGCGCAGCACATTTCCGTGCACACCGCAGCTCAGCAGGATGAGGCCCTGCTCCAGGGCCTTACCCTGAATCTGCTGAACACGGGCGGCATCCGGTTCACCGCTTGCGGGATCGCACAGTTCCAGAGCCACCATCGAGCCCAGCCCCCGCACGTCCGCAATGGCCGGGCAAGCCTCGCGCAGCGTGTTCAGGTGCTCCATCAGCTTGCCACCCAGCTCGTTGGCGCGCTCGCACAGCGCTTCTTCCTGAATCACATCAAGCACGGCATGCGCAGCGGCAACCGCCAGCGGATTACCTGCATAGGTACCCCCCAGACCACCCGGCGCAGGGCTGTCCATGACTTCGGCACGGCCCACCACTCCGGAAATGGGCATGCCCCCGCCCAGACTCTTAGCGATACACATGATGTCGACTTCGACATCATGGTGCTCCATGGCGAAAAGCTTGCCGGTACGCGCGAAGCCGGTCTGCACCTCGTCGGCGATGAGCAAAATGCCGTGCTCGTCACAGATGCGCCGCAGCGCCGTCATCAGCTCGGGGGGCGTAATGTTGAAGCCGCCCTCGCCCTGCACCGGCTCGATAATGATGGCCGCCACCCGTGCCGGATCGATGTCGCTCTGGAAAAGCAGATCCAGGGCCTTGAGCGAGTCCGCCACACTGATCTGATGGGTATGGCCGGGGAAGGGAACGTGATAAATATCGTTGGGCATCGGGCCGAATGAACGCTTGTAGGGCGCCACTTTGCCTGTCAGACCCATGCCCAGCAGCGTGCGACCATGAAAGCCACCGGTAAATGCGATAACTCCAGCGCGTCCTGTGTGGCTGCGGGCAATCTTCACAGCGTTTTCAACCGCCTCGACGCCCGTTGTGAAGAATGCGGTCTTCTTCAGGCCGGAAATAGGAACCAGTCCATTGATGCGCTCAGCCAGCGACACATAGCTTTCGTAGGGAACGATCTGGTAAGCCGTGTGGGTGAATCGCTCCAGCTGCTGCTGGATAGCGGCCTTCACCTTGGGGTGACCATGGCCGGTATTCAACACGGCGATACCGCCGGCGAAATCGATGTACTCCTTACCGTCTGCGTCCCACAGCGTGGCGTTCTCGGCACGTTCTGCATACAAGTTGCACACCACACCTACACCACGGGGGGTGGCAAGGGAACGACGGGTATTCAAATCCAGATTCTTCATGGCGATCTCAAGTTCGTGAGTGCTCGCCGGTTCAGGTTCAAGCCCTGCCTCCAGCGCAGCTTTTATATCGAGCGCCGCCTTGTCGCATGGCGGGTAACGCACCGGCGCGCAGCATCCTGGTGCGCTATCCCATTAGAAATGAAAATGGCTCTATAAATAAGAGCCACTTTTTATGAAATTAAGGGGCCATTCTTTCCGGCCTCATTCTTCAACGTACCAAGTGTCTTCTGACAGCATGACTTGTTGATGTCCGTAGCCCGCCGGCATCATGGGGAAGCAGTTTTCCTGCGGCAACACCGCCACATCCAGAAAGTACGGCCCGTCGTAAGTCAGGCAGTCCTTGAGCGCGGCATTCAACTGCGTCGGATCTTCGATTTTGGCAGCGCGCCATCCGAAGGCCTGTGCCAGCGCAACAAAGTCGGGCAGTGAATCGTTGTAGCTATGGCTGTAGCGCCCATCGTGGATCAATTCCTGCCACTGCCTCACCATTCCCATATGCCGATTGTTGCATAGCACTACCTTGACCGGAGTGCGATGCTGAACCGCCGTCGCCATCTCCTGAATATTCATAAGAATCGAGGCATCCCCGGTGACGCACACCACGAGTTTGTCCGGGTGTGCCACCTGTGCGCCGATGGCGGCCGGCAGACCGTAGCCCATGGTTCCGGCACCGCCCGATGTCAACCAGCGATTAGGGCGCGAGAAGCGTAAATATTGCGCCGCCCACATCTGATGCTGACCAACATCCGTAGACACAATGGCATCTTTGCCTTCCAGCGCGACGGCGAGCTGCTGCAGCAGGTGCTGCGGCAGAATATGGTCGTCGGAAGGCGTCACCGCCAGGCAATTCTTGGCCTGCCACACCGCGATCCGGTCCCACCAGGCCTGCAGCCGCTGTGGCGACAACGTTAGAGCGGCGACTTCCTTGCGTAGCGCACGCAATAGCGGGTAGCAGTCCCCCACCATGGCAACATCCGCCCGCACCACCTTATTAATGGAAGCCGGGTCAATATCGATATGGATCTTGCTGGCATGTGGACAGAAGTCAGAGAGCCGACCGGTAATACGGTCGTCGAAACGCGCTCCCACACAGATGATGAGATCTGCATGGTGCATAGCCAGGTTGGCCTCCAGGGTACCGTGCATGCCCAACATGCCAATGAAACGGGAATCATCGGCAGGGAACGCCCCCAAGCCCATCAGGGTGAGCGTACATGGCGCATTGAGCTCCTGCACCAGACTGGTGAAGGTCTCGCAGGCATCCACCCCGGAGTTAATGAGCCCGCCACCTCCGTAGAATACCGGCCGTTTGGCATTGGCAATCAGACCTGCCGCCCGCTTGACCGCGGCTTCTATGGAAGGACTGGCCAAATCCGTGGACACCGGGCCGGTCTCCACGTCTTCAGCCTGCGCCAGTGGAGGCGCTTCGGCAATCTGCACATCTTTGGGAAAGTCTATGAGCACCGGGCCCGGGCGACCCTGTGTGGTGAGCCGGTATGCCTTGGCCGTCATTGAAGCAATGTCTTCCCCGCGACGGATCTGCGCATTCCACTTAGTAACTGGACGGGAAATCCCCACGGCATCGCATTCCTGGAAGGCGTCGGTGCCGATAGCAGAGGTGGCCACTTGACCACTAATGCACAGAACCGGAATGGAGTCACACATGGCGTCCAATAGGCCCGATGTGGTGTTGGCCATACCAGGACCGGAAGTCACCAGAACCACCCCCGGCTTGCCCGTGGAGCGAGCATAGCCTTCGGCTGCATGCACCGCACCCTGCTCGTGGCGCACCAAAATGTGGCGGATGCGAGGTTCTGAATACAAGGCGTCGTAAAGAGGTAGCACGGCGCCGCCGGGATAACCAAAAATGGTGTCTACACCCAGATCAATGAGTGTCTGCAACATACGTTGCGCGCCATCAAGCCGATCAGGCTCGGCGTTTGCAGAGGTGCTCACAATGCGTCCTATGGTCAATTCTTTTGGAATTTACGGTAGACCCTAAAATGGATCTTGCTAAAGTGTAGTGCTTTTGACCATTAAGGGCTGTCACACCATGTCAAGCAGCAAGACTTCACGTTGGTATGTTGTACGGCGTTCGCCCCTGCACGGAAAGGGGGTGTTTGCCGCAAGAGACATCCCTGAAGAGACCTGCATCCTTGAGTACCGCGGGCGCCGTATCACGGCGGAAGAGGCGGACGAATTGCCGTCTTACGATCCGGACGACCCCTACCACACCTTCTTCTTTTCACTAAGCAGCGGCAAGATTATCGATGGCGGCCAGCGCGGCAATGCCGCACGCTGGATTAACCATTCCTGCGACCCCAACTGCGAGGCGCGCGAAAACGAAGAAGGCACGCGACTGTATATCTACAGCTTGCGCGACATTGCCGAGGGCGAAGAGCTGTTTTTCGATTACGCCTTGGAGATCGAGGGCCGCAAGACCAAGAAGCTCAAAGAGCAATACCGGTGCCTTTGCGGCTCAGAAAATTGCCGTGGCACGATGCTGGCCTTGCCAAAAAGAAAGAAGAAGTCCTGACTTAAGCTTGCGCCCCTCCGGGGCGCCAAAGCCCGTCGTTACTTGGCCTCGATGTCGACCGCCACCGGCCCTCTGTCACCCATCGTGCGCTGGAACGTCACCGCAATTCCAGGGACCACACCGGACTCCATAAGCTCCGGCGACACGGAGCTGAAGTGGAAGAACAGGTTGGCACTGCCGTCGTCGGGGCGGATGAACCCAAAGCCGCGTTCCGAGTTGAAATTATCGATGACCCCCTGCCCGCTGGATTGGCCTGTGGGCAAGGGTGTAACCGGTGTAGCCGTGGACGGCGGCATTACTTCGCGCGCCTTCGGGATGAATAGTTGGTTGATCAGCGGACTGCGGGATTTGCTGCGATCGTCGATCTCCGTCGACATCATTACAGGGTAAGTCACCTCGTTAATCAGGCCCTGCGATGCACGCGTCACGCGCCTGATGCCTTGCTGGTCCTGATACTCGAAATCCCACGCCAGTAGCATGACTCGTGTACCTAGCGTATTGAGCTTCCGGACCAACGGTACGAAATCCCCATCGCCCGTGATCAGCACGCTGATATCAAACCGCTTCAGGGTGGCCAGCTCATACGATTCCAGGGCGAACCAGACATCCACGCCCTTTTCCTGCATGTCTCCAGCGTGCGTGGATAGCGGCAGGAGATGCATGGTGACCCCTTCGCGAATCAGCACGTCATCGAATTGCCGCTCGCGGTACAGCGAATCGTTTTCCTGCGCCTGCTTGGCGCTCAGGCGGCCGCGGAAGTAGTGGGCGTCCACCACCTGACAGAAGCGTTTGTCGACCGACTCGATCTCTGAAACACGTTCCCGCACAAAATTATGCAAGCCTTCTATCGAGATTCGGGCCTGCCGCTCGTGCTGGTACATGTAATAGTTGGAAACACGGGCGAAGTAGGTGCCGTCGTAGAAAATGCCGATTCGTCGAAGTTGGGAAGTCATGTAATCACTGCAAAAGCGGGATAGGCAGCGCTTCAGAAGGGTAAGCACGAATTCGAAAGCGTGCGCGCAGAAGCTAGCATACCGAAGTTACAAGAATTATCGCACACCATGTCCGACCCCAAGCTCGATCCATCCTCCGCCTCCGATCCGGCCAAGCCGCCCGTCAGAATACCGCTGGTCCTGGAAGACACGGTGTCCGTTCTAGCAATGGCGCTACTTGCATTCATCACGTTTGCCAATGTGGTGGTGCGCTATCTCACTGATTCGTCCTTCGCTTGGACCGAAGAGTTCTCCATTTTCCTTCTGATAGTAGTGACCATGACCGCCGGGTCCACGGCGTTTGTGCGTCGGCAGCACATTCGAATCGAATTCCTTGCAGACGCCGGCTCCTACACTCGGCAGCGGGTGATGGCTATCCTTGCCACGCTTTGCTCGGTGCTGTTCTTCATTGCGCTCACGATCCTCTCCGGGCGCATGGTCTATGACGAATACACCTGGGGCGACACATCGCCGGCCATCGGCGTGCCCACATGGTGGTACTCCATCTGGGTGCCCATACTCTCTGCCGTGATCACGCTGCGGCTCGCCGGCATGCTGCACAGGCTTCTGAGGGTATCGAAATGATCGCTGCCCTGCTGTTCATCAGCTTCGTCGTGCTGATGGCGATCGGTGTGCCGGTCGCCATTGCCTTGGGTATCGCCGGTTCGCTGGCCGTGGTGCTGTCCAACCTCGACACGCACTGGTTCGGCCTGATGACGGTGCCGCAAAGCTTTTATGCCGGGCTCGCCAAGTATCCGCTGCTGGCCATCCCCATGTTCGTACTCGTGGGCTCCATCTTCGACCGCTCAGGGGTCGCCGCGCGGCTGGTCAATTTTGCCGTGGCCATTGTGGGGCGTGGCCCGGGCATGCTGCCGTTGGTTACGATTGCGGTGGCAATGTTCCTAGGGGGAATTTCCGGCTCGGGGCCCGCCTGTGCCGCGGCAGTGGGGGCGGTAATGATCGGCGCCATGAAAAGGGCCGGCTACCCGGGGCCGTACGCGGCCACCATCGTGGGCGCGGGCGCGGCAACGGACATCCTTATTCCACCCTCCATCGCCTTCATTGTGTACTCAGTGTTAGTCCCGCAGGCGTCGGTGCCGGCGCTTTTTGCCGCCGGCCTGGTACCGGGTTTCCTGGTTGGGCTGGCTCTCATCATTCCGGCCGTCTGGATGGCACGCCACCACAATATGGGCCAGGCCGAGCGCGACATGCCCCGCCCGCCCTTCTGGCGCAGTTTGTACGAAGCCATTTGGGGGCTGGCCGCACCGGTCATCATTCTTGGCGGTATGCGTATGGGCTATTTCACGCCTACCGAGGCCGCCGTTGTCGCCGTGTTCTACGGTCTGTTCGTCGGCATGGCGGTGCATCGCACCATCCGTTTTCGCGACCTGTTCATCATTCTTCGCGAAGCGGCGGAGCTGTCCGCCGTCATCATGTTGGTGGTGTCGCTGGCGGGGATATTCGCCTGGGCGCTTTCCACTTTGAGTGTCATCGATCCCATTGCTCAGGCCATCACCGGCCTGGGGATAGGCGAATACGGCGTCATGGCCCTCATCATCGTGATGCTCACCATACTGGGCATGTTCCTAGACGGCATTTCCATCTTCCTGATTTTCGTGCCGCTGCTCATGCCCATTGCGAACACCTATGATTGGGACGCCGTCTGGTTTGGTGTCACCCTGACAGTCATGGTGGCGTTGGGGCAATTCACTCCACCGCTGGCAGTCAACCTGATGGTGTCCTGCCGTATTGCTCAGGTTCCCATCGAAAGCACGCTGCGCTGGGTCACGTGGCTGCTTGTCGGGGTATTTGTCGTACTCATGCTGCTGATTGCTTTCCCTGAACTGGCCCTCTGGCTGCCCCGCTATCTGGGCTTTTAACCTTCAAACCATTATTTCGATTCCGGAGACATAATGAAGATACGCACTTTACTTGGCGCCCTTACATGTTCAATCGCCGCGTTGGCCATGGCGCCTTCGGCAATGGCAGCCAATTACAAATCCGAATACAAGCTGTCCATCGTCGTGAACACCACTTTCCCATGGGGTCAGGGTGCTCAGATTTGGTCCGATCTGGTGCGTGAGCGTACCGACGGGCGCATCAACATCAAAATTTACCCGGGCACGTCGCTGGTGCAGGGCGACCAGACACGCGAATTCAACGCCATCCGTCAGGGTGTGATCGACATGGCCGTGGGTTCCACTATCAACTGGTCCCCGCAAATTAAGGAACTCAACCTTTTCTCCCTGCCCTTCCTGATGCCCGATTACGCTGCCATCGATGCGCTTATTCATGGCGAAGTCGGCAAGCGCCTGTTCGACCGGCTGGAAAAAGCGGGGGTCGTACCGCTGGCTTGGGGCGAGAACGGCTATCGCCAGCTCAGCAACTCTAAGCACGAGATCAAGTCACCCGCCGACCTCAAGGGCCTGAAGCTGCGTGTCGTGGGTTCGCCGCTCTACATTGATACCTACACGGCGCTGGGCGCCAACCCCACGCAGATGAGCTGGGCTGACGCGCAGCCGGCACTGGCGAGCGGGGCGGTAGACGGCCAGGAGAACCCGTTGTCCATCTACACCGGCGCCAAGCTGCATACCGTGGGTCAGAAGTACCTCACGTTGTGGAACTATGTCGCCGACCCGCTGATCTTTGTGGTGAACAAGCAAGTCTGGGAATCCTGGACGGAAGAAGACCGCAAGATCGTGGCTGAAGCCGCCAAGGAAGCCGCAGAAAAACAAATCGTCATCTCACGTAAAGGCGTCACCCCCGAAGACGATTCACTGCTGAAGGAAATTGAGGGCCTGGGCGTCACGGTCACCGCTCTCACCCCCGAACAGCATCAAGCCTTCGTAGACGCCACCAAAGACGTCTTCGAAAAATGGAAGAAAACCATCGGTGAAGACCTGGTGAACCAAGCCCAGAAGGACATCGAGAATCGTTAACACAGGCGCCCCGGGCAGGAATGGGGCGCATCCACAACACCGCGTGGATGGCTTCGCCTGCGGCTCGCCATGACACAAGCACAGTCTTCTGTGAAGGCATTGCAAAAGCCAATCCAATAGCCGCCACCTCGTCATTGCGAGGGCGAAGCCCGTGGCAATCCACACGCTGGATTGCCGCACCCTGCGGGCACTCGCAATGACGGGGGCTGGCGGCCCTCAAGCTGGCTCGGCGGCTCTCAGGCCCCATGGCAGGTCCGGCGCCGTGGAAATCTGGCCTAGTACGTCCTGCAGGGCGCTTTGCAACATTTCCTCGACTACCGGGTGATAGAAAGGCATTTCCAGCAGGCTGGCTGCGGTCTCGCCGCGTTCAATGGCCAGGGCCAGCAGATGGGCCAGATGTTCGCCTCGGGAGGCGAGCATCGCCGCGCCCAACAGGCGGCCGTCCTTCCTGTCGGCATAGATCCGCAAAAGGCCAAGAGGCTCGTGCAACACACGACTGCGCCCGTTACCCTGCCCCTCGGCACTGCCGATAACAATCTGCTTTTCATCAAGCTCTGACAGGCGGGTACCGACCGAAACCAGATCGGGATCGGTAAACGCGATGGCCAGCGGTGTCTTGCGGGCAAAGGCTTGCGGTCTGGCACTGATGTCCTGAGCCAGGCGCGCAGCGTTGAAGCCGGCCATGGCGCCTTCGTCCGCGGCCTCATGCATCAACTGACGCTGATTGTTGGCATCTCCGGCAATGAAGACCGGAAGCGCGCCGATCTGCATGGTCTGGGAGTCAAAAGCCGGCAAGCCGCGCGGGTCCAGCTCGAAGCCGGCTGCAGCCAAGCCCAACTGATCGGCATTGGAGCGGCGGCCCAATGCGGCCAGCAGCAGGCCGGCCTCGGCACGGCGTCCATCCTCAGCCTCCATGATGAGGCCATCTGCAGCAAGACTCAGTCTGGTCTCGGTCTGCAACCACATCTGGAACTCCGGACCAAAACGCTTCAGGGCCCGCGCCGCGACTTCCGGGTCAGACATGCCGCCAATGGTGGAGGCGATATCCGCCCCCGTCACCTGGATGCCCAACCGGGCAAGAGCCAGGCCCATTTCCAGGCCAATCGCACCCAGGCCAAGCACCGCCATCGAAGACGGCAGCTTTTCCAGCTCGAAGAGTTCGTCAGTGGTGATCACCCGTTCCCGCACAGAATCCAGCCAGCCCGGCACGAGGGGGCGGGAGCCCACCGCAATCACGATGGCTTTCGCCTCCACCTCGCAACGACCACCGCTTTTCAGTTCCACAGACAGCCGGTCCGCGCCAAGAAACTGCGCCCGACCTTCCAGCAGGTACTCACCCGCCGCCTGGCGCGTCCTGGCAGCCGTGGGGTTGGCAAAGCCATCGCGCTGCCTGCGCAGTTCGGCCCAGGCGGCATCATGATTCAGTTGCAAGTGCTGTGCTCCACTGCCGCCGATTTTCTCAATTCCAATCGCGGACTGCCATTGTGCCGCCGCGTGCAGCGCCACCTTTGAAGGCATGCAGCCCACTCGCGCGCACACCGTTCCCAGCGGCCCATGATCAATCAGCAGGAACGACCGGCCAGCCCGCCGTACTTCCCGCAGCGCATACATACCTGCGGTTCCGGCACCTATGATCACCACATCGGTTTTCATTGTTTTCGACATACCAACATCTCCTGAATAAACCCTCTGTTATATTAGCATTAACTAATATAATGAATGCACCGAATACCCCTCTCCGTGCATGGATGAAGAAAACATGAGTACACACAATTCCCCCGAAGCTCTGCAGCCCGGTATCGCACAGGCTTCCGGCTGGCTTCAATATTTTCCGATTGCCCTGTTTGCCACAGTCATGGGACTGGCCGGCTTGAGTCTCGCCTGGCTCAAGGCCCTGCACGTCTTGGGAGCGCCCGCCATTGTGTTCGAGCTGCTGCGTGGCTTCGCTACCCTGGTCTGGTGCGGCCTGCTCGGCCTCTACCTCGTCAAGCTGGCGCGTTTTCCGGCGGCGGTCGAGGCAGAGCGCAGCCATCCGGTCAAGCTCAATTTCTTTGCCGCGATTTCCATCGGCCTGCTGCTCCTGGCCGTCGCATGGTCACCCAGCGCCCCGGCCATGGCCGCCTGGATGTGGGCCATCGCAGCGGCCGCCCATCTGCTGCTGACCCTCATGACTGTCAGCATCTGGCTGTTTCGCTCGCAGTTCCAGATTGAACAAGTCACTGCGGCGTGGTTCATTCCCGCAGTGGGCAACATCATCGTGCCCATCGCGGGAGTCCACCATGCTCCCGCCGATATCAGCTGGTTCTTCTTCAGCGTCGGGATGGTGTTCTGGCTGATTCTGACAGTCGTGGTCCTGCACAGGCTGTTTTTCCACGCCCCCTTGCCCGCCAAGCTGCAACCCACGGTATTCATTCTTATTGCACCGCCCGCCGTGGGCTTTCTGGCCTATCTGGCGCTGAACGGTGACAGCCTTGATGCGTTCGCCCGCATTCTGTATTTCACCGCGCTTTTCCTGACGCTGCTCTTGGCCGTCCATGCCCGGCAGTTTCTGCGCCTGCCGTTCTTCCTGACAGCCTGGGCCTATTCCTTTCCCCTGACCGCCATCACCATCGCCACACTGGAGATGGCCATGCATGGCAGCCCGGCCTTCTACCAGGCACTGGGGTCGGGCTTGCTGGCCTTTACCAGCATCCTCATTGCCATCCTGGTGGTCAAGACGGCCCAGGCCATGGCTCAGGGGAAAGTGTTCTTACCGGACTGAATCCCGGCTCTGCGCCCTGTCTATTTCGTGCAGGCAGTCTTCCAGGGTGCCGATCACCACATTGATTGAGCAGGCGAGCATCAGGTTGAGATTTAAACCGAAGTCCTCGACTGAATACCCCAGGCTGTCGACGGGGCCGCGGCCGCCGGGCATACGTTGTACCGCCAGCTGTTCGACCAGCGAGCTCGAACGGCTGGTGTAGGCCCACACCGGTTTGCCCAGCGCTACCGCGTAACCTACTTCGAATACGGTTCCTGAATCCGGTTCCGATCCACGAAACGGATTCAAATTGGCCACGACCATGTCACAACCTTCCAGCGTCTGCAGGTTTTGACGACAGATCCAGCGCGCCTGCTCTAAAGGCGGAAGGTTGCGCGGCACTTGCTTGTCCAATGGATAGCGCCCTTCGTACCCATACTTGGCGCACAGCATCTTGAGCTGTTCACCATGCGCTACGGCGTCCGGCCGAAAGACATCAAAGCCCGCCAGGTAGATGGAATTGACTGACTCCAATAGCGCCTCGTGCATGTCCTACTGCTCCTTACTTAAAGGCGGTTTCAATAAAGCTGCGCAGTTTTCGTGAATGCAGCCGGGCAGGCGGCATATCGCGCAGTTTTTCCAGTGCACGAATACCGATACGCAAATGCTGCGTCACCTGCGTGTGATAGAAATCGCTGGCCATTCCCGGCAGCTTTAACTCACCATGCAGGGGTTTGTCGGATACGCACAGCAAAGTGCCGTAGGGTACTCGAAACCGGAAGCCATTTGCCGCGATGGTGGCCGACTCCATATCCAAAGCAATGGCCCGTGATTGCGATAGCCGTTGAACGAGCTCGTGATGATCCCGTAATTCCCAGTTGCGGTTGTCGATACTGGCTACCGTTCCTGTGCGCATGATTCGCTTCAGCTCCCAATCCGCCAGACCCGCAACATCTGTCACTGCCTGTTCCAACGCCACCTGGATCTCAGCCAAGGGCGGAACCGGAACCCAAGGCGGCAGGTCCGCGTCCAGCACGTGATCTTCTCGTACGTAGCCGTGGGCCAGCACATAATCGCCCAAGCGTTGCGTGGTGCGCAGGCCGGCACAGTGCCCCAGCATGATCCATGCCGACGGACGCAGCACGGCGACGTGATCGGTGATGGTCTTCGCGTTAGACGGGCCGACACCGATGTTGATCAGTGTGATGCCCAGCTGCCGGTCGCGCATCAGGTGGTAAGAAGGCATTTGGGGGGTACGCACCGGCGGCAGACCGGTAGACTTGGCGTCCGGCCCGGCAGGGGTTACCACGTTTCCCGGCTCAACCAGTGCGGTATAGCCGCCTTCGCCGCTTTTCAGAACTTCTCGTGCCCACTGGCAGAACTCATCGACGTAGAACTGATAGTTGGTGAAGACGACAAAACTCTGGAAATACTCCGGCGCTGTCGCGGTGTAGTGCTGAAGGCGGTGCAGGGAATAGTCGACCCGCGGCGCGGTGAAAGGCGCGAGGGGCAATGGCTCGTTCGGCCGCCCCGCCCAGGTGCCGTTCACGATGGCATCGTCTGTCACCGCCAGGTTCGGGACATCGAAATGGTCGCGCAAGGCATTGCCACGGGGATCATTGCCATAAACCCCTTCCACGTACTCTTCGCCGAAGAAGGAAAAATGCAATGGAATGGGCACATCTGATTCACCGATTTCCACAGGCACGCCATGGTTGCGAATCAGCAGCCCGATTTGCTCCATCAGATAGTCCGAAAAAAGCTCCGGTTGGGTCACTGTGGTCATATACGTGCCGGGTTCCACTACGTGTCCATAAGAAAGTCGGCTGTCGACTTCCTGGTACGTATCCACCCTGATGCGTATTGCGGGATAGCAGGCCCGAATCCGGTGCTTGGCAGGCAGGCCTTCCTGCATGTAGCGCTTGAAATTTTCCCGGATGAAGTTGGTGTTTCGCTCGTAGATGCTTACCAGCTGGCTCACGGCACTTTGTGGATCCGTGTAACCGGTAAAGGGAATCAGCGGCGGCTGGCTCACCAGCCCGATGCCATCGTCCATTCTCATCGTCATCTTCGCCGTCCAGCGGCGCCTCTATGTGTATTGTCTGTTGTCATTGCAGAAAGAATAGCTGTGCTGTGTGACAACTGTCTGCGAATTGTTCAATCTCCGCTTCCTTGCTTTAATAACACGTCGTCTAGAACCGAGCCTTAGCATGTCTCTCATCCTGGAAGCGGTCCTGCCTCTGTTTGCTCTGATACTGGCAGGTTGGATGGCGGGCCGGCGACGCTTGCTGGGGCCGGCCGCTACCGACAGTCTCAACAGCTTCGTCGTATGGATGGCGCTGCCCGCCCTGCTTTTCCAGGCCATGGCCCTGATCAGTTGGGACGAAATCCGCCAACCGGGCTTTATTGCGGCGTCCGCAATCGCCATGGCGGTCGTCTTTGCGCTGTCCTTTCTGGCCGGTCGCAAAGAAGGCCGGCGACTTGCGGATGCCAGCATCGCCAGCCTGGCCGCCGCCTATGGCAATGCCGGTTACATGGGCATCCCCCTGTGCATCATGGTGCTGGGAGACGCCAGCCTGCCCGCCGTGATCATCGTTACGTTGCTCACCGCCTGCGTGCTGTTCGCCTTCAGCATCATGCTGGTCGAACTGGACCTGCAACGTTCAGCCACCCTTGGTGCCACGCTGCGCAAGGTCGGCTTGGCGGTCATGCGCAACCCCCTAGTGGTCGCTCCCGTTGCAGGGCTCGTCGTATCCGGCGCCGGGTGGGCGCTACCCTCGCCCGTTTTGCAGTTCACAAATCTGTTGGGCGCAGCCGCCAGCCCGTGCGCCTTGGTGACTATCGGGCTGTTCCTATCGCAAGGCAGCACCACTCGCCACCGCGCAACCGTCTGGCGCATCGTTTCACTCAAACTCTTGGTACACCCCCTGCTGGCTTTCATACTGGTGACCTGGGTGTTCGACGTGCCCCCTATGTGGGCGAGTGCAGCTATCCTGCTTGCCGCCCTGCCGGTGGGCACGGGCCCCTTCATGGTCGCCAAGCTCTATAACCGCGAACCGGCCGTCACGTCGGAAGCGACTCTGCTTTCCACCGCGCTATCGGTGCTAACCGTTTCCGTGCTTGTCAGCATGGTCAGCTAGCTCGTTCATAAAGCGCGCCAGGGTGACATCACGTTCCGTCACGCCCTGAACATCGTGTGAAGTCAGCACCACAGTTACGCGGTTGTACACATTGCACCATTCAGGATGGTGATTCATCTTTTCCGCTTTCAGGGCCACCCGCGTCATGAAACCGAAGGCCTCATTAAAGGACTTGAAGGTGAATTCGCGTCGAATGGCGTCGCGCCCCTCTTCCACCCCCCAGCCCGGCAACTGTTCCACTGCCGTGCTTGCGCCAAGCACCGAGGATGATTTCATTCTGTTCTCCTGGGTTGTGCAATCACCGTACTAAAAACGGCTCATCTTATACATTTTGTACAAGGTGTTGTAACCTGAAGCGCATTGAGGACGGAGTATCTGACATAGATAATAGATCTCATCCCGAATGGCTCCGCCATTTTCATCGTGCTCTTATTCCAAGGATCCACCATGACAGAACGCATTACCCGCCACCGGCTCCAGGTTGCCGCCGAACTTCATGATTTCATCGAGTCCGAAGCCCTGCCCGGAACAGGCGTCGATCCCAACGCGTTCTGGGCCGGCTTTGACGCTTTGGTCCACGACCTGGCTCCCCGAAACCAAGAATTACTGACGCAACGCGACCAATTGCAGGCTCGTCTCGACGAATGGCACCGCGCAAACCCCGGGCCGGTCACCGATTTCGAGGCATACGAACAGTTCCTGCGCGATATCGGCTATCTGCAGCCCGAACCCGAAAGCGTGTCGCTGGCGACCAGCAATATCGATGCCGAATTCTCCCAACAGGCGGGTCCACAGCTTGTCGTTCCCGTCACCAACGCGCGTTATGCGCTGAATGCGGCCAATGCCCGCTGGGGCAGCCTGTACGACGCCTTGTACGGCACTGATGCCATCCCCGAAACAGATGGCGCGGAACGCAGCGGCGGCTACAACCCGGTGCGCGGCGCTAAGGTCATCGCATATGCGCGCCGCTTCCTGGACGACAGTGCGCCTCTGCAGGAAGGCTCCCATTCCGACGCCACCGGCTATACCATTGCCAACGGGCAGCTTCAAGTCACGCTGCAAGGCGGCACCACGACGACCCTTGCCGATGCCTCACTGCTGCAGGGCTACCGCGGTACGCCGGAAGCCCCCGAAGCCATTGTGCTGCGCCACAACGGCCTGCATATTGAAATCCAGATCGACCGCGACCACCCGATCGGTAGTCAAGATGCCGCAGGGGTCAAAGATGTCGTGCTGGAAGCGGCGGTGACCACCATCATCGACTGCGAAGACTCCGTCGCCACGGTCGACGCCGAAGACAAAACGCTTGCGTATCGCAATTGGCTGGGCCTGATGAAGGGCACTTTGACCGAGCCTGTCACCAAGGGCGGCAAGACCTTCACCCGCGAACTGAACGCAGACCGTCGCTACACCGGGCTTGACGGTGCCGAAAAGACATTGCCGGGTCGCTCGCTCATGCTCGTGCGCAACGTCGGTCACCTCATGACCAACCCGGCCATCCTGATGGACGGCGGCAAAGAAATTCCGGAAGGCATTATGGATGCCGTCGTCACGTCATTGATTGCCATTCATGATCTGCAGGCGCGACGTAACTCGCGCGCCGGCTCCGTCTATATCGTGAAGCCCAAAATGCACGGCCCCGAAGAAGTCGCATTCGCCGACGAACTCTTCTCGCGCGTGGAAGACCTGCTCGGCTTGGAACGTAATACGCTCAAGATGGGCATCATGGACGAAGAGCGTCGCACCAGCGTCAACCTCAAGGCCTGCATCGCGGCGGCGCGCGGGCGCGTCGCCTTCATTAATACGGGCTTTCTGGACCGCACCGGCGACGAGATCCACACCTCGATGGAAGCCGGCCCCATGGTGCGTAAGGGCGACATGAAACGCACCGCCTGGATCGACGCCTACGAGCGCAGCAATGTGCAAACCGGCCTCGCCTGCGGCCTGCGCGGGCGCGCACAGATCGGCAAGGGCATGTGGGCGATGCCTGACCTCATGGCAGACATGCTGGAGCAGAAGATCGGCCACCTCAAAGCCGGTGGCAATACCGCGTGGGTGCCTTCGCCTACCGCTGCCACGCTGCATGCCTTGCACTATCACCAGGTCGACGTGCAGGCCATTCAACAATCCATGGAAGGCAGTAACGAACCGCTGCTGCGTGGCATTCTGACTGTGCCCGTCGCCACCGACACCAACTGGTCGGCGGAAGAAATTCAGCAGGAACTGGACAACAACGCCCAAGGCATACTGGGCTACGTCGTTCGCTGGATCGACCAGGGCGTGGGCTGCTCCAAGGTTCCTGACATCCATGACGTCGGTCTGATGGAAGACCGCGCCACCCTGCGCATTTCCAGCCAACACATGGCCAACTGGCTGCGCCACGGCATCGTTACTCGTGAACAGGTAATGGAGACCATGAAGCGCATGGCCGCAGTGGTCGACCGCCAGAACGCCGGTGACCCGAATTACCGCAACATGGCAGACAACTTCGACGAGTCCATCGCCTTCCGCGCCGCCTGCGACCTCGTCTTCGAAGGCCTCAAACAACCCAACGGCTACACCGAACCCCTGCTGCACAAATGGCGCCAGGTCGTAAAGGCCGCGTAAAGAACTGAAAGAACTGGGGTCAGACCCCGATTTAATAAATCGGGGTCTGACCCCAGTTTCTAGTCAGCCGCGGACTTCAGCGATGATTTCGTCCAGACGAGCCAGTGTCCAGGCGATTTCGTCTTCGGTGACGTTCAACGCCGGCATGAAGCGCAGCAGGTTGGGACGCGGGGCATTCAGCAGCAGGCCTTCCGGGGTCCGGGCCATGGCTGCCTTCACGATTGCAGGGGCATCATCGCGATCCAACATCAGCGCACGCAGCAGGCCCGAACCGCGCTCGCCCTTCAGCCCCCACTTCTGGGACAGCGCCGTCAAGCCTTCGGCAAGCTGTTTGCCTCGTGCCTGCACACCAGCCAGGAAACCATCAGCCATGAGCTCATCGAACACAGCGACGCCCACCGCCGTCATGAGCGGGTTACCGTTATAGGTGCCGCCTTGGTCGCCATGCGCAAAGCACGACACCGACTCCCGAGCGCACAGGGCCGCCAGCGGTACGCCGCCACCTATGCCCTTGCCCAGCGTCATGATGTCGGGCTGGATGCGGGACTGTTCGTAGGCGAACATCGTGCCGGTGCGGCCAAAGCCGGTCTGCACTTCGTCGACAATCAACAGCAGCCCATGCTCGTCCGCCAGAGCGCGAAGCCCCTGCATAAATTCGCGCGTGGCGGGCATCACACCGGCTTCGCCGAGCACCGGCTCCAACATGATGGCAACGGTTTCGTCGTCGATATGTGCCTTCACCGAGTCCAGGTCGTTCAGTATCGCTTTAGGGAAGCCCGGCACTTGGGGCGCGAAAAGCGTGTCCCAACCCGCTTTGCCGGAAGCCGACATTGTCGCCAGCGTACGCCCATGGAAGCTGTTTTCCATGGTGATGATCTTGAAAGCGCCATTGCGATTCAATTGGCCCCATTTGCGAGCCAGCTTGATTGCGCCTTCGTTGGCTTCGGCGCCGCTATTGGCGAAAAACACGCGGTCGAAGCACGATGCCCCCGTGATCCGCTTCGCCAACTGCATGGCAGGTGCATTGAAGTAGGCGGGAGACGGGTTGATGATCTGCCCTGCCTGGTGTTCGAGCGCTCGTCGAATTGCAGGCGGGCAATGCCCCAGACTATTGACTGCCCAACCCTGGATGAAGTCCATGTAGCGCTTGCCGTTGTGGTCTTCAATCCACGAGCCTTCGCCACGCACAAACACCAGTTCCGGACGCGCAACGATATCCATCAGCGCGTTCATCCCCGCCCGATCAAATTCCATGTCAATTACCCTGTAATGATGAAAGTGGCCAATTACTGCGGCACCAGGCAAAATTTTAGCGCGCCCCGCAACAACACTCTGAACGCTGAGTCTGTGCTGGCGCGCTATTATGCCGGGACAGAGCCACAAGGCCCACTACGCGCGAGACCTCGATGACCATCAGCATCCTCTCCCTGCATACCTATCCTGTCAAGTCCTGCGGCGGCATCACACACACCCAAGTCAACATCTGCGCAACAGGCCTGGCCCACGATCGCGAATGGGTGGTGGTGGATGAAGCAGGTCGCTTCCTTACCCAACGCGCTCACCCCCGCATGGCTTTGATCCAACCGGCGCTGGATGCCACCGCCCTCTTTCTCAATGCGCCGGAAATGCCCACTCTACGCATCAGCTTGTGCCATTCAGAACAGGCCGCCTCGGCGGTCCCCATTCGCATCTGGAACAGCGATACGCTCGGACACGACGAAGGCGACATGGCGGGGCGCTGGTTCAGCGATTACCTGGGCCTGCGCTGCAGGCTCTACCGGGTGCATCACGAAGCGCGCCGGCTTGCGGGACCCGATCTGGTGGCGCGCTGGCGTAACGGCCGCACAAACGGCGACGCCTTCCCGCAGGAGCACCTGGTCGGCTTTGCCGACAGCTTCCCTTTCCTGATCACCAATCAGGCTTCGCTGGACGACCTAAACCGCCATCTCATTGCGCGTGATCAAGACGCCGTTACCATGAATCGCTTCCGCCCCAACATCGTCATCCAGGGTCTGGAAGCGTACGAGGAAGACTACCTGAGCAGCCTGCGTGTGGGTCCGCTGGTGTTTGCCCTGGTCAAGCGCTGCACACGCTGCCCCATGCCCAATGTGGACCCGCTTACCGGTGAAATGGGGGAAGAGCCCATGAACACATTGCGTGCTTACCGTAGCTTTGAAGCGGGAGTGCTATTCGGCGTAAATGCCGTAATGGCCGGTGCGCAGCCGGGAGCTGTGCTGAGTGTGGGAGACCGCCTGGAAGCGGAACTCGATATCTGATTCAGGCCGTTGGCCGGCAATCAGGAAAACAGCGCTAGCTGAACCTCTTCGTTTGCGCGACCATTCCCGGCTTCGCCGGCTTGCTCCAGCGACGCCACCCGAACGCCAAGCAGACGCAAACGGCGCTCCATGGGAATCCGTTTCAAGCCAATGCCTGCCGCGCGGCGGATCGCCGCAGCATCGTGCACCGGCTGAGGCAGCGTCATATCGCGTGTCACCGTACGGAAATCTTCGAAGCGTACTTTGACGCCGATCGTGCGACCCGCAAGCTCCTTGCGGCCCAGATCGCCCGCCACCCGTTCACACAAGGCATCCAGCACCCTGCTTAACTCATCACGGTCACGGCGCACATGTAGGTCGCGCTCGAACGTCGTTTCACGACTCACCGACTTGGGTGTGGATTCCATCACCACCGGCCGGTCATCCCGCCCATGTGACACCTCCTTCAACCATCGGGCATAGCGTAGCCCGAACTCGGCCGCCAGCGCCTGCAACGGACTGACAGCCAGTTCGCCGATGGTATGAATCTGCATCATCGCCAGGCGTTGTTGCGCCTTGGGCCCGATCCCGTTGATCCTGCTGACCGGCAACGGCCAGATACGCGTCTGCAGGTCGGCTTTGTCTAGCAGCGTGATGCCACCAGGTTTATTCAAGTCGGATCCGATCTTGGACAATAGCTTATTGGGGGAGATGCCGATCGAGCAACTTAAGCCCGTAGCGTCGCGCACGGCCTGCTGTAGGGCCTTGGCGAGTGTCAGGCTATCTTGCTCCAGCTCTGAGAGGTCGAGGTAGATCTCGTCGATGCCCCGATCTTCCATATGTGGTGCGATCTGCTTTACCGCTTGCTTAAAGCGACGCGAATAGTGGCGGTATTGCGTGAAGTCAGCCGGCAACAAAATCGCCTCGGGCGCCAGTTTTGCCGCTTTCATCAACCCCATGGCCGAGTGCACTCCCAGCGCACGTGCCTCGTAAGTGGCGGTGGTGATAACCCCGCGGCCCACATAATCCCCTAAACGGGAATATAAACGGGTGCCGTCCGGTGCCACGCTGGGACGCGCCGCGTTGCCACCGCCTATCACCACCGGCAATCCGCGCAATTCGGGATAGCGCAGCAATTCAACGGACGCGTAAAAAGCGTCCATATCCAGATGCGCGATACGGCGCCCCGTTAGCGATTGCCTACTGGTTCGCGACGGCATGATCCAAACAAGAACTTAATGCCGCCACGGTCTCGCGCAGCTCGTCGTCTCCGGCTTGGGGCGCCAGCCGGAAGGTTAGATCCTGCTGCTCAACGTAGACCGGCGAAGTGATGTCAGTTTTAGTGTGCATAGGCACCACATGTGCATGAACGTGCGCCACATCGGTACCCGTGAATAGGAAGGCCACACGCTCCACGTTGTAGAGCGACTTCATGGCTTTACCCAGTCGCTGCCCCAGATGCACGCTCGCTGACGCCAGCTCTGGGGGGAGATCGTCGTAGTAAGAGAAATGCGTCTTGGGAATGATGAGTACGTGCCCCGGTCGTATGGGCCGAATATCCAAGAAAGCCTTTAGCTGCTCGTCCTCGTACACAACATGCGCCGGAATCTCGCCGGCCGCAATGCGGCAGAAGATGCAGTCCGCGTGCGGATGTGACTGCGGAGAATTCTCGGAGGACTGTCGCGACGTGCTCATATAAATATTCCTTACGGCAATAGCATATTTTTAGCCCACACCATGGCGGCAAATCAGCCAGATGATCGCATAAGAGCCGAATCCTGTCTCAGTCCCCCAAAAAAAGCCTGGCCTCGGAATACCGAAGCCAGGCTGACACAACACGCTACCAGATTAACTGGAGAAGCCTTAGAGTTGGACACCCACTCGTTTCACCAGCGCACTCCAGCGCTCGATCTCGGTTGGGTAGAAAGTCTTCATTTCCTCGGCCGTTTTGAACCAGTTTTCGAAGCCCGCTGCGGTAAGCTGTTGCGTCACCTCTGGATCTTTCATGACCGTCGCCAGCGCCTCGCTCCACTTATCCAGAACGGGTTGCGGGGTACCGGCCGGAGCGAAGTTCACCGCTGTCGATGTAGCCACTGGCACTTCCATAGGTGGCGAGCATGAAGTCCACGTGCCCGCCCAAAGTGTCGATCAGCGCCGGGGCCGCTCCACGGTAAGGCACGCTGGTGGTGGTCATTCCAAATTTACGGCTCAAAGATTCGCTCACCAGGTGTGACGACGAACCGACACTGGAAGTGGCATAGTTCAGCGTGTCCGACTTGCCGGCATCGATCAGATCCTGCAGCGTCTTAAAAGGCGAATTTTTAGGCACAACCAGGGTCTGCTTAGAGCGCGTCAGCATGGCGACCGGTACAA
>JAJUGV010000054.1 GCA_029265795.1 Alcaligenaceae bacterium
CTTGGAAGGCGCTTTCTTGGCGCTCGCCGGACTCTTCACTACAGCATCCTCTGCGCCTGCTGATTTGGTGCTCTTGGATTTTTTTGCTACTTTGGCGGCCGTTTTGGCTTTAGCCATGGTAGTGCTCCTTGGAGTGTGAGTCGTCTAGAGTCTAACTGAAGGAGAAACCACTACCAAGCTTTATTCCGGGTGAAATCGAGTTTGGCTTAGCATTCAGGCGATGCTGTCGCCAAAATGTCGCGTTCCCACTGGGGCTTCAAGGGTGAGCGTGGCGCAGTACTGTCGGTACCTTGTGTCCCGTTTCGAATGCCGGCCGCAGTCGCGCCATCTCCGCCTCGTAGCGTTGTGCATTGGCTGCCTTCACATGGCCAAACCCGCGCACCATGCTGGGAAGTTCGGCCAGAGCAACCGCACTTGCGTGGTTCTGCGCAGTGAGGCGTTGTGCAATGGTGTCAAGCATGATCTCGAATTCGCGTAGCAGGCGTCTTTCCATCCGCCGCTCCTCCTGCCACGAAAAGACGTCCAGTACCGTGCCTCGCAGGCGACGTCCCTGAGCCAGCAATCGCATGGCTCTTTCCAGCCAAGGGCCCAGAGCCACTTTACGTGGGCGACCTGTTTGAGGGTCTTTGGGGGCAAGAAAAGGCGGAGCCATATGGAAGCGCAAGGTGAAGTCGCCTTCGAACTGTTCTTCCAAGCTGCGCCGGAAAGTCCCGTCGGTATAGAGGCGCGCGACTTCATATTCGTCTTTGACGGCCATCAGTCGATAAAGGGAACGTGCGGCCGCTATGGCAAGCCGTGAAGGGCCGGCTGGGAACACGCGTCTTTCGGCGTCCCATATACGTGTGATGGTATCCAGGTAGCGTTGGGCGTAGGCCGAGTCCTGGTAGGCGGTGAGTGCTTCGCAATGACGAGCCAGAATTTCCTCCAGAGTTTCCTGTTTGGTGGAAGTGGGCTGCGGCGTCACGGCCTCGCGCAAAGCGTCCGGCCGCCAGGCTGACAGCCTGCCCAATTGGAAGGCTTGCAAATTAGCGTCCACGGCTACAGCGTTCAACTCTATCGCTCGCCTGAGTGCCGCCTCGCTGACCGGGACCCCACCCAACTGCCAGGCGTACCCCAGCAGGATCATATTGGCGAGTATGGCATCACCATGGTGCTGCACGGCTAGTGAATGAGCGTCGAGCGTATGAAGGTGGGCTTCGCCCACCGCTTTGCGGTAATGCTCGGTGATCTTGGCCAGATCATGCACGGCTTCTGTATCGTGCGTGAACTCGGACGGTGGAGCGGCATGCAGGTTCAATACGGCCAGTGTGCGCTCCTGAGCCAACGCGTTCCAGGCTTCAGGTTTAAGGCCGGCCACGCCGTCGCAAAGTATCACCGTATCTGCATTGGCAGTGTCAATGCGCACGGGTCCCGTAGCGGTCTCACCGGCGGAAAGCCGTACGTGGCTGAGAACCGCGCCGCCTTTCTGAGCAAGGCCCGTAATGTCCAGTACGGATGCGGCTCGGCCTTCCAGATTGGCCGCCATTGCCACTACCGCTCCGATGGTCACCACGCCTGTGCCACCTACGCCCGCCACCAGGATGTTGCAGTTGCGAGAGGCAGATTGGGTCGGCGCTGGTACGCGTGCCAGCAGTGTGTCTAGATGGGCGCGGCGCGATGCAGCCATGGCGGCTTTTCGCTTACGCAGTTGCCCGCCCTCCACGGAAACGAAGCTGGGGCAGAAGCCCTCGGCACAGGTGTAGTCTTTATTGCACGAGGACTGATCGATAGCACGCTTGCGCCCGAAGGGAGTTTCAACGGGAACGATGGACAGACAGTTAGACTGGACGCCGCAATCTCCGCAGCCTTCGCAGACCTCCTGGTTAATAAACAAGCGCCGCGTCGGTTCGGGCAGCTGATTCTTCTTGCGACGACGTCGTTTCTCCGCCGCACAAGTCTGATCATGAATGAGGACGGTGACCCCCTTCATTTCGCGCAATCCGCGCTGCAGGGTATCGAGCTCGCGACGGTGATGGACCCTGACACCCGTGGGCAACGTGACATCCCGGTAACGTTCCGGTTCGTCCGTGGTGACCACTACATGGGCGACCCCTTCTCCAAGGAGCTGCTGGCAGAGACCGGGAACCGAAATGGGGCCGTCCACTGGCTGGCCGCCTGTCATCGCTACTGCATCGTTGAATAGAATCTTGTAGCTCATGTCCGTGCCGGCAGCCACCGCCTGGCGGATGGCAAGCAGGCCCGAATGAAAGTAGGTGCCCTCGCCCATGTTCTGGAAAACATGGGCGCTTTCGACGAACGGGCTCAGACCAAGCCAATCCACACCTTCGCCACCCATTTGTGTGAGGCCGGAAGTGTTGCGGTCCATCCACGTGGCCATGTAATGGCAACCGACTCCGCCCAGGGCCTGACTACCTTCCGGCACCCGTGTGGAGCTGCTATGTGGGCAGCCAGAGCAAAAATAGGGGCGGCGCAGGACGATGTCGGTGGGTGCCGCGGTCAGCATTGTAGGCGGCCGGTTCAACTTGAGGCCGGCACTGTGAAACAACCACGTTTCGAGAGGGGCGGCAAGCACTGCCGGCGAGAGCTGGCCGGTTGCGGGAATGAGCGGCGTCTGGTCTGGACCCAATCTGCCGTGTACTGACGGCCGCTTGCCTTGATTGAAGAAAAAGCTCTTGATCTGCTCTTCTACCAGCGAATTCTTTTCCTCTACGACTAATAGGTGTTCCAGGCCGTCGGCGAAACGTTGCAGGGTGTGGTTATCCAGCGGCCACACCAATCCGATCTGAAGATGACGAATGACGGGCAAGTCTGGGTTGCAGAGGCGCAACCGGCGTAGAGCCTCTTCCACGTCCAGAGCTGCTTTACCCACGCTGACAATACCTAGACGCGCGTTAGGGCCATGTTCCAACACCCGGTCAAGCGGGTGGTGGCGGCTGAACAACCGGACCGCTTCCAGTCGTTGATGCATGCGTTCTTCGATGGCCGGCGTCAAGAATTCACGTGCACTGTATTCGCGTCGGTGTCGAAGCATGGCCTCGGCCGGCATGCTGAAGTCGGGAACCTCGGCTGGAATAAAGCTGCGCCCACTTTCCACGGTCTCTGTAATGGCTTTGAAAGCCACCCAACTGCCCGAGAACCTTGATGCGGCCCAGCCCCAAAGGCCGAAGTGTTCGTAATCTTCGACGCTAGCGGGGTGAATGACGGGGATCTGCCATGACGCAAGGGTGGCGTCACTGGCATGGGGAATGGAAGATGACGCTGCGGTGTGATCGTCGCCGACAATCAGCAGCACACCCCCCTTGCGGGACGCGCCGGCGGCATGCCCATGGTGTAGAGCGTCTCCCGCCCGATCGACGCCCGGCCCCTTGCCATACCACATGCCGAACACGCCCTCGACTTTGCGATCAGGATGCAGCCCGGCCTGCTGCGAACCCAAGACCATGGTGGCAGCCAGATCTTCATTGATGGCGGGTAGGAAGCGGATGTCGTGTGCATCCAGCTGTTCTCGCGCCCGCCACATGGCCTGATCTACGCCGCCCAGAGGTGAGCCTCGGTACCCGCTCACGAAGCCTGCCGTCTGCCAGCCGTTCGCGCGATCACGGCGCCGTTGGCTCAGCAACATACGCACCAGGGCTTGCGTGCCCGTCAGAAATATACGTTTTTCATGCGCAAACAGATTGTCTTGCAGCTGATAGTCGGCAGGTGTGGGAATGGCGGCCATGGCATCAATCCTCCTTGATCCCATCGTAGGCCTCTGGCGGTTTTCACTTATTGCGTAATGAGGTCGTAAAATCCCTTTAAAACGAAATAAATATTTCGCGTAAGAAGCGAACCGAGATTTAGATGGTCCGGTGGAGAGACGTTATGGACAAAATGGACCTGCGCATACTCAAGGTGCTGCAGGCCGATGCGCGAGCGTCGGCACAACAAACCGCAGATCAGGTCGGGCTGTCAGCGGCGCCGGTGTGGCGTCGTATCAAGAACCTGGAAGCTGACCAGGTGATCCAGGGCTATCATGCCCGAGTCGATCGTCACAAGCTCGGGCTCGGTGCTTGCATGTTCACGCAGATCAGTTTGGAACGGCACTCTGCCGAGGTCGTCGAGAATTTCGAGAAGGCAGTGTGTAATGCCCCTGAAATTCTTGAGTGTCACGCCGTGACGGGTGACTCGGATTTCCTGCTGAAGATACTGGTAGAAAGCCCGGAGGACTACGACGCCTTTCTGCATCGATTCCTGTTCAATCTGCCCCGCGTGCGTCAGACCCGCACGATTGTGGCATTACGTGAAATCAAGAACGAGATATGCCTGCCCATCAAGGATTAAAACTCTACAACCAGCTGTCGTTCCGCCGATCGTACATCCTATGTGCGAGCCTGCTTGTCGCCTTCGTGTTGGCAGCCTGCAGTACACCGCGTCCCGATCCCGTGCGCGAGGACCCCACAAAGTGTCGCGCTTCTGCAGCCGACGAGCCGCTTGTCGGTAGCTGGCTCAGTGTTCGCCGGCAGTCGGGTGTAGCGGGTGAGTTACGTACTCATATTGTGCTGCGTGCGGACGGCACTATGAGTTATACCGAGCAGCTGAGTCGCCCGGGCAAGCTACCCCAGGGCCTGTCTGAGACCGGCTGTTGGTATCGCGACGGGCAGGCTGTCGTGCTGCGCACGGTGGAATCCAACGGGTCGCCCGTTGATCTGGACGACCCCATCTACGTGAACCGATATGCGGTCACGCAGGAATCTGGCAATCGAGTCCGGCTGCAATCATCGGATGGTGTCCGGCTGGATGCGCGACGCATGCCGCCGGACTACCGCCTGCCCTGGTAAAAGCTGGGTGATCAGCCCAGCCTTTCGAGTACGCGCTCGCGCCCCAGAATAGCCAGCACGGCGCCAATGGAAGGTGTTTGCCTGCGCCCTGTTACGACCAGGCGCAGGGGGATACCCAGCTTGGGCATCTTTACGCCATGCTTCGCCAGCAAGGATTTGATCAGCGCGTCGATCGCTTCGGCTGTCCAATCGGCCAGTTCACGCGCCTGCGCAGCGAAGTCGGCGAGCAGGACGCGGGCGTCTTCATCGACATATTCGGCAAGGAGTTCCGGGTCGGCCGGCGTGAAGGGAGCACAGAACAGTAACGCGCCTTCTGCAAGTTCGTTGAGCGTTTCCGCACGATCTTTCAGTAACGCCATAACAGCAGGCAGGTCGGTGGCTTGTGGGTCGCCACCCAGTTCCGCCACACGATGCGCTACGCGTGCGGCCAGATCAGTATCGGTGCTGTGTTTGATGTAGTGAGCGTTCACCCAATTGAGTTTCTTGGGGTCCCACTGCGCTGCTGATTTGCTGAGATTGCGCGTGTCAAACCATTCCACCAGTTGCTCGCGGCTGAATATTTCGTCGTTGCCGTGGCTCCAGCCCAGACGTGCCAGATAATTGACCATCGCTTCGGGAAGATAGCCGGCCTTATCGTATTCCATGACGCTGACGGCACCGTGGCGCTTCGATAATTTTTCGCCGTCGGGACCCAGAATCATCGGTACATGGCCGTATACAGGGAGGTCCGCTCCCAAGGCGCGCAAAATATTGATCTGGCGTGGCGTGTTGTTGACGTGATCGTCTCCCCGTATCACATGTGTGATACGCATGTCCCAATCGTCGACCACGACACAGAAGTTATAGGTGGGTGTGCCGTCAGGACGGGCGATGATTAGGTCGTCCAGTTCGCTGTTGTCGATGGCGATGGGGCCCTTCACCATGTCGTTCCAGGCAGTGACGCCATCCTGTGGGTTACGGAAACGCACCACGGGCTTGCGGCCGGCTGGGATATCCGGCAGCGTCTTGCCGGGTTCAGGACGCCAGGTGCCGTCGTAGCGCGGTTTGAGGCCGGCGGCTCGCGCCTTTTCGCGCATGGCTTCTACCTCGTCTGGCGTGCAATAGCAATAGTAGGCTGTCCCTTCTTGCAGCATGCGCTGTATGACTTCGCGGTAGCGGTCCATGCGCTGCATCTGGTAGAAAGGGCCTTCGTCGGGTGTCAGGCCCAGCCATTCCATGCCATCAAGTATGGCCTGAACGGCTTCGGGCGTGGAGCGTTCCAGGTCAGTGTCTTCGATGCGCAAGATGAAGGTTCCGCCGTGATGCCGGGCAAATGCCCAAGAGAATAGGGCAGTGCGGGCGCCTCCCAGGTGCAGGAAGCCGGTAGGGGATGGAGCAAAGCGAGTACGGACGACGTTCTGTTTGGTGGTCATGGCAAAGAGAATGGCCGGCTTCACAGGGTGACGCCGGTAAGGTTGGCAAGTAGCTGACAGTATTTTAGAGTAAGCCCGCTAGGCCCAAAGAAAAAAGGGAATTCATGCTGCGTCACAGACTTGCTGCCTTGTTTGAACCCCGAGCCGTGGTGGTGGTGTCCGACCGGCCATTGCCCGTGCAGACGCATCCACCGGCCAGGCTGCGCGATTCAGTTACCCACGTAACGGTTGAAGACGCCATCTGCGGCAGATTGCCTCGGACTCTAGCGGGGGTGCAGCAGGGGGAACGGGTGGACCTGGCACTGGTGTGTGCGCCTCCGGGCCGGCTGCCGGCCTTGCTAGATGGCCTTAAAGAGTTCAGGCCCAGGATAGTGGTTTTGCTGGCGCACCCGGAACAGTCTCTGGATCCCATCCAGGACATGGTTTATGCCCGCAGCTGGAGTCAATTGAACGACTGCCTCGTTCTGGGGCCACGCTCATTCGGTGTGCAAAGACCCCATCTGGGAATGAATTTCAGTCACCATCCAGATGGCGCACTGACCGGCAGGGTAGCGCTGGTGACGCAATCGCGAAGCATCGCTTCGGCGGTGCTCGATTGGGCCGCCGATGTTCGTCTGGGGTTTTCCGCAGTCATTTCAGTGGGGGACGAAGGCGCGATCGATGTGGCCGAGGTACTGGATTACCTTGCCATGGACCCTCGCACCGACAGTATCGCGCTTTATCTCGAAGAGACTACGTCTTCGCGCCGCTTCACGAGTGCCGCCCGTGCGGCGGCCAGCGTCAAGCCGCTCATCGTTCTCAAAGTCGAAGAGCCCTTAGATCGCGACCCCATGCACGTCGCTGCATTTAACGCCTTGCTACGGCGTGTGGGGGCAGTGCGCATTCGTTTCTTCGTGCAGCTTTTTTCAGCGATTAAGGTGCTTGTACATACTCGCCGGCCGCGGGGCAAACGGATTGCACTGTTGTCCAACGGAGACGGCGCGGCCAAGTTGGCGCTGGATGTGATGGGTGAAGCGGCAGCGGTTCACAGGGCCGAATTAAGTTCTAGCAGCAGAAAGGAGCTTGCCGCTATTCTGGAAACAGGTGCGCGTGTTGATAATCCTGTGGTGAGTTTTGCGCCGCTGACGGCCCATTGCATGCGTCGCCTGCTCGAGATTTTAGTGGAAGACAAAGGCGTAGACGGTGTGCTTGTGCTGCTGGCGCCTGACCCTCTTGCCGATCTCGAAAGCGTCGTTAATGAGCTGGCGGCTATCGCGCCGGCCTCGCGTAAACCCATCATTTCCTGCCTGATGGGTGATTCGGTCATGCGACGTCTGCGGCATGTACTTGATGAAGCCGGTACCCCGGCGTTCCGCACTCCAGAGACCGCAGCCAACGCCTTTGGGATCCTGGCTTCTTATCACTACAGTCAGACGCTTTCTCAGCAAATTCTGCCGCCGGAGCCGCTGAGTCAACCGGCCAACGAAGAAGGGGCACGTGCTTTAGTGCGGGCCGCTCAGCGGCAGGGAAGACGGGAACTCACTCGCAATGAAGTCGAGCAGCTGCTGGCATGCTTCCACGTACCGGTACGGCTGGTCGACGAGGCGCCAGTGGATGCTGCGCCGATGTCCATTCAAGTAAGAACCGACCCTAAATTCGGTCCTTGCATCGGCTTCGGACGGGGGCTGGAGGCCGAGGCCCGCGCGGAAATTGCGGTGGAACTGCCACCCCTCAACGGCTACCTGGCCCGGCAGCTGGTGCAACGTAGCCCATATTGGGACAACACCCTCGCGCAGGTCATGACGCCAACGGCATTCGAGTTTCTGCGCGACGCGCTGGAGCGGGTGTCGCTACTGGTGTCCGATGTGCCCGCTGTCGAATCCCTCGACATCAACCCCCTATATGTTGAAGGGGACGCCTTGGTGGCGACGCATGCGGGAATCCGCTTGGCCAGTACTTCAATGCTGGTGCTGCCGGAAACGACGGGGTATCGGCACATGGCGATTCACCCCTATCCGCGTCACCTGGTGCAGCTACGACAAATGCGCGACGGTCGGGAATGGCTGCTGCGCCCGATACGGCCGGAGGATGCCGAGCCACTGCAGGCATTCATACGTGGCCTTTCAGACGAGTCCCGCTACATGCGTTTCGTGTCTATGCTGCGCGAACTGACGCCTCGCATGCTGGCGCGTTACACACGGATCGACTATCACCGGGAACTTGCCTTGGTCGCTACCATACAAGAGCCCAATCCAGAACTGCGTGGGCGCCTGAGCGAGCGTATTATCGGGTTTGCGCATTACCTGCGTAACGCGGACGGCAGGGGGGCGGAATATGCACTGGTTATTAGCGATGAATGGCAGCGCTGCGGGCTGGGTTCCCAGCTCATGCGAGCACTGATTGAGGCGGCACAGGAGCAGGGCCTGACTTATATCGACGGCTTAGTTCTGGGCACCAACAAACCCATGCTAGGCTTGATGAGCCATCTTGGCTTCCGTATCGACCCAGATCCTGAAGACCCTGGAATGCGGCGTGTATGGCTGGATTTGGGAGAGACCCGGGCGTGACCCCGCGCCCGGATCGAGTTCGATCAGTGTCAGGAAATAATCGTGCGCATGAATGCCGCGATATCTTGTATTTCTTCCAGGCAGACGGAATGCGGCATGGGGTAGGTCTTGAAAGTCACCTGATAGCCCATAGTCTGCAGGGCCTCCAGAGTCGCCTGCGAACGCTCGAATGCCACCACGGGATCCATGGTGCCATGCGCCAAAAATATGGGCGTGTCCTGGTTGGCAGGGTGGCGTTCGGTCTGTGCTGAAGCGGCCAGGGGCAAGTAACCCGACAGACCGATAATGCCGGCCAGCTTCTCGGGGTGGCGCAGCCCCGTTTGCAGCGCCATTGCGCAGCCCTGCGAAAAGCCCGCCAGCACGATGCGTTCGGCGGGGATGCCACGCGCCTTCTCACGGCTGATGATGGCTTCTATCGCCTGTTGCGACGCACGCAGCCCGGCTTCGTCTTCGCGGCGCACGAGGTCGGCCACGTAGATGTCGTACCAGGCGCGCATGGACATGCCGTTATTGATGGTGACCGGCTGGATGGGTGCATGAGGGAAAATGAAGCGCAGCGGGCCGAGTTCACCAAGCTTAAGTTCGGGTACGATCGGGACGAAATCGTTGCCGTCGGCGCCCAGGCCGTGCATCCAGATGACAGAAAAGCGCGGCTCGGAACCGGTTTCAATCTCGACGCAGTCGAGCAGGGGGGAAGAAGTATCGTTCATGCCGGGATTTTAGCTGTGGCAACTGTAAACGTCATGATGTGCATGGCAGAATGCAGCAAGCCGATCACTTGAAAAACTTTAACAACGAATTTGTTGCCATGCTGAACGCCCGCACATTGCATTATCTGGCCGAAGTAATACGCAAGGGGTCTGTCCGCCGGGCTGCGGCGTCTCTGGGGGTCGACGCCACGGCCATCAGCCGACGCATCAAAGCTCTAGAGGACGATATCGGCCTACAAGTATGCGAACGCACGACATACGGAATGCGCGCAACTGAGGCAGGCGAGCTGTTATTGCGCCATTATCAAAGCCGTAGAACTGCAGAAGAAGCCGTGATGTCGCGGCTGGATGCCATGCGTGGCCTGCATGCCGGCCAGGTTCGCATCGCCGTGGGTGAAGGGTTTATCGCCGACTTGATCGCCGCCCCCTTGCAGTCTTTTTTGGCGAGGCACCCCGGCATTGCGCTGGAAGTGAACATGGCGGGGATGCAGGAGGCGGTGCAACTGCTGAAAGGTTACGACACGGACATTGCGCTGCTGTACGCACCACTGCATAACTCCGATCTGAGTGCGCATGTGGAGACACGTCACCCACTGCATCTAATCGTCTCTCCGAGCCATGCTCTCGCTCGCAGTACGCATCCGCTTGAGCTGGCCGATATTCAGAAATATCGCCTGGCACTCATGGGCAACCAGTTCGGCATGGGGTTGCTGATCAGTATGCTGGCGCAGCAGGAGGGGGTTCAGCTTGCGCCGGTGCTGCGCACCAATTCGGTGGCGGTGTCGCGGCAATTCGTTCTCTCAGGCGCTGGGGTGACATTCATGCCTGAAATCACCGTACAGGAGGACGTGCAGCGGGGCAATCTGGTGGTGTTGCCCATGCGTAACCCCTTGCTGGCCGGCGCACGTGCACAAATCGCCAGCCTGGCGGATCGTAGCCTTACCGTTGCTACACAAGCTTTCCTGGATCATCTGCGCCGGCATATGCGGTTTTTCCGCGAAGATGCCCCACAGCGACACCACATGGCGTAATGGGTGTAGCTGAAACGGCTACGGGATCCAGATTGATTTGTCTACACGGCCACAGATAGCATTCATCTGCCGTACGTGTGCGTAAGTCACTAAGGTTATTCGATATATCAACAACCAAGAGGGGGCTCCATGGATATGAGCGTCACTACTAATCTCATAAAGAAATTGTGCGCAGCGGGTGTGCTGGGCTTGGCGGGTCTGGGGATGGCTTCTGCAGCCACTACAGTGAACCTTAGCTATAACGGCGCGCCAGATCCCGAGAAGAACGCAGTACACGTGTTCGCCCAGAACCTAAAAGATCTGGTTGAAGAAAAGACCGGGGGAGAGCTCAAGATCAACCTCTACCCGAACAGCATGCTGGGCGATGAAGAGGCCCGCATGGAGCAGACCATGGCTGCTCCCAACTTGAACATTGCGTCATTTACGGGCGTATCTCCGTTGGCACCCGAAATCTTTGTCAGTGCCATTCCCTTCATGTTCAGCGATTTTGAAGCTGCACGCCGTTTCTTCGATGAAGGTGAATACTGGCAGAGCCTGACCAAGACCTTCCGCGAGCGCACAGGCGTCGAGATCTTGGCCGTGGTGGAAGAGGGCGGCTTCCTGGCGTTCACGAATAGCAAGCGCGCGATTCGCACACCGGAAGACTTCAAGGGCTTACGTTTCCGCGCCATGGACCCAAGCCAGGTGGCGCTCTATGAGTCGTTTGGTGCGTCCGGTACCCCCATTCCCTGGACGGAAGTCTACATGGCGCTGCGCACGGGCGTGGCTGACGGTCAGATGAACCCGCCCATGTACATCATCCTGGGAAGCTTGCACGAGGTGCAGAAATATCTGACGCTTGCCAACATTCAGTATTCCGACCAGTTCTTGGTCGCCAATGGCGCCTTCCTCGACTCCTTGCCGGAAAATGTGCGCAAGGCTTTCGACGAAGCCGTGCAGGAAGCCAATGCCAAGGCGCGCGCCGATAACGAGCGGCAGGTGAACGCGCGGATCCAGTTCCTGGCAGACGCGGGTATGGAAGTCATTCACCTGACAGATGACGAAATGGCACAGTTCCGCCGTCTCGCACAGCCCTCTTACATGCGTTGGCTGTCTGAGCAGAGCATCGACAAGAAGTGGATCGACATGGCGCTCAAGGATGCCGGTTTTGAGCCGGTTCAGGAGTGATCCAGGCGGAATCGTGACATGAACAATAGCTCCTTGCGTGAAACACTGCTAAGGGGCAGCCGTGTGGCGACGATCACCGTCGCCACCGTCCTGCTGCTTGGCAATCTCCTGGTCATCCTCTATGGCGTATTTATGCGCTATGTCGGGGGTGGCGCTCCGATCTGGATGGACGAGCTCGCCCGCTTTCTGATTATTGGAACTGTGATGCTGGCTGCCGGCGCAGTGTGGGCGGAAGGTATCCACATGCGTGTCCCCCTGATAGAGCGCATGATTCCACGCAAGGCGGGGCGTGTGCTGGCTCTATATCAGTGGTTGTTGACGGTTGTTCTGTCATTTGCTGCTGCTTGGATAAGCTGGCGGTATGCCCAGTCCATTAGCCTGTTCAAGACCATGGGTTTGGGCATCAGCCGCAGTATTCCAGTGATGGCGCTTCCGTTAGGTTTTGCGGTTTTGGGCTGGCACGCGCTCCTGTACGGGCCGCGCCACCTCCCCGTCCAGGAAGAGGAAGGGGCGTGAGATGCTGATTGCCATTCTTCTTACTTTCCTGGTGCAGGTGCTTCTCGGTCTACCTCTGTTTCTTTCTCTGCTCACCAGTGCAGTGGTCGGTTTCTTCTTTATCGATCCGGCCATGATTCCACGCATGATGCCGCAGCAGTTTTACGGGGGAATCAACGCGTTTTCGCTGATGGCCATTCCGTTGTTCATCCTGGCGGGAAATCTCATGAACGCTGCGGGCATGACCGACCAGCTCATGCGGCTCGCGCGCTTGCTGGTGGGGCATTTGCGTGGGGGACTGGGCCACGTCAACGTTCTTTCCAGTGTGTTCTTCGCCGGTGTCAACGGGTCGGCGGTAGCGGATACGTCCGCACTCGGTCCGCTGCTAGTGCCTTCCATGCAGAAGGAAGGCTATGACAAAGCGTTTGCCGCGGGGCTGACGGCCGGCAGCTCGCTTGTGGGGCCCATCATTCCCCCTAGCATTTTCATGATTCTGTACGCCTCGCTGACCAACGTGTCAGTGGGCAGCCTGTTCCTGGCCGGAGTAGTGCCGGGCCTGATCATTGCCGCTGCCTTTATGACGATGAACGCCTGGTATGCCCGCCGTCATCAGTTGCCGCGCAGTGGGCAGGCACCTTCAATCAGCGAATTGACCCGAGCCACATTAGAGTCGTTGCCGGCGCTGGTAGCCCCGGTGATTATTGTGATGGGCATCGTGATGGGGGTGGTGACCCCCACGGAATCGGGTGGTCTGATTGCCTTATATGTTGTGGTATGTGGCGTGTTGCAGCGGCGCTTGAAGCTGCGCGCCGTTTGGGCGGCATTCGCCGAGACGGCCCGCCTTACTTCGGCGATCTTTTTGATTATGGCGGCGTCAGCCACGATCAGCTGGCAGCTGTCCTATGCGCAGGTACCGGCTCAGTTGACCCAGTTCTTTACTCCATTTATCGACAGCCCGATTCTTGTGCTGCTCATGTTGACGGGCATTATCTTTATTGTCGGCATGTTTATGGAAGAAGTGTCGGCGCTGATGCTGCTTACGCCGATCCTGATGCCCGTAGCGCTCGCAGCCGGTATTGATCCGATTCATCTTGGCGTTATCGTTACATTGAACATAACCATCGCGCTCATTACTCCGCCAATGGGTGCATGTCTGCATGTGGCTGCTGCGGTGAGCCGGCTTGAGATAACGTCGCTGTTCCGTACGATCTGGCCCTTTGTGGTTGTCGCGTTGACGGTCGTACTTCTTTTGATTGTGTTCCCCCAGCTTACGCTCTGGCTGCCGGGGTTGTTCTCATGATTCAGCCCGTTTTGCCCCTCGACGCGGATACATCGCTTGCACCAATCCCGGCACTGCCCGAGCCCGATTGGAATCGTGTAGGCCGGATACCCATTACGCATAAGGACGAGCAATTGGTGCCAACCAGCCTGCTGCCTCGCCCACTTCTTACCTATCCCGTCTATGCCCGTCAGGGCCTGCCGGGGGCAGGGAATGAGTGTCTGGTGCGCGAAGAGGTGGGCCGTCGTCTGCGGCTTGCCGCACAAAATTTGCCTGAAGGTCTGTCGCTGGTAATTCTGGATGGCTGGCGCCCCTGGCAAGTTCAGAAACAGCTCTTTGAAACCTATCTCGATGTCCTGCGACAGCGGCATCCAGAAGAGTCAGAAGACATCCTGGTGGAGCGAACGCGGGAATTCGTTTCGCTGCCCAGTGTCGATCCGGATAGTCCCAGCCCGCACCTAACGGGCGGTTCAGTGGATGTCACCTTGTGTGGCCCCGATGGGGTCTGGCTCGACATGGGCACATCGTTCGACGCGACGGAACCTGCGTCGCACACGGCTTATTTCGAGCCCGGCCAGCCGGGCGCCGCACTTCAGCTCGCTGAGCTTTACCGCCACCGCCGTCGGCTGCTGTATCACGTGATGCGGAAAGCCGGTTTCACCAACCTGCCAACCGAGTGGTGGCACTTCGACTACGGGAACCAGTTGTGGGCCTGGCATTCGGGTAAGGAACAAGCCTTTTACGGCCCCGCGCCAATGGAAGGCAGTGTGCCTCTAATGCCTCTTGGACTTTCCGTGCAGCCATAGTGGCTGCACGGGGGGGCGACTTCCCAGTTGAAGCCTTCAGTCCAGGTTTAAGGCCTTGAGGGCTTGAAATAACGCCCGGTAATGCTTGCGTTGCGGCTCGCTTCCAGGCGGCAGGGCCTCGTTGTGCTTTGCTTCTTTTCTTGCTGCGCGAATGGTGGCACGGAACTGCTGCACGTCCGGGACTTCACAGCGTTGTAACAATTCCGTTAGGGCGTCGTCGTCGCGCAGCAGCAGGTCGCGCAGATTCTCCAGGCGATGCTGTGCACGAGCCTCTTCACGAGATCCGTGTTTCCAGGTGTCGAGCTGGGCGCGAATCGCAGCGGCGTTGACCTCGTCGTTCCGCATCAGCTTGCCGACATAATGAATCTGGCGACGCCGGCCTTCGCGGCTGGCGGTTCGCTGAGCCAGACGAATGGCGTCGAAAAGATCTTGCGGCAACTCCAATTTACGCAGACGCTCAGGCGGCAGGTCCACCAGTTGCTTTCCAAGCTCGGTAAGCGCGAGCATCTCGCGCTTTACCTGTGACTTGCTGGGGCGGTCGTACAGTTCGGCGGAAGCGCCGTCATCGTCTGGGGTGTCTGAAGGTAAGTGGCTCATGGGTGACTACAATACGCGGTTTCTGCAGCTATGATAAAGCGAAATTGGCACACCGCCTCACCTTTGTCTGTGCAAGCCAAGGTCGAACCTCTATTCTGAAGAGCATCATGAGCGAACAACGTTTGGCGTCTCTGCCAATTGCTGAACAACAGGCCCATTTCCGTGAAGTCGTTTCCGACGCGCTGTCACACGCAAAGAGCCAAGGGGCTACCGAAGCCGTAGCAGAGGTTTCCGAGAGCAAGGGGTTGGTGGTTTCAGTACGTGAAGGCGATATTGAAACTATCGAACAGACTCGCGATCGTTCGCTCAATGTCACGGTTTATGCCGGCAAGAGGCGGGGTTCCGCGTCAACATCTGATTTCTCGGCGCAGGCATTGCGCGAAACGGTGGAGGCCGCCTGGCATATCGCCCGCTATACGGCGCAAGACGATGCGGCGGGCCTGCCGGACCCGGAAATGCTTGCGATGGGGCCTCACCCAGATCTGCAACTACATCACCCTTGGGACATCGGCGCCGACGAGGCCGCGCAGCTGGCCATTCAGGCCGAGCAGGCGGCTCGCGCAACCAGCAAGCTAATTACCAATACTGACGGCGCTTCGATCGATACGTTCGAGGGGCATTTCGTGCTGGGTAATAGCGCGGGCTTTATGGGCGGATATCCCTACAGCCGCCATACGATCGGGGTGTCGCCGATCGCCGGCAAGGGCGACAACATGCAGCGCGACTACTGGTACAGTTCCGCCCGCGACTGGCGGGTGCTCGCCAAGCCGGAAGACGTCGGCCGCTATGCCGCTGAACGCACGTTAGCGCGTTTGTCGGCACGTCGCATCAAGACCGGCCGTTACCCGGTTCTTTTCGAGGCACCGCTGGCTGTCGGTCTGGTGGGCGCACTGGTACACGCCGCGAGCGGAGGGGCTCTCTATCGCAAGGCGAGTTTCCTTCTAGATGCGGTGGGCAAGCCCGTCATGGCCGACCATCTCGATCTCTACGAGAATCCATGGATCTCTGCCGCAGTCGGCAGCGGGGCCTTCGACGCCGAAGGGGTGCGCACTGCGCCTCGCTCTGTCGTACAAGGGGGCGTTCTGCAAGGCTACTTCCTGTCGACTTATACCGGACGCAAGTTGGGATTGCCCACTACCGGTAATGCGGGCGGTTCGCACAACCTCGAGCTGCGTTCAAGGCTGACCCGCGATGACGACGACCTTCGTGCGATGCTGCGCAAAATGGGAACGGGGCTTCTGGTAACCGAACTGATCGGTCAAGGCGTCAACTACGTCACGGGCGACTATTCGCGCGGCGCCTTCGGCTATTGGGTTGAGAACGGCGAAATACAGCATGCGGTGCAGGAAATCACCATTGCCGGTAATTTGGCTGACATGTTGCGGCAGATTGTCGCAGTCGGCAGCGATGCCGTGACGCGTGGTGCTCGGCGCAGCGGTTCGATACTGATCGAACAAATGTCCATCGCAGGCCAATAAAAAGCCCCCGAAACGCCGCTACATATCAGGGTATTCGCATAGTTGCGCACACAAGAGCGCGCCCTCGGTGTAGTATCGCGGGACGGTCGGAACCACCGTCCAGGGCTTCCGCCATAATTACCATCAAACGGATGCTGGAATAGGAGAAAGAATCAATGCAGCGTCGTTCATTTCTAAAGAAGGCCGGGCTTGGAGCTGTAGCCGGTACAGCGGCTATCGGGGCACCGGCTATCGCTCAGAGCAATCCCAAGCTCAACTGGAAGATGACTTCCACTTACGGTCCTTCCTTGCCCGCGCTCTTTGGCACGGCGCAGATGTTCTGTAAGTTTGTCGAGGAAGCCTCCGGTGGCAACTTCTCGATCCGTCTGTATCCGGCGGGCGAGATCGTTCCGGGCTTCGAGGTGATGGAAGCCGTGGGTAACCGCACAGTCGAGTGCGGTCAGACCGCTTCTTACTACTACTACGGCAAGGACCCTTCCTTCTGCTTTGATACCGGCGTGCCGTTCGGCCTGAACGCTCGCCAAATGTACGCCTGGATGTACGAAGGTGAAGGCATGGCGCTCATGCGCGAGCTCTTTGCCGAGCGTAATATCATCAACTTCCCCTTTGGGAATACTGGCACGCAGATGGGCGGCTGGTACCGCAAGGAAATCACGTCGGTTGCTGATCTGCAAGGGCTTAAGATGCGTACCGCCGGTTTTGCCGGTGAGGTCTTGTCGCGCATGGGCGTAGTGCCGCAGCAGATTCCGCCCGGCGATATCTATCCCTCCCTTGAAAAAGGCACACTCGACGCCGTCGAGTTTGTGGGCCCCGCCGACGACGAGAAACTCGGTTTCCAGAAGGTGGCAAAGTATTACTATGCACCGGGCTGGTGGGAAGGCGGCGCGCAGGTGTCGCTCTACGTGAACGACGCTGCCTACAATGAACTGCCCAAGGCCTATCAAACCTTGATCGATATCGCTACACGTGCGGCCGGCAGCAGCATGGTGGCAAAGTACGACTCCACCAACCCCGATGCGCTGCGCCGTCTGATTGCTTCGGGCGCGGTTCTGCGTACCTTCCCGCGTGATGTCATGGACGCCGCCTTCAAGACGTCCAACGAACTTTACAAAGAGTTCAACGACCGCGACCCACGTTTCAAGAAGATCTACGACAGCTACATGGGCTTCCGCGATAACAACGCACCATGGCACCGTGTGGCTGAAGGTGCCTTCGATAACTACCTGGGTGCGGCTCTGGCTGCTCAACGCAGGTAATCCTGCGCCGCCCGTCTCGCAATTGGCGGGCGGCACACGCGAATTAATTACATTTACGAGACCACTTTGCCTGCTTAGGCAAGTGGTTTCGTGTTATTATGGGCGGCTTTTCCCGGGTTTATAAATACTTAGCCTGCGCACGGGCGGATCACAACGCTTTGGCGCAATAGGTGTTAGCCGGAAGAGAATTTTCATTTATTTTCAAGGAACCATCATGAAGACCTTTGTGGCCAAGCCGCATGAAGTCAAGCGTGAGTGGTACGTGATCGACGCGAAAGGCAAAGTCCTCGGGCGTGTGGCCAGCGAAGTCGCACACCGTCTGCGTGGTAAGCACAAGCCAGAATTCACGCCGCACGTTGACACCGGCGATTACATCGTCGTTATCAACGCCGCCGAAATTGTCGTTACCGGTAACAAGGCGCGCGACAAGAAGTACTATCGTCACTCGGGCTACCCCGGCGGTATCACCGAAACGAACTTCGAGAAAATGCAGCAGCGTTTCCCGGGTCGTGCGCTTCAGAAGGCCGTCAAGGGTATGTTGCCCAAGGGGCCGCTGGGTTATGCCATGGCCAAGAAGCTCAAGGTTTATGCTGGCGCCGAGCATCCGCATGCCGCGCAGCAGCCCAAACCTCTGGAAATCTAAGGACAGGTCATGATCGGTAATTGGAACTATGGCACTGGCCGCCGCAAGACTTCGGTCGCCCGTGTGTTCATGAAAAAAGGTACGGGTAAGATTGTCGTGAACGGCAAGCCCGTTGACGAATACTTCGCCCGTGAGACCGGCCGCATGATCGTGCGCCAGCCGCTGGTGCTGACCAACCACCTGGAATCCTTTGATTTCCATATCAATGTTCACGGTGGTGGTGAAAGTGGCCAGGCAGGTGCTGTGCGCCACGGCATTACTCGTGCTCTCATCGACTACGACGAAACACTGAAGCCTGAGCTCAAGCAGGCCGGCTTCGTCCGTCGTGACGCCCGCGAGGTCGAGCGTAAGAAGGTCGGCTTCCACAAGGCACGTCGCCGCAAGCAGTTCAGCAAGCGCTGATTCCTGCTTCGGGCCTTGTATGCCCATGCAATACGAAACCCCCGGCTTTGCCGGGGGTTTTGTTTTGTGGCGTCACTAAGCAAAAAAGCCGGCGCCCTTAACGGGAGCCGGCCTCTTTAGTGGCGGTTACTACCTGCTTATCAGCTCTGAATCGGGCGGGGGCCGACAACTTGTGTCATCAGGTCGTGATCCCAGTCGCCTTCGACAACTACGTGACCGGCAGCGCCTAGTTCAAAGGCCTCGATCAAGTTGTGGTTCACGTAAGCGTATACACCGGGCTGCCTGAAGGTGTAGAGGGCAGCGGCCGAGGCACCGCCGGGGATGAACCAGGTTTCGATGTCGCGCAACGGCGTGTTCGAGAACTTGCCGAGCGGCCAGAACCAGTCTGCATGACCACCGATAAGGTGCGGGCGCGTATCGCGGTTGCACTGGCCGTGGACAAACAGTACGGTTTCGCCGACCTTCGCCTTGAGCGCGTTGTCGCCGGTGAGGGCGCCTACCTTGCCATTGAAAACCACGTGCGTCGGAATAAGCGTGCGCATGGCTTCGGTGGTGTCAGCGTAGCTTTCGATCAGGCTGGCATACTTC
>JAJUGV010000046.1 GCA_029265795.1 Alcaligenaceae bacterium
CATCGCCAGTTCTATCTTTGTGTTCGTGACCCGGAAACTCTGCGCCCATCAAGCCGCAGTCTGTTCGACTTTTTTGTGCGTCAGGCCGCGGAAAACGCTGAGCGCCGCACTTTGCTCTGACTTCGCTTTTGCTTACCGATCGAACTGCAATGGGTCGGCCTTGATGTGGCTTGCGTGCGAATGAGAAAAACGCCGTCTTGATCGTTTTTCATATCTGGTTGTAGTGGGGCTCGTATGATCAACACATCTTCAATGTGTGTTTCGAGCTTCACCTTCCATGTCCCTCATTCCTACGCTTGATATCCCTTCAATGCAAGACCGCTGCTCTCCCGAAGAGTGGAAAGCGCGTGTGGATCTTGCCGCCTGTTATCGGCTGATTGCCCATTACGGCATGTCCGACATGATCGCCAACCATATCTCGCTGCGAGTGCCCGGCGAGGACGGCGCATTCCTCATTAATGCCTATGGCTTGCTCTATGAAGAAATCACAGCGTCCAGTCTGCTGAAGATCGACCATGACGGCAACATTCTTGCCGGGCCGGATTTCGGGCCTTACGACTACGGTGTGAACCGGGCCGGATTCGTGATTCACAGTGCAGTGCACGCCGCCCGCCCAGAGGTCGATTGCGTGATTCACACCCATACGTGGGCTGGTATGGCCGTGTCGTCGCTGGAATGTGGCCTGCTGCCGTTAAACCAGACTTCCATGCGGTTCCTAAAGATCGGCTACCACGATTATCAGGGCGTGGTGCTGGATCTCGAAGAGCAGGATTCTTTGGTGAAAGATCTTGGCAGCAACGAGGCGCTTATTCTGCGCAACCACGGCTTGCTGACGGTAGGCCGGACGGTGGGTGAGGCCTTCAACTGGATGCACAGGCTGGAGCTGTCCTGCCGTGCTCAGCTGGCTGCGATGGCCTGCGCCACCCCCTTGCGTGAGGTGCCCCAGGATGTCGTGGAAGCCACGTACATGCAGTATCAGCCGCAGACCCGGCGGCCCTATGGCCAAATGGAATGGCCGGCCTTGCTGCGCCTGGCCTATCGGCTCGACCCCGGATTCGCACAATAAGCGCGGTGATGACAGAAAAGGACTGACACGATGACGCAACAACAACAAACGGACTTCATGACACAGCTGCGGGCCGTGCTGCCGCGCACTGAGTCACTGATCAACGGTAAATGGGTGGAGCCGGCGCAAGCCCTACCCGTGCTCGATAAATTCACCACTCAGGAAATCACCACCATTGGTGCGGCCAGTGTCGAACAAGTCAATCAAGCGGTGGCGGTGGCGCGTGCCGCTGCCGACGCCGGCGTGCCTGACCCCACTTCGCGCGCCAACGTATTGCGGCGGGCGGCCGAACTGCTCGCCGACCGCCGCGAAGCAGTCGCCACGTTGTTGACGGCCGAAGCCGGCTTTACCAGCCCTGATGCACACAACGAAATCGACCGCGCGCTAGTCACGCTAGGTCTGTCCGCCGAAGCGGGTCTGCGCCTGGTGGGCGATATGGTGCCGTTTGCCGCCAGTCCGGGGGCACACCGCCGCTTGGGGTTCACACAGCGCTTTCCGGTGGGTGTCGTATGCGCTATTACGCCCTTCAACTCCCCGCTGAATACTGTCATCCACAAGGTAGGGCCGGCCTTTGCCGGCGGCAACGCCGTCATACTCAAGCCGTCGGCATTTACCCCGCTCACGGCGGCTGCACTGGCGGAAATCCTGCTAGAAGCCGGGATGCCGCCCGAGTTCCTGTCCGTGCTGCACGGCGAAGGTGACACGGTCGGTACCGCACTGCTGCAGAACCCGGACATCGACTTCTACACATTCACCGGCAGTACGCGTGTGGGCACCATCATCCAGGCGGCGGCAGGGCTGCGGCGTACGCAGATGGAGCTAGGCAGCATCGCCAGCACCATTATCTGTGCCGATGCCGACATCGACCGGGCTATCCCGAAAATCGTCAATGCCGGTTTCCGAAAAGCCGGCCAGGTGTGTACCTCGGTGCAGAGGCTATACGTGGCGGAATCCGTGCAGGACGAAGTGCTCGAGAAACTGCGCAGCGCTGCACAGGCCCTGGTGGTGGGTGACCCCCGCCATCCTGATACACAGGTCGGGCCGCTGATCAGCCGCGAAGCGGCCGAGCGAGCCGAGGCGTGGATCCAGCAGGCTGTGGCTGATGGCGCCGCCCTGCAATGCGGGGGACAGCGTGAGGGTTCAGTGGTAAAGCCGGCGGTGCTCACCCATGTGTCCGAGGCGTCCCAGGCCTGGTGCCAGGAGGCGTTTGCACCGCTCATGTCTATCAAGCCGTTCAGCAGCCTGGATGAGGCGCTTCAGAGCGCGAACTCCACCCCTTACGGGCTGTCCGCAGGTGTCTTCACCAGCGATATTGATGCAGCCATGAAGGCGTCGCGTACGTTGCGCTTTGGCGCGATTCATATCAATGAGGCCTCCAGCGCTCGCGCCGACGTCATGCCGTTTGGCGGTGTCAAGCACAGTGGTTTTGGTCGTGAAGGACCGGATTACGCGATCCGCGAAATGACTGAAGAACGGCTCGTGACCATCAACCCCTGATTTCGAATCCGAAATGTCATCCATGGAGAGAGACCGATGACTACCGAAACTGCTCCCGGTTGGGAAGACAGACTGATTGCTTCGTTCAAACGCAATAATGTGCGGCTGATCGCCTATGTGCCGGATAAAGTGCTGGCCAAGCTCATCCGCAAAATGGAAGCAGATGACTTCTTCACCGTGTTGAACCCCTCGCGCGAGGAAGAGGCCGTGTCCATCGTGGCTGGGGCCTGGATGGGCGGCATGCGCGGCATCGCGCTAATGCAGACCAGCGGCTTCGCCACGCTCCCTAACGTGCTGGCTTCGCTACCCGTGGTGTATCAGATACCGGTACTGATGCTGGTGTCGGAACGCGGCACGCTGGGCGACCATCAGTTGGGACAGGTAATGGTCTGCCGCACTTTGCACCCCATTCTGGACTGTCTGAATATCGAGAAACACAGCCTAGAGAACGTCGAGGACGTGGAATTCATCGCAGACAAAACCATGCAGCAGGCATTTTCCACACAGGCGCCGGCTGCCCTGATTATTTCACCCAAGCTGTTTGCGCGATAAGGGGATAGACATGGAACAGCATTCCGATATCAAAGACACCATGCTGTCGCGGGCAGACGTCAAGGTGATGAACCGCAGTGAGCTGACCCGTCGCCTGAAAGGCATGCTCAAGAACGACGAAGCGGTCGTCGGCGGCATCGGTCATACGAACTTCGACTTGTGGGCCGCCGGCCACCGTCCTCAGAACTTCTACATGTTGGGCAGTATGGGGTTAGCGACCGCCATTGGGCTGGGCGTTGCGCTGGCTCAACCGCAGCGGCGCGTTGTGGCGCTTGACGGCGATGGTTCCCTGCTCATGCAGTTGGGCACATTGGGTACTGTGCATGCATCAGGGGTGAAAAACCTCGCGATCATCATCTGGGACAACGGCAGCTACCAGATCACCGGTTCACAGCCGACACTGACCGAGTCGGGCGTCGACCTGGTGCAGACCGCACGCGGGCTGGGCATCGCCCAATCAGCGTGGGTGCGTGATGAAGACGATTTCGACGCGAAGGTCGCCCGAGCGCTCACGGAAGACGGCCCCTGGTTGCTATGCGTTCGTACCGATGACCAGCCGCCTGCCGGTGTGACGGATCGTGACCCTCCTCAGATCCGCGACCGCTTCATGCGTGGTCTGGGCGTCAAGGGAGAGTGGGGCACCACCATGGGTGCCGATTACGGGCCCAAAGGATAATGGATAATGGCGCGGATTCCGCCGCTTACCATTCCGGAATTGCAGGCCTTCGTGCATGTCGCGAGGGCCGGCAGTTTTCGGGCTGCGGCGGAACTGGCCTTTATTTCCCAGCCGGCCTTGAGCCGGCGGATACAGTCTGCTGAATTCAAGCTGGATGCTGAACTGTTCGATCGTGAGGCGCGCCCGGTAGAGCTCACATCCTTCGGCAGAGAGCTGTTGCCCATCGCGGAACGGATTCTTGAGCAATTCGATGATTCGCTCAGTGAACTTTCCGAATATATGAGCGGGGGCCGCGGGCATATCACCATCGCCTGTCTGCCATCGTTCGGGGCGATCATTCTTCCCGGCGTGCTAAGCGAGTTTCGTCAGGTGCGTCCTCTAGTCACCGTCGCGCTTAAGCCCGTAGACCCCACTTCTATCTTGGAACTCGTGCGCTCCGGCAGTGCCGACTTCGCGGTCACATCGCCGCCACCGCCCGACGCCAGTCTGGAGTACGCTTCATTCGTGCTTGCCGATGAGCTAGTCGTTATTTGTTCCCACCATGACCCGCTGGCACAGCGTTCAGAAGTCTCATGGCCCTTATTCGCCACGCGGCCTTATATCAGCAGCGGGGTCGATAGCAGTATCACACCGGTGGTGGAGCGGGCGTTACAGACCTATGGGATTGAGATGGGGGCGCAATACGAAGCCGCCAATATCTCGGTGCTTGGTGCATTAGTCGCCGAAGGTCTGGGCATCGCGGCTATTCCGCGCAGGTCACTGCATCTGGTGGACACTAACCGTGTGAAGGTCCTTCCGTTGGCAGGCGCCCCCTTTAATCGCGAGGCAGGAGTATTGCGGCTCAAAGGGCGCCGTCTGTCGCTGGCGGCTGAAGGCTTTCTTGATATTCTTGTAAAGCGTATGGCCGACTGGAAGGCACACGGCGCGGATCGCTAAGCCCGTCACTGAGTTGTTGCGGGGAAGGCATGTGGCTCGCCCCGGCGTGGGCACGTCGCTCCGTACCCGGAGAATCCCGATCCGCCCGGCGGGCCCCCGGAGCCTGCTGAGCCGGGATCGGGCCAGCCGATACCACCGGAGATGGATACGACCAAGCCACGATTGTGAATCCCACTTACTTTCAATCCACGGGCGGCTTCAGGTCGCCCGTTTGCAGCGCTTGTTCCAGGTAATTCGCAACGCGATACAGCAGCGCTTCTTCAAAGGGTCGGCCCGCGAGTTGAATGGATAGCGGCATGCCATCCGTCCGGCTGACGCCGGAGGGAATGGACAGAGCGGGCTGACCGCTCACGTTGAAAGGCATGAGAAGCTGATACAGGTGACGCTGGTTGGCGGCGGTTGTGTCGTCCGTACGCGGCGTGGCGTTGTAGCAGGATGCCGTTATGATGAGATCCACCGTTGAGCAGGCCGCTGTCAGCTCATCCACCAGCAAGCGCCGCAAGCGCTGGGCGCGCAGGTAGTCTGCGGCAGAGTAAAACGCCCCTTGCATCAAGCGATTCTTACTCCCACTGCCGTACAGGTGAGGAACCGAGTTCAACCACTGCTCATGCATCGCAAAGCCTTCCATGCTAAGCAGCGAGCGGGCCACTGCGTTGAACTGCTCCAGGTTGGCCAACGGCACTTCTTTCAGGATGGCTCCCCCGTCCTTCAGCGCTTGCAGGCCCGTATCGAAGGCAGTGATGTGCTGTGGATCGGTCATGGCGTCCTGCCGGAAGATATCTGCCATGACGCCAATGCGCAGCCCCTTCACCCCCGCGTCGATCTGCGCGGTGTAGTCCTCAACCGGCACGTCGCGGCATGAGGAATCACGGTTGTCGTAGCCAGCCAGCACTTGCAGAGCCAAGGCATTGTCCCGGACCGTGCGAGTCATGGGGCCGACGTGATCCATAGAAGGCGCCAACGGCAAGACCCCATGACGGCTGATGCGGCCGTATGTCGGCTTCATGCCCACCACCCCGCAGCGAGCCGCAGGGTTGCGGATCGAGCCATTAGTGTCGGTTCCCAGAGCGAGCGGCACCATCGACGCGGCAACGGCGACGGCAGAGCCGCTGGAAGAGCCGGCCGTGATCCGACCGGGGTTCCACGGATTCAGTGGTGCCGGATGCAGCGCGTCGGTCGGGGAACCGCCGCATGCGAACTCGTTGGTAACCAACTTGCCGATATAGATGGCGCCTGCTTCCTTCAGCTTGCTTGTAACGTGCGCGTGCTGTTGAGGGGTCCAGTCCTGCAATACCCGCGAGTTCGCCGTCGTCGGTATACCAGCGTGGTCTATCAGGTCTTTCAACGCAAACGGCACGCCGTGCAGAGGCCCGCGAATGTTGCCTGCCAGGATTTCCGCCTCTGCCCGACGGGCGTCTTCCAGCGCTTCATCGGCCGACACCTGGATGAATGCCTTCAAACGGGGGTTGGTGTCGGCGATGCGTTGCAACACGGCTTCTGTGTAGTCGACAGGCGACACTTCCCCGCGCCGGATCAGTTTACTGGCTTCGTGTATCGGTTTATCGATCAGCATCGGTTGAGCGAGTTGTGTAGTGGAGGTGGACGAGAGGGAAGGGCTCATCGCGGAAAGACAGCGTCCGGTTCATTTGCTCCAGGCATTCCTTTGCCTGGGTCATGCAATTGCGAAGCTCGTCTTCGGTCGCGAAAAGCCTTTTGGCTTGCCAATACTCGAACGCATTCATTCGATGGTTCCTTCGTAATCTGCCAGCACTTTCTCCCAATGATCCAGATCCTTGTGGTAGAAGGCGTCGAACTCCGCTGCGGTCATGCGAGGGCGCTCGGCTCCCATGTCCGCCAACTGCTTGGCGATGGCGGGCCGACTAAGCACTTTGTCCACAGCCTCTGCGATGCGTTCACGAATGGCTTCGGGGGTGCCCGCGGGCGCCAGCAGGCCGAACCAGCTGTCGACATCGGCGTTCTCTATGCCTTGTTCGGCCAGGGTGGGCACATCGGGCAGAGCCGGAACCCGCTGAGGTGCGGCAACAGCGATGATGCGCAGCAGGCCGCCGTCCACCTGCGACTTAGCGGCCGTAAAGGTGGCATATGTGAAGTGGGTCTGTTTACCCAGTACTGCCAACATGGCCGGGCCGGAGCCTTTAAATGGTACGTGCAGCATATCGGCACCCGTGGCTTGCTGAAGCAACAAGCCGGCCAGGTGGGGGCTGCCGCCCGTGCCGGCGGAACCGTAGGCCACGCCGTCAGGCGAGGAATTCGCCAGGTTGACCAAGTCTTGAACGCTGTGAATGTCCGATTCGGCATGCACAGTAAGCAGGTAAGGGGTAATGCCCAGCATCGCCACCCCTTCCAGATCCTTACGCGAATCATAGGAGAGCTTCTGACCCATGCCGTTCTCTGAGAAGACGTGGTTCAGAGTCATGGCGGACGTCCCCATGAGCAGGGTATGTCCATCGGGTGCCGAGCGTGCAGCGGCGTTCGTGCCGATGATGCTGTTGGCGCCGGCGCGGTTTTCGATAACGACCGGCTGCCCCAGCTCTTCGGACAAGCCGGGGGCGATCAGACGCATGAGTGTATCGGTGGTTCCACCCGGGTTAAATGGAACGATTGCCGTGATGGGCTTAGTGGGATAAGCCTGCGCGACAGCCGCGGGCGCCGAAAGGGCGGTCACCCCCACAGCGATCAAAAGTTTACCTATCAGGGTGGCGGTTTTGAAACTCATGTCTCCCTCGCACGGTTAGTTGCTTATAGTTGAAGCAATTACTATCGGAGCTCGGGAGTTTTTACTCAAGTGCATTTGGCTGATCATGCCGATGCATTGCGTGCATGAAGAGCCAAAATGCCGGCTACAGCGGTGTTATTTTTTCACGCCAAAACAGTGCTCAGGTGTGGGAAAGTCGCCCGAGCGTACATCGTTGGCGTATTGCTGTACTGCGTTGCTGATAAGGGTACCGATATCGGCAAACTGCTTAGCAAACTTCGGGATGCGCCCTCCGCTCAGGCCCAAAATGTCTTCGGTCACCAGGATCTGTCCGTCGCAAGCGGGCGAGGCGCCGATGCCGATGGTGGGGACGCTTAATGTTTCGGTGATGCGCCGGCCCAGGGCTTCAGTGATGCCTTCCAGCACCACGGCGAAAGCACCGGCCTCTTGATGTGCCAGTGCATCTTGCAGGATGCGTTCAGCCACTTCATCGCTGAAGCCCTGCGCTTTGAAGCCGCCCATCACATTCATATACTGCGGCATCAGACCCACATGGGCGAGAACAGGGATACCCCGCTCCACCATAAAGCGGGTGGTGGGGGCCAGTGCCGCCGGGCCTTCAATTTTCACTGCCTGTGCGCCACTGCCGGCCATCATCGCTGCCGCGTTCCTGAAAGCGCGTTGCGGCGATTCCTGATAACTGCCAAACGGCATGTCCACCACGACGCAAACCTGCCGGGTGGCGCTCACGACCGCGCGGGCATGGGCGGTGAGCATCTCGGTCGTGATGGACAAGGTATCGGGCATGCCATAGCCGACCATTGCGGTGGAGTCACCCACCAGAATCATGTCAAGATGATGGTCCAGCAGACGGGCGATCGGCGCAGTATAGGCAGTCAGTGCCGCGATCTTCTTGCTACCTTTGTAGGAGGTCAATTGGGGGACGCTGATGCGTCGCACTTCTGCGTGTACACTCACTTGCTTTCTCCTGCTTAGCTGCCGCGGTATAAGACCGCGCTTCTACGATTCTGCCCGGTTATAGCATGAGGTCGGGCCGCATCCTTGCTGAAGCGAGTTACGCTCTCCGCGTGAGTATTCTGCCAATCGCATGAAAATCTTCTCACCTCTTTACGCGCGTGCCATGGTCTGGGCCCGTCACCCGAAGGCTCCTTGGTATCTGGCCACGCTCAGCTTTTTTGAGTCGGTCTTTTTTCCGGTGCCGCCGGATGTGATGCTGGCGCCAATGTGCCTGGCGAACCCGCGTCGCGCATGGAGGTTTGCACTGCTCACGACGCTAGCCTCAGTCATAGGGGGGTTCTTCGGCTACCTGATCGGCTACTTTGCGATGGACGCCATCATGCCGTGGCTTAAGGAAAGCAGTTACTGGCCCGCGTACTCAACAGCGGTAGAGTGGTTCGGGAAGTATGGGTTCTGGGCCATTTTCGTGGCGGGTTTCTCACCCGTTCCCTATAAGGTGTTCACGATAGCGGGCGGAGCGATGTCCATGGCCCTTGCGCCCTTCATGTTGGGATCTTTGGTGGGAAGAGGGATCCGGTTTTTTTTAGTAGCGTCGCTACTGGCATGGGGAGGCGAGCGCATGGAAGCGCTGCTACGCCGTTATGTTGACCGCATCGGGTGGGCTACGGTGGTGCTAGTCGCTCTTGGGCTGGCATGGGTGGCTCTTTTTTAGGAGCGGCTAACGTACTGGAGCGGTGCGAGCTGCGTATCGTGAATGTGTGCCGACCGCTCCAGGAACGCCTAAGAATCAGCGGGCTTCCTTCTGAATTTTCTGGCCTCCGCGCTCAATATCTTCGCCCATACCTTCCATGGTGTTGCAGCCTGCGGTGAACGCGGCAAGCGCAAGCATCAGGGGAATCCATAAGGTCTTTTTCATTCAATTGCTCCCATTTGAGATAAAGCAGAGTGGTGGGCGCATTGTGGCCGGCTCAGGCCGTCACTCCTGTAGGCCCAGGTCAATGCACCTGCGTCCGGCTCGCCTTCAGCAAATAGGATGCCTGCGCTCTACAGAGGCGTGCTCGGGTAAGATGAGGTGACAGAGTGTCCAGAGTTGAAGACATCAAGAAACCAGGAGGATGAGACATGAGCAAGAGCCTTGTTTCCTCGCACGAGGCCGGCCCGTTCATGCAAAAGGTCGACGAGCGCAGCGACGCGGCAATAGCAGCCGGGGCGTTGCTGCCGGTTGAAGCACACGAAGTCACGCTGGAGTGCGATGGACTGCCGTTCCGAATTCGGCATGTCAAGGCGCTAGAGCAAAAGCAGGCGATGCCGGGTGGCCCGCGCGACCCCGACTTCAACCCCTTTCTTCCTCCGGACCCGGAGCTGACCGTAGGCCCGGTGGGCGAGCACCATCTGGCGATTCTCAATAAGTATCCCGTCAGCCCGCGCCATCTGGTATTGGCACGCAAAGAGTTTGCCGAGCAGACGACACCACTTGAACTCAAAGATTTTCAAGCGCTGGCACATATTCTGTGTGCCTCCGGCGGCTTGGGTTTTTACAATGGCGGAGCCCCGGCGGGAGCCAGCCAGCGCCACAAACATGTGCAGTGGGTGCCCGCTACGGCCGATAACGCCAGCTTGCGAATATTCCGTTCAGCACTTGATCCGGATGCGCGCGAGCACACCGTCTTCATACACCTTCAACTGCCGATGCGCCATTGTTTCGTGCGTGTACTGGCCGGCCAGGGGCTGGACGAAACTCGCTCGGCGCAAAGCATGTTGCTTGGCTATGAGCGGGCGCTCGAAACCCTGCAGCTAAAGCCGGACGAACAAGGTCACCTTCCCCCAACCAATATGCTGGTGGAAGACGGCTGGATGCTTGTGGTGCCTCGCAGTAAAGAACATTTCGCCGACGTCTCGCTGAACGCCTTGTCGTTTGCGGGCGTGCTGTACGTCCGGGCGCAAGAGCAGATTGACGCTATCCGTGAGGCCGGGCCTTTGGCGGCACTGGCTGCCGTTGCCTGTCCGGTTTGACGGCGCCTGGTGGAGGCCAAGGCATTATGCTGCGATGGTTGTTGGGAAAAGGGGCGCGGCAGTCGCGTGTGGTTCGGGAGCTCAAGGCCATTGACCCGGACCATTGGGCGGCCACGCTGGCGCAACACCATTTTCTGCGCGGGCTGTCTACTGAAGACGAAGAATCTCTGCTCCGCCGGGTGGCATGGCTGCTCGCCAGCAAGGGCTTCAGCGGTGCGCACGGCTTGGCCATCACAGACGAAATCAAGCTGTCCATCGCCGTACAGGCTGCGCTGCTGATTCTGAACCTGGAACCGGATGTCTACGAAGGTTGGACGGAAATCATCGTCTACCCAGGTGGTTTCCTCATTCCTCGTACCGATGTCGACGAAAGCGGGGTGGTGCATGAATATATGGAAGAGGCGGCGGGTGAGGCATGGGAAGGCGGGCCGCTGATCCTTTCTTGGGAAGACTGCGCACCCGCTTTGAGCGCGGACATCAATGTGGTGATACACGAGTTCGCGCACAAGCTCGATCTCTACCGGGGTGACGCTGACGGCATTCCCTGGCTTGGCCGCCATGCCCCGCAGCTCACGCCGCGAACCTGGAAGCGGGTGCTCGACGCGAGCTTCAGCGATTTTTGCGAAAGGCTGAATCAGGTTGAGTCAGCCATACCGCATGATGTCGACCCTGAATCCGAGGACGCCATGCCTTGGTATCAGGCCTTGCCGCTGGACCCGTATGCGGCAACAGACCCCGCCGAATTTTTCGCCGTCAGCTCAGAGGCATTCTTCGTGAATCCGGCGCCACTGGCCGGCGCCTACCCGGACTGGTATGCCTTGCTGGCCCAATACTACCGGCAGAACCCCTTGCAACGGATGGGTGCCGGCCCGGTGCCGCCGCCGCCCCTGCCGACATGAATTCGGCGCTTTATTGCCAGTTTCGCAGCAGCACATAGAGTGCAGTTCCGGCCACGATGCTCAATAAAGGGTTGCGGCTGCGCCATTGAAGCAGGACGGTCGCCACAATGGCCAAGAGTTCCGGCCAGGGGCCGTAGTCGTGACTGCGTGCTGCATCGCCGGCGGAATGCACCAATAACAATGCCATGATGGCCAATGGCAGGAAGCGCCCCAGGTGTTGGACAACGGGCGAGCGTCGCAACCACTGTGCACTCAGAAAGGGAAACGCCCGCAGCGCGAAAGTGACCGCACCCATCGCGAAAATGACTGCAAGAAGATAGCGGATGTCATTCATGTCAGCGCTTCTCCTTCTTGTAGGCGGCCACACCCACTAAGATGCTCAGCAGAATGGCCACCACTAAGGCATGCGCCGGTATCAGGGCCGCTGCCACGGCATAAGCCGCAACCGCCGTCCACAGGGGCAAGGGGCTGCTGCGTGCGCGCCATTGTTCAACGGTGAGTACGGCGAATAGTGAACACAGCACGAAATCCAGTCCATCCAGGGGAACCTGGGCTTGTGCGCCGATCAGAGCGCCCAGCAGTGTACCCAGCACCCACCAGCCCTGATTCAGCAAGGCGAGCAAGGCCATGCGGGCCGGAGGCGTGTCGCGCGGCAACGTGGTAAGAACGGAATAGGTTTCGTCCGTCAGGGCGAATGCCGTGTACCAGCGCAGGGTGAAACTGCGGGGGAACGTGTCGAGTAAGGACAGCCCGTAGAAGATATGACGCAGGTTGACCAGTAGCGTTGCCAGAGCGATGGCGCTTACCGGCATGCCTGCAGCCACCATGGGAATCATCATGTACTGCGCTGCGCCTGCATAGACGATCAGGCTGGTAAGCAGCGCCATGACCCAGCCGGCGCCGGCTTGCACGAACAGAAAGCCAAACACCATACCCAGCGGGATATAACCCATTGCGACCGGGGCGGTGAGGCTGAAAATCGATAAAGAAACGGACGATACAGAAGTAGAAGTTGATTGCTGCACTACACGCCTACTACACAATTGCGTGAAATTTTCTTGGCTTCGTAAAGGCGATTATCTGCCCTGACGGCGACCGAATGGAAGTGCTCGCCCGGTTGGAAAGAGGCGACACCGATACTGACAGTGTAATTCACCGGCTCACCTTCATAATTTTGGAGCAAGGTTTCTTCGGTGTGAGCTCGGATTTGCTCTGCGACGGCCATAGCTGCTTCTTTGTCGGTGTTGACCAGCACAGCGACGAATTCCTCGCCGCCGTAGCGGGCGGCGAGATCAGCAGGCCGTAGCGAGCGCCGCAGTATGCCGGCGAAATTGCGCAGTACGTCATCGCCGAAGGCGTGACCGTGATTGTCGTTGATTCGCTTGAAGTGATCGAGATCCATCATCAGCAGGGCGTGCGGGGCGTCGGGTTCGCGCACCAGAAATTGTTCTATCGCACGGGTTAAAGCGCCCCGGTTCAGCAGGCCGGTGAGGGGGTCATGGGTGGCTTCGCGATACAGGCGCAGCATGAGCCCCAGCTGAAAGTAATTGGCAGTGATGGCTATGGTAAGCAGGGCGGCCAGCAACCAGATAGCCTGCAGGCCTTCTGCCGTGAACAGTACGCCGGCAACATATAGAGCATACGACTGCAGAATGATGAGCGCGAGCCCCAGCAGGAATGATTCAGTCAGTGTGAAGGGGAAGATAGCCAGCATGGCTACGAGCATGTAGGGAATGAAGGCATAGCCGACCAGCGAGCCGTTCGCCAGGGTGAAGAGCACCAAGGCATAAAACAGCGCCGGTGTTGCCAGAAGCAGCCCGGCTGACAGCCGTGCCAGTTGCAACCGTGCTTTACTGCGGTAGGCAAGCAGTACGATCAGTACCAATGCCGCCAGCATGACGAGCCGTGCGATCAGGGCCGGGCGGATGCTTTGCTCGGGCAGCATGAACAGATCGATTAGCGTCCAGAACGGCAGCAGCAACAGAAAAACAATTCCGACGATCACGACGCGGTTGCGCAGGTAGTCGCCGCGGGCATAGGCGAAGTCGCGCGAGTGCGAACGACTCGTCAGGGTGTCACGCAGCGAACTCAGACTCATTTGCATTAGTTCATACAGGCCGGCTGGCACGGCCCGGTGATCGGGCATACTCATGTCGACGGACGAAAAAAGGGCAACTCTTAATGCTTGCACGGCGTAGCGCAAGCTGGATTGACATTCATCAATTCGGACCCAGCCTTTGCCGGTGTCAGCCTGAATTACGCAGCCCCGCGGCTATCCCGTTGATGGTCATGTGTATGGCGCGCTGACTACGGGTCTCGGTGTCATTGCCGCTTGTGCGGGCCGAATCGCTTTTGCGATGGCGACGCAGCAGTTCGACTTGCAGATGATTAAGAGGGTCGATATACGCGAAGCGCTCCAGTAAAGCGCCCGCCAGTTGTGGGTCGCACTCGAGCAAGTCATGCCCACAAACCTGGCGGAACATAGACAGTGTGGTATGGAATTCGCTTTCCAATTTCTTGAAGATGCGCTCACGGATACGCCTGTCTGCCACCAGACTCGAATAACGGCGCGCGATGGCAAGGTCCGTCTTGGCCAGCACTTGTTCCATGTTAGACAGCAGGCTTCGAAAGAAAGGCCATTCCCGTGCCATTTCCTGTAACTGAGTCAGTCGTTGCTCGTTAGTGGGCGGCGCTCCTTCGCAGCCCTCTTCCACATAGCGCTTTAAGGCGGTGCCGACACCATACCAGCCCGTCAGCATCAGACGGCATTGCGCCCATGAGAACCCCCACGGAATGGCACGAAGGTCCTCGATACGCTGGCTGGACTTACGGGCGGCCGGGCGGGAACCGATATTGAGCTCGGCTATCTCGCTGATCGGGGTGGCTGCGAAGAAGTATTCGGTAAAGCCTTTGGTGCCGTATACGAGCTTGCGGTAGGCGTCTTGAGCTTGAGCGGACATCCACTGCATGATGGGCAAGTACTTGTCCAGACGCGCGTCTTCCAGGCGTTGCGCCTCGGTTGCAGGCGTCAGACTGGCTTCCAGCGTCGCGGCGACAATATTTTCCAGATGCCACCGACCTACCTCTGCGTCTTTGTATTTGCCCTGAATGACTTCACCTTGCTCGGTAAGGCGTATCTGCCCACCCACGGTGCCCGGCGGCTGGGCCACGATAGCCTCGAAGCTGGGGCCGCCGCCGCGAGCCACCGAACCTCCACGCCCATGAAAGATCCGCAGGCGGGTGCGTCGTTGGCGGAAGACGTCCAGCAGAGCACGTTCCGCACAATACAGTGACCAGTTCGAGGTCAGATAACCGCCATCCTTGTTGCTGTCGGAATAGCCGAGCATGACCTCCTGTGTTCCGCCCTGGGCACTGTGGATTCGCTGCTTCACTTCGGGCAGATCCAGCCAGTCAGCCATGATCTGCGGGGCACGCTCCAGGTCGGGTATGGTCTCGAACAAGGGCACCACCATCAGCCCCGCGTCGAGTCGCGCGGCACGGCCGCCGGCGGCTGCGTCGGCGGATGGTCGCTTGGCCTTGGGCAACAGGGCATCAGGCCGCAACAGCCCGGTTTCTTGCTGCAATACCAGAACTTCGAGCAGGTCGCTCAACGTTTCGGTATGCGAAATGATGTATTGACGAATTGCCTGTGGGCCGAAGCGGGCTCGGCAACGCGCAGCCATGCGCAGGATGGCCAATTCTTTGTTGGTGTTCTCCGAATACGGTAACCAGGGGGAATAGAGCGGCCGCGCCTGTGCAAGCTCGCGGCGCAATAATTCGACACGCTGCGCCTCATTGAGCTCAAAATAGCGCACCGGTTCCCCATTCAAGGTGACACCCGCGGCAGAGAACAGCTCGTCCAGCACCTGTTCATGCACGTCTGAACTTTGGCGCATGTCGAGGGTGGCGAGGTGAAAGCCGAATACCCGTACGGCCTGGCGCAAGTGGCCCAGGCGAAGGTGTGCAATCGCATTGCCGTGGTTGGCTTCCAGCGATTGTGAGATGGTCAGCAGGTCATTTTCGAATTCGCTGGGGTCGGCGTAGGGGTCGGTTTCGTAGGTGGGCCGGGAGGCGAGCGTGCGCCCAAGGGTCTGTTTTGCAGTGGCCGCGAGTCGGGCATAGATGTGAATGCAGGCGCGGCGATACGGTTCGTCTATACGATGTAGCGACGTGTCGCGGCTTTCGGTGGACAAAGCCTCCAGTTCGGGGGTCACCGACACCAGCGTACGCGACATGGAAAGCTCCGTGCCCAGCGCCTTGATTTCGTCCAGGTAATACCGAAACGCGTGAGTGGCCTGACGGAGTAGCGCCTGTTCTAAAGTTTCTGCATCCACATTGGGGTTGCCGTCCCGGTCGCCGCCTATCCAACTGCCTGTCGTAAGAAAGGGCGGCAGCAGAGCGGGGCGGGCACGCAGGGGATCGGAGCCTTCGGCATCGAGTAGCGCGGCGAGTTCCTGGTACAGGCGCGGGATGGCCTTCAGGAACGTGTGTTCGTAGTAGCCCAGGGCATTATCAATTTCGTCCAGCACGGTCAGCCGTTGCTGACGCAGCATGCGGGTCTGCCACAACGTGGCAATCAAGCCCGTCAGGCGTTGTTGGGCAAGCCTCTGTTCCCTCGCGGTGAGGTTGGCGTCGTTCTGTTGCAGTTGGCGGGCGATCTCGCGATGTACATCCAACGTGCTCTTGCGCTGCACTTCGGTGGGGTGGGCGGTCAGCACCGGAACGATGCTCATGTCTTCCAGCGCCCTTAGTATTCGGCGGCGCCTGACGCCGCAGGCCTGCAAGTGCTTTAGCGCGCCAAGGAGACTGCCGCGCATGGCGGCTTCTTGATGCAACTCATGGTCACGCTGCCGGCGATTTTGTTCACGGTCTTCAGCGATGTTTGATAGGTGCAGGAAGTAACCGAAGGCGCGTGCCACCGAATTCACCTGTTCGTCGTTCAGGCGTCGGATGGCTCGCTCCAGTACGGGCTCTTGTGAAACGTCGCCTTCCCGGCGAAATTTAACGGCGGCCCGGCGCAGTTTCTCGATCGTGTTGTAAATGGCGCGACCATCGCAGTCTCTGATGACTTCACCCAGGGTTCTGCCCAGCAGACGAATATCCTGGCGAAGGGCACTGTGGGGGGATCCCGCCTGCTGCGTTGTCGTCACGTTTATTCCTTTTTCCAGTGGGGGCGCGCCGTATTTCTTTGTGTCGCGTCGGGTTGCGAAAAGAAAACTTCGTGGAGGAAGATTATCATTGGACTCTTTCCTGAGTCATTGGACCATCCTGCAGAGAGAAACCAGAGAGAAAAATGCCGCAATATCGTTCACGTACTTCCACACATGGCCGCAATATGGCCGGTGCCCGCGCGCTGTGGCGCGCCACGGGCATGAATGACGAAGATTTCGACAAGCCCATTATTGCCGTCGTCAACTCCTTCACGCAGTTTGTGCCGGGTCACGTCCACCTGAAGGATCTCGGCCAGCTGGTCGCCCGCCAGATTGAGCAGGCAGGCGGCGTGGCCAAGGAATTCAATACGATCGCGATCGACGACGGCATTGCGATGGGCCACGGCGGCATGCTGTATTCGCTGCCTTCGCGTGAGCTTATCGCCGACTCAGTGGAGTACATGGTGAACGCGCACTGTGCGGATGCCATGGTGTGTATTTCCAACTGCGACAAAATCACTCCGGGCATGCTCATGGCGGCCCTGAGATTGAACATTCCCGTGGTGTTCGTCTCGGGCGGCCCCATGGAGGCCGGCAAGGTCTACGACCCGAACACCCGCATGGTGGTGCAGAAGCTCGACCTGGTCGACGCCATGGTCAAAGCCGCTGACCCGAACGTGACCGACGACGAAGCCGCGGATGCCGAGCGCAGCGCCTGCCCCACCTGTGGCTCCTGTTCGGGCATGTTTACCGCCAATTCCATGAACTGTCTGGCCGAAGCGCTGGGCCTTGCCTTGCCCGGTAACGGGACGGTGCTTGCCACCCACGCGCGTCGCAAGACCCTTTTTGAGGAAGCGGGCCGGAAGATCGTCGAGCTTTGCCGCCGCTACTATGAGCAGGACGACGAGTCTGTTCTGCCGCGCAGCATTGCTTCGTTCAAAGCCTTCGAGAACGCCATGACACTGGACATTGCCATGGGCGGTTCCACCAACACGGTGCTGCATTTGCTCGCGGCCGCACAGGAGGCGGGGGTGGACTTCACCATGTCGGACATCGACCGCCTGTCGCGCCGCGTGCCTTGCCTGAGCAAGCTGGCTCCGGCCACGGACAAATACCATATCGAGGACGTGCATCGGGCGGGGGGCATTCTTGGCATCCTCGCTGAGCTCGCCCGCGCAGATCTGCTGCACCTGGATGTCGGCCATATTGCCGGCGCATCGTTGGGCGAGCTGATTCAGACCTGGGACATCATGAACCCGCAAGTTTCTGAAGAAGTGCGTCAGTTCTATAAGACCGCGCCGGGCAATGTGCGCAGCAAAGAGGCGTTCAGCCAAAACACCTATTACGCCGAGCTGGATACCGACCGCGAAAACGGCTGCATTCGTTCGCGCGAACATGCTTATTCGCAGGACGGGGGGCTGGCGGTACTGTACGGCAACCTGGCCGAAAACGGCTGCATCGTGAAGACCGCCGGGGTGGACGAGAGCATTCTTACCTTTACCGGTACCGCCAGGGTGTTTGAAAGCCAGGAAGACGCCGTGGACGGTATCCTGGGTGACGCCGTGAAGGCCGGCGACGTAGTCATCATTCGCTACGAAGGCCCCAAGGGCGGGCCGGGCATGCAGGAAATGCTGTACCCCACGTCCTATCTCAAGTCCAAAGGGCTGGGTGCCTCGTCGGCGCTGCTCACCGACGGTCGCTTTTCGGGTGGTTCTTCCGGGCTGGTGATTGGTCATGCCTCGCCTGAAGCGGCGGAAGGCGGCAACATCGCGCTGGTGCAAGACGGCGACGTCATCGAGATTGATATCCCCAACCGCCGTATTCACCTGGCCATCAGCGATGAAGAACTGGCCGCTCGCCGTGCCGAAATGGAATCCCGTGGCGAGCAGGCCTGGAAGCCGGCAAACCGTCAACGCGTAGTCTCGCAAGCGCTGCAGGCCTACGCCGCGCTGGCCACCTCCGCCGACCGGGGCGCCGTCCGCGACCTCTCACAACTGCGTCGCTAAACCGAAACTGGGGTCAGACCCCAGTTATCCAAAAACTGGGGTCTGACCCCACTTTCTCAGTTATCTACCCGAAAGCGTGTATGCCGGCGCGCTTTCGGTAGATGGAAGTGTGTATTCAGTACATTAGCGATTTCTCATATCATGAAATGTTCAAGAAGTAGACGTTAAGACACTCCGTGAAAATGATATGAGAACGAAAAGGAACAAACTTCCGTACGCCGCCGCGCTCGCGTGGCTGAGTGCGGTGTTGATGCCCTTGGGGGGAATGGGGGCCGCAAATGCCGGCAACATCGAGGCGGGCAAAGCCGCGGCAGCCGTGTGTGTGGCATGCCATCAGGTAGACGGTGGCGGTATGGCGCCGGCGGGCGCTGAGCCGTGGCCGGCACTGGCCGGTCTGGATGCGGGCTACATCATCAAACAGCTGAATGATTTTAAATCGGGCGCCCGCAAGAACGTGTCCATGCAGCCCTTTGCCCAAATGCTGAATGATCAGCAGGTGACAGACGTTGCCGCCTACTACGCGTCCCTGCCTCTGCCTGCGCGTGAAGCGCCGGAGGCCGATCGCGAGCTGCTGGCCCACGGTGAAAAGCTTGCCTTACAAGGCGACTGGGACCGCTACATCGTACGCTGCGTGGCCTGCCATGGGCCGGGTAACGCCGGGGTGGGAAGCGATTTTCCCCGTCTGGCAGGCCAGCTTCCAGAATACCTGCGCCGGCAGCTGCAGGCTTACAGAGACGGCTCACGTAGCAACGACCCGCAAGATCTGATGGGCAGCATCGCGCGGCGTATGAGCGATCGTGACATTGAAGCCGTGTCTCTGTGGTTGGGTTCGCAGCCCGTCCAGAAGTAAGGAGGACGACATGCAAAGACATTCCGTCATGGCATCCCACGTATTAGATCCGAAACACGCGGCTCGTCACGCAACGGCCACGGCCACAGCTACGGCAACGGCGACCGCAATACTGGCGACGGCCTTCACAGCATTTGCCTTTCTGCCGGGCGATGCCCGCGCTGAAGCTGCAGCGCCCGCAAATTCGCAGTTTGACGCTGAATTAATCACGCAGCTGAAAGGAATGGCCCCGGGCGCACCTTTACCCAAGGAAGGGCAATTTGTGCATGTGCCTCCAACCATGGAGGATCTGGAAGAAGCCGATCTTCATCCCAAGCTCAAAGAAACCATCCGTCGCGGGCATGATCTGTTCATCAATACGCAGCAGTTGCGAGGCAAAAATGTCTTCAATGACATGAACTGCGCCAGCTGCCACATGGGGGAAGGGCGCCTGCCGTTTTCCAGCCCTGTATGGCCCGCTGCTGTCGTACTGCCGAATTTCCGACCCAAGAACGGTCATGTAAATACACTGGAAGAGCGCATTGCGGGCTGTTTCACGTATTCCATGAACGGAGAACCGCCAGCCTACGGAAGCGACGATATGGTGGCCCTGGCGGCCTACCACCAGTGGTTGGCCAAGGGCGTGCCCGTCTATCAACCCGGCAACACCATGTATGGGCGTGGGTTCCCGCGGCTACCGGAACCCGAGCTCAAACCGGATGCCGTCCGCGGGCAGCAGGTGTACGAAGCGAAATGCGCCATTTGCCACTCGGCAGATGGGTCAGGGCGCAAACAGGATGGAAACGTGGTGTTTCCGCCTCTTTGGGGCGACGCCTCATACAACTGGGGTGCAGGTATTTCGCGGCTTTTCACCCTGGCGTCATTCGTTAAGCACAATATGCCGCTTGGCCAGCCCAATACGCTTACAGATCAGCAGTCATGGGATCTGGCCCAATACATCAACAGCCAGGAGCGCCCCCAAGACCCGCGCTATACCGGCGATATAGCCGAAACGCGCGCACTCTACGAAGAAACCTTCCACAAACACTCTTTGTACGGGGTGGAAGTGGACGGCCGCGTATTGGGCGATCACAGCAATACTGGGGAAAAGCCCTTCCTGCGACCTGAATGGGTATTTAAACCGCGCGACTTCAGCGCAAGACGGCCCTGAATCAGCGGCAAGGCCGGTGGATCGTAGGGCTTAGCCCGAGCTACCGGCCGCCCATAAGAAATGGCCGCGGGTCGTCAACGTCGAGCTGTTCTGGCAGCAGGTGTTCATGCGCATAGGTCTCCCAGACCCGTTCGGTGATGAACAGCTCGTACAAGTGAGGGTCGATATGCCCATTCGTGGCCATGTCCTTCAGAATGGCCAGAGCCTGCGATAGCTTCATGGGCGGTTTGTAGGGGCGGTCACGCGCGGTCAATGCCTCGAAGACGTCGGCAATGGCCATCATGCGCGCCGGCCACGACATTTGATCGCCGCGCAAACCCTTCGGGTAGCCGGTGCCGTCCACTTTTTCGTGGTGGCCGCCGGCATATTCCGGAACTCGGCGCAGATGTTTGGGGAAGGGCAGCGCTTCCAGCATCTGGATCGTCACATTGATGTGGTCGTTGATGCGTTCGCGCTCAGCTTGACTGAGTGTGCCGCGCGAGATGCACAGCATCTCGGCTTCTTCGGTGCTTAACAGGGGTTGTTCAATGTCGCGGTGGTCGCGCCAGCGCATCGCTGCGATGCGCCGCACGCGGTCTTGGTCTTCGGGCCGCATGAATTCGCTGCCCTTGTTGACGTGCTCCA
>JAJUGV010000014.1 GCA_029265795.1 Alcaligenaceae bacterium
CCGCCTTGGAAGTCGTCCGGCCGGTTTACTACGATGAACAGGGGCGGGAATTGCCGCCAGATGTGGACGGCGAAAAGGTCGCTGTCAGCGTGTATGACATTCCTATCAAGCGCGGCATTCTTTACCAACCGCACCCGGCTTTCGCCAAAGGCGAAGATGGCCGGCCGCTGTACTGGCCAATGACGCCCGAAAACATCAAGGGGCGCTATGCCATCACCGACTTCCCAGAAACCGGTACTCGCGAACTCGTGGCCGACGACTATGTGTACGCCTTTCGGCGCCTTGCGAGCCCGCGCGTCGTATCCCCTATTTTCGGCGTCATGGCAGAGCATGTGGTCGGCATGCGTGAATACGGTGAGCGCCTCAAGCAGCTTGATGCCGTCGAAGAAAGTGTGTCACCCGGACAGCGCCCATGGCTGGACTTGCGTCAGCACGGATTCGAAGGCGTTGAAGCCGTCGATAGTCACACCCTCCGTATACGCGTGATAGGAAAGTACCCACAGTTTCGCTACTGGCTCGCCATGACTTTCACCGCCCCTATTCCATGGGAGGCAGACCGGTTCTACGCACAGCCCGGCATGGCGGAGCATGGCCTGTCGTTCAATACCTGGCCGGTCGGTACTGGGCCATACATGATGGCCGAATCCATCATCAATCGTCGCCACGTGCTGCAGCGCAACCCGAATTTCCGCGGTGAGCCTTACCCCTGCGAGGGAGAGCCCGGCGATGAAGAGGTCGGCCTGCTGAAGGATTGCGGCGAACCCACGCCCTTCGTCGATCGCATCGTTTTTCACCTTGAAAAGGAAAGCGTGCCGTTGATGGGCAAGTTCATTCAGGGTTATTACGACATTCCGGAAGTCGGGCGCGGGGATTACGGAGCCGCTATGCAGGTGGCCGCTTCCGACTCAGCCGAAAAGGCAGCACTCTATGCCGACCACGGGATCCAGATCCATACCACCACCGAGGCGCAAATCTTTTACCTGGGCTTTAACTGGCTCGATCCCGTAGTAGGCAGAGGGGACACGCCGGAGCAGCAGGAACGCAATCGCAAGCTGCGTCAGGCTTTGAGCATTGCTTTCGACTGGGAACAATTCATCGCCATTTTCCTAAATGACCAGGGGACCCCCGCCCATGGTCCTGTGCCGCCTGGAATCCTGGGGCACCGTCCTTTACCGGAAGGGGTCAATAACTACGTCTACACCCTGAATGAAGGGCGTCCCGAACGTCGGTCTCTGGATGAGGCTCGCAGGCTGCTGGCTGAAGCCGGTTACCCCGATGGTCGGGATGCCGAAACCGGCCGGCCACTTATCTTGCACTTTGATTCGGCCGGCGGTATGGGCTCAAGCCCGATGCTCGACTGGATGCGCCGCCAGTTGGCTTCAATCAATATTCAGATGGAAGTGCGCGCCACTGACTACAACCGCTTCCAGGACAAGATGCGTAACGGCAGTGCGCAAATGTTCATGTGGGGCTGGGTGGCCGATTATCCGGATGCCGAGAACTTTCTTTTTCTGCTCTACGGGCCCAACGCCAAGGCGAAAGGGGGAGGAGAGAACGCCGCCAATTACCAAAACGACGAGTTCGACCGCTTGTTCGAAGAAATGCGCTTTCTAGATGACGGGCCGCGCAAGGACGAACTGGTCCACCGAATGGTGGAAATTGTGCAGCGTGACGCACCGTGGATGTTTGGATACAACCCCGCATCCGGTGGGGCATACCAGGCGTGGGTCGGCAATGCGAAGCCGTCCCAGATGGTGCGCAATACGCTGCAATATTACCGCCTGGATCCCGCATTGCGGGCAGAAAGCCTACAGAAATGGAACCGGCCTGTATGGTGGCCATTGTTGCTCGTGCTGGCAGCCCTGTTGGCGGGCGTGTGGGTCGCCTGGCATCACGTCCGGCGCCGCGAAACGGCGGTTGTAGCGCATGAACCGGTTGAACGGCTGCCAGGCAGCAGTACGGAGAAATCAGTCACATGATTGCCTATATTTTCCGGCGTCTGCTGTATGGCGCCTTAATTCTGCTGGGTGTGAACCTGCTTACCTTCGTTCTGTTTTTTGCGGTCAATACACCTGACGACATGGCGCGCCTGGCGATTGGTGGACAGCGGGTCAGCCAAGAAGCCATTGAACGCTGGAAGGTCCAACGCGGCTATGACAAGCCGCTTTTCTATAACAGTGCGGCCGAGGGCGGGACGCGATTTACGGAAACCATCTTCTATGACCGCTCAGTGCCCTTGTTGAAGTTCGATTTCGGCTTCTCGGACGGCGGCCGGGATATCGGCCAAGAAATTCGCAGCCGCATGATACCCAGCCTGGCGCTGGCGATTCCCACCTTCGTGTTGGGGCTGCTGGTTAGTGTGTCCTTTTCCTTGCTATTGGTGTATTTCAAGGGAACCCGGCTGGACTTTGCGGGCGTAGTCGTCTGTGTGCTGTTGCTTTCGATCTCCAGCCTCTTTTACATCATTGCCGGGCAATGGCTCTTTGCCAAGGTGCTCAAGTGGGTACCGTATTCCGGCTTTGTGGAAGGCTGGGGAAGTCTGCGTTTCCTGGCCCTGCCGGTGCTGGTCGGCGTGATTTCCGGCCTGGGGGCCGAAGCGCGTTTCTACCGCAGTCTGTTCTTGGAGGAAAGCGGCAAAGATTACGTTCGCACGGCCCGCGCGAAAGGACTGGCGGAACGTGTGGTGCTGTTTCGCCATGTGCTGCGCAATGCCATGCTGCCCATCCTTACGGGCACCGTCTCTGCCATTCCGCTGTTGTTCATGGGCAGTCTGATTTCGGAATCCTTCTTCGGAATTCCGGGTTTGGGCAGCTACACCATCGACGCCATCAACGCGCAAGATTTTTCCATCGTGCGAGCAATGGTCTTCTTGGGTTCGGCCCTGTATATCGTGGGGCTGATTCTGGCCGACGTGTCATATACGCTGGCTGATCCCCGCATCCGTTTCGAGTGACGCCATGCCGAAGTTTGTGCTTCTCTGGACCGATGCCTTTGTCTTTCTCACCCTGTTGGGGGTGCTGATTCAGATCTGGCGTGTACGTCGGCAACCCACCATGGCTGCCGGTTGGCGTCAGGTTTTTCACCGTCCCTCCGCAGTGGCGGCCGGCGTTGTGCTGGCCTGCTTCGCATGGGTCGGCGTATTGGACTCGATCCACTATCGCCCCGTGTTACCTCCCGCCCCGGGGGCATCGCCCGATCAAGTGGTGCATTCGCCCATTACACGCTCGGCGCTCGATGCCGTGCTGGACCTCACACAGTTGCCGAAGCGCGAGCGCACTTATTCAGCTCCTTTAGCGTTGCACCAGTTCACCAAGGAGTCTTGGCTGGTCGACGGCCAGGTGGTGAGGGATTATCCGCGCCTGCAGTACGCGGGTGTTCTTCTCGCCGATGAGTCGCAGCACACCGCCGATATACTGCGGCGTGCGTTGATGGGGGCGGCCGTAGGCGTAACCGGCTCGCTTCTAATGGGGGCGATTCTGAGTGCTTTGCATGGCCGCCGACGGGGTGGGTGGCGACCCGGCTTGCACTGGTGGTGGAGGGAATCTGAGTTCCCCTGGCGCGCATTCTGGCTGACGACCAGTTGTCTTTTTGTATTGGGCAGTGTCACGCTCAGCCTGGCCGCCGATTATCATGTGCTGGGAACGGACCGCACGGGCAACGACGTGTTGTGGATGTCGATCAAGAGTGTGCGCACCGCACTCGTGATCGGCCTGCTCACGGTGTTTGCCATGCTGCCGCCCGCCATCGTGTTTGGCATCACTGCGGGCTACTTCAAGGGTAAGGTGGATGACATCGTGCAATATGTTTACACCACCCTGACATCGATCCCAGGGGTGTTGCTGGTGGCGGCCTGTGTGTTGATGATGCAGGTCTATATCGACAATAATCCAGAACTTTTCGACACGGTGGCCTCAAGGGCTGACCTGCGCCTCTTCCTGCTATGTCTGATACTCGGGCTCACCGGCTGGGCCGGCCTGTGCCGACTGCTGCGGGCCGAAACGCTTAAACTGCGAGAGCTGGAATACGTCCAGGCGGCACGGGCGTTCGGTGTCAGCCACTGGCGCATAATGCGGCGGCATCTTCTGCCCAATGTTATGCACATCGTGTTGATCACCATGGTGCTGCAGTTCTCCGGTCTGGTGCTCTACGAGGCGGTGCTGTCCTACCTGGGTATCGGTGTGGATCCCAGTACGCCTTCTTACGGCACGATGATCGACGCGGCACGTACCGAGATGTCGCGCGACCCCATGATCTGGTGGAATCTTTCCGCCGCCTTCTTTTTTCTGCTGGCGCTCGTGCTCTCCGCCAATATCTTTGCCGATGCGGTGCAAGATGCTTTCGATCCCCGCATGCGTCATGTTCAGCCCTGGCGCATGGGCCGTCGCTTTGTGATCGGGGGTGCGCTGGCCGACGCCGCGACGCATGCTTCGGCGCATACGCAGACACATAAGGAGGAAGACCATGCCGGTCGATGACGGGTTTGTGCTGGATGTTGATGGCCTGCACGTGGGCATCGAAACCGAAGGCGGCTTGAAGTTGGCGGTCAGCGCCTTGGATCTGGCAATTTCGGCGGGTCAGACGTTTGCTTTGGTCGGCGAATCGGGCAGTGGCAAGAGCATGACGGCGCTTGCGCTTTTGCGCCTGCTGCCGGATGCAGCAGGTATGCGGGCGAGCCATGTCAGGTTGGGTAATGTCGAGCTCACGCGCCTGCCTGAGCGTGACATGCGGCGTATCCGTGGCGGCGAGGTGGGCATGATTTTCCAGGAGCCTTCCACTTGCTTAAACCCGGTACTGACCATCGGCAAACAGTTGTCCGAAATCCTGCAACTGCATACAGACTATCGGGGCGCCGCCCTACGTAAACGCGCCGTGCAATGGTTGGAACGGGTGGGCATCCCCGAGCCCGAGCGCCGGCTGGACGACTATCCCTTCCAGTTCTCCGGCGGGCAGAAGCAACGCATCATGATTGCCATGGCGCTTGCCGCCGAACCGCGCCTGCTGATTGCGGACGAACCCACGACAGCGTTGGACGTCACAGTACAGAACCAAATACTCGAGTTGTTGGCTGATATCCAGCGCGAGCTCGGTTTGGCCATTCTGCTCATTACGCATGATCTCGCTGTGGTGAAAAAGGTGGCGCATCACGTTGCCCTGATGCGCTATGGCGAAATTGTTGAAGTCCGTGATGCCCCGGGCTTCTTCGCCGACCCGCATCATCCTTACGCCCAGGAGCTGCTGGCGGCCATTCCCACCATGGAAAAACGTAAGCGGCCGATCATACAGGCCGAGGGGGAGCCGGTGCTGGATGTCCGCAATCTGCGAGTTCGCTATGTCAAGCGACGCTCCTGGTTGCGTGGCTCCAGTGGGGTCGAGGTTTTGAAGGGCATCGACTTTTCGCTTCGCGAGGGTGAAACCCTGGCGTTGTTGGGCGGTTCGGGTTGCGGCAAGACGACCGCCGCCAAGGCGTTGCTAGGGCTGCTGGACGGTCAGGCCATAGTGGAAGGCCAGGCCTTGTTCCGTGGAGAGAACCTGTTGGACGCGAGGGGGCGCGAGCTCAAGCGCATGCGCAGGCATGTACAGATCGTGTTCCAGGACCCTTATGCGTCGCTCGACCCCCGTATGCCTATCGGCGAAATTCTTGCAGAAGGTATGGCGGCGCTGCGGACGGAATGGTCGCGTGCCGAGCGTGAAGAACGTGCTGCGCATTTGCTCGAGCAGGTAGGCTTACCGTCGGATTCCATCCGCCGATACCCCCATGAGTTTTCGGGAGGTCAACGTCAACGTATTGCAATTGCGCGAGCCCTGGCAGTGGAGCCTGCTGTGCTGATCTGCGACGAGCCCACGTCCGCCCTGGATGTGTCGGTGCAGGCGCAAATACTGGATCTGTTACAGTCTTTACAAGATACACTTCGTCTAGCCTGCCTTTTCATTACGCATAACTTTGGCGTAGTCGAATACATGGCTGACCGCATTGCTATCATGCACGAAGGCCGTATTGTGGAACAGGGTGGGGCGCGGGAAGTACTGACTTCGCCTCGCCACCCACAGACTCAGGCTTTACTTGCGGCGGTGCCGCGCCTGTAGGAGAATGAGCTTAGGGCTTGCGTCGTGCGGGTCCGGCCCCATTTATTATTCATGTCACTGAAAGTTTTCGATCTTCAATGTGAACACAGCCACGTATTCGAGGGCTGGTTCGCATCGGCGGACGCATATGAATCTCAGAAGGCCCAAGGCCTGCTGTCCTGTCCGGTATGCAATTCCACCAGCGTGAGCCGCAAAGTTAGCGCGGCCCGGCTGAATGTCGGCCACCTGAAGCGCGAGAGGCTTGAAGGTGCACCGGCCCACGCGGCGCCGGCCCCTACGCACAGCACGAACGCTGAAACCGGCCCCTCACCCGAGCAGCTCGCCCGCATCCAGGCTGAGGTCATCAGCCATTTACGAAAAGCGTTGAAAGAAACAGAGAACGTGGGTAAACGCTTCGCTGAAGAGTCACGCCGTATCCATTACGGCGAGGCTGAGCAACGGCCCATACGCGGCACCGCAACCGCCGAAGAGCGCCAGGAGCTGGCGGATGAAGGCATCTCGGTTCTTGCCATCCCCGATTTTCTGGACGACGATCGCCTGCAATAGGCAAATAGCGGCGCGGTTTTCGCCGCCGCACCGGCGTAAAAGAAAGGGAGCCACTTGGGCTCCCTTCAGACATCTAGCACGTAGCGCGATCAGCTTGCGCGGCTGCGATATTCGCCGGTGCGCGTGTCGATCTCAATCTTGTCGCCAATATTGCAGAACAGCGGCACCGAGACTTCAAAGCCGGTGGCAAGCTTGGCGGGCTTCATCACCTTGCCGGAAGTGTCACCCTTAACGGCCGGTTCGGTGTATTCGATTTCACGAATCACGGTGGTGGGAAGTTCCACGGAAATCGCGCGGTCGTCGTAGAACACCACTTCTACTGCCATGCCTTCTTCGAGGTAATTGAGCGCGTCGCCCATGTTGTCCGATTCGACTTCGTACTGGTTGTATTCTTCATCCATGAAGACGTACATGGGGTCGGCAAAGTAGGAATACGTGCATTCCTTGCGATCCAGCAGCACGATTTCGAATTTTTCGTCGGCCTTATAGACGGCTTCGCTGGCTGAACCCGACAGCAGGTTCTTGAATTTCAGTTTGCAGACGGCGGCGTTACGGCCCGACTTGTTGTATTCGTTCTTCTGGATCACAAGCGGGTCGTTGCCCACCAAGATCACATTACCAACGCGCAGTTCTTGTGCGGTTTTCATAAACTTCGGTCACTCCGGGGGTTTGACTGCTCCGCCAGAACCACCTGGGAGGGCGGGATAAGCCATTCATCTATGCCCATGGGGCTGGGCTCATCCGTGGCTTCCCTTGTAAAAGGGCCGGAGCAAGACTTGAAAAACTACGTATTTTAGCCTGTTTGGCTGTGGCTTGCGCAAAATTGCAGCAGACGGGAGACGAGATCCACCTCTGTGGCAAGCTCGACACACCAAGAGCGCGTCAGCCGGCTCCACTGCGCTAGTTGCTGTTCTGTTAGCAGCGACGGCAGCGCAGCATTCAGCGTGGTGGAATCCGCCCCGCTCCAGGCTTGCATGACCGTCTGAATCGCAGCGGAATAGGGGGAAAGGCGCAGCCATGCGTCGAGTTTCTGCAGATGGGCGTCGTCCTGTTGAGGGTAGGGTTGCCAGATCATCGCCCGACCCGCCCAGATCGCCCGAAGCAGTGAGTCTTCGCCGCGCACGACGTTCAAGTCGCTGCTCCAGAGCAGCTGATCAAAGCGCTGTTGGTCAACGAAATCGTGTGTGTGAATCGCTACATGCGTATTGAGGTGCTGGGTGGACGGCAGAGTACCGCGCCAGACGCCTCTGGGCATCAATACCAGCGTCTCATGATTGTGCGATGCCAAAGCCTGTAACAGTTCTGGCAAGGGTGCCTGGGGATAGCAGTATACATAGACGAGCCGCGCACCCGCCTGCACACGTTGCAGCCAGTCCGTATCGACACCAAGCTCGGAGAGCAGCGAGAGTCGGGCATGTGGGTCTGCCTGCCAGGCGTCGCGGCGGCTCAACAAGTCGGGCTCACGCAACAGACCGCCGGTCGCGGGTGTAAAGCCCGGGAAAAAGAAATATTTGCGCAAGCCCCCGGCCTGGGGGGAGGGCAGCGTGTGGCACGACTCGACCCACGCTTCTGCACTCAGATATTCAAGATTGATCCAGAGCTGGCGGCCGGTCATTTTCTGAACGTAGGCAGCCGGTAGTGTGCAGGCGAACGCTTCGATCACTACATCCGCCGGCTCCGGCATAGCCGAGGTGAGCTCAGCGGACTCCTTCCAGTGAACAATGACGATGCCGGCTACTGTCTGCTTGGGTACAGAGGGGTTCACCCCCGGCGCGATACGTGCAAAACTTTGGAGGTCGTCTACCCAGAGGCGGACTCCTGCGCAGTCTGTATGGGCGCTGAGCTGCCGGGCAAGACGCCAGCACACTCCGATATCGCCATAGTTATCGACGACTTTGCAGAAGATATCGAACGACCAAGACATGGGCGTGTGGCCGGAACCATCAGTGGAAGTGCACCGGCTCCAGATCGGTTTCCTCCGGCAGTTCGGGGTGCATCATCTCGCCCACAAAGTTGGGGAAAAAGGGTGCGCCGCAGTCCTCGCAATATTCTGGTGTCTGTATGCCCGGCAGCCGCCTGACTTCCGAAACACCGAGCTCCTTAAGCAGGGCGGCGATGGATTCGGGGACATCGATCTGTGAGCTTTCTACGGCGTCGATGACGGCTTCTTCTTTACTGAGCACCGGCCAGACACAACCGTAAATAACATCATTGCTCACGCGGGGAGTGAAGCCGATGCGGAACTCTTCGACGCCATTGTTGCCGCATGCCGCAATGGCCGCGCGCAGTTCGTTGCCGGGCATGTTGGCGGCTGTCTGCAACCAGGTGACGGCGGCACGCAGCGCCATGGGACGGATACGGCGGTCTGCTTCGCGATTGGTGGTGTAAAAGGCATCTGGAAGAATGACTTCTGTTTGGCAGCCAGTGAACAGGGTGGCGAGCAATTCGCCGACACGTGAAGACCAAAGCTGTTGCGCCTGTTCGCGTGATTCCAGGGCGGGGGTCTCGGGATGCTGCCAGCGAAACACGGGCTGCCCTTTTGGGACCGCAATGGCGGCGACGGCAAAGCGTGCATCAGCCAGCATACCCTCGGTGTCGGCAGGTTCGCGCACCGGGCAGGCTTCATTGGATACGCCTAATGCCAGTGCCCCCAGGCGTTGCGTCCACAACCGGGTTTCTTGGAAGCTCTGTGGCATCTGGTCGAACGTGATCAGCCCTGGCAGCATGGCGATTTGAGCGCCATCAGCGGCAATGAGCTCGGCTAGAGCGTCTTGCAGAGCGTTCTTTTGTTCGGTGGTCAGCCGGCCCTCTGGGAGCCGATAGCGCGTCCATGCCACGATCGGTGCCGACACCAGAAGGATGTCGAACTCTTCGTCTTGGCGCTTCAGCACCAAGGATTCGGAGCACGTTTCCGCTTGCTCAACCAGAATCTCGTACACATTGATATCGTCTTGCACGAGAAAGTCCAAAACACTTTCCAGTGTTTTGGATTTGCGGCCGGTAAGCATCTTCGTGATGAGCCGAGCAAGCTCATCTTCCCAATAGACATCTTCAAGACGGCTACCGGATCGCGCAAGCGCCTGCCCGAAAGAAACCAGGCGCTTGGCGTCGCGCGTCAGGCGGATGGAAGGGGTGTCGGACATACGTGAGACTGAAACCTTATACCTTGTTTCGGGCCGGAAATCGGCCCTGAGTCTCTAGTGTAACCCGCCGCCCCCTTCACTATCACCCGCCGTTATGACAGTGTTACGCCGCCGTCAATAACTCACGCAGAACGTAGGGCAGGATTCCGCCGTTCAAGTAGTAATCGACCTCTGTCGCAGTGTCGATGCGCAGCAACATGGGTATGTGCTGCTTGCTACCGTCGTCCCGGTGGATTGTCAGGGTTACGTCCTGTTGCGGCTGGATACCATTTTCGAGCCCGCTGATGTCAAAAATCTCGGTGCCGGTGATTCCCAGCGACGCCACGGAGTGGTCGCCTTTGAACTGCAGCGGCAGTACGCCCATGCCCACCAGGTTGCTGCGGTGGATACGCTCGAAGCTGCGGGCGACGACCGCCTTCACACCCAGTAGCTGCGTCCCTTTTGCCGCCCAGTCGCGCGAAGAACCGGTTCCGTACTCTTCACCGGCGAAGATCACCGTAGGCGTGCCTTGTGAAACGTACCGCATTGCCGCGTCGTAAATGGCCATCCGCTCACCGCTGGGCTGGTAAAGAGTTTCACTACCCTCAAAGCGGTTGCCGTCGGCCAGCGGCGGAATCATCAGGTTCTTGATACGTACATTGGCGAAGGTGCCGCGCATCATGACTTCGTGGTTGCCTCGGCGAGACCCGTAACTATTGAAGTCCTGCTTCATTACGCCGTTGGCCAACAACCACTGACCTGCAGGCGAGTTTTCCATGATCGTGCCCGCAGGCGAGATATGGTCGGTGGTGACAGAGTCGCCGAATATGGCCAATGCGCGCGCGCCGCGAATAGCCGGAATGGGAGCGGGTTCCATGGCGAAGCCTTCAAAGAAGGGCGGCTCGGCGATATAGGTGGATTTCGGCCAGCTGTAAGTGGCGCCTTCTTCGCCCTGAACCGCCTTCCAAAGCTCGCCGGGATTGTCGGCGATTTCCGCGTAATTCCGGCGGAAAACCTCCGGATCCATCGCGTACTTCAGAAGCGCTTGCACTTCCTCGTCTGCCGGCCATATATCCCGTAGCCACACGTCGCCCTCGCGGCCCTTTCCGATCGGCTCGGTCATCAAATCTTTCATGACGGTGCCGGCCAGCGCATAGGCCACAACCAAGGGGGGTGAAGCCAGGAAGTTGGCCTTGATGTTGGGGTGAATGCGAGCTTCGAAGTTGCGGTTGCCGGAGAGCACCGCCGCACAGACCAGCTTGTTCTGCGTAATGGTTGCGTTTAATTCCGGTGTGAGATCACCGGCATTCCCAATGCAGGAAGTGCAGCCATAGGCGGCTACGTTGAAGCCTAGCCGCTTCAGATAGGGCAGCAGCCCGGTCTTTTCCAGGTAGTGGGTGACCACGCGAGAGCCCGGCGCGAGGGACGTCTTGATATGGGGGCGCACACTCAGGCCGGCTTCCACCGCTTTCTTGGCGAGCAGTCCCGCCGCCAGTAATACGCTAGGGTTGGATGTGTTGGTGCACGAGGTGATGGCGGCAATCATAAGATCGCCGTGCCGCACTTCCACACCGTCTTCTGTTATATATACTTTGTTTATATCTTCAGCCGGCATGTTGAAGCCTTGGGCTGAGCTGTCGCTGAAAAGACCCGTGAACGTTTGTTTGACGCGGTCCAGATCGATGCGGTCCTGTGGACGCTTGGGGCCGGCCAGGGACGCAGTGACGGTAGATAAATCCAGTGTCAGCAGCTCGCTGTAATCTACGTCGCTCGCTGCGGGTACACCGAACATTTCCTGAGCTCGGAAATAGCCTTCGAGTGCTGCGATTTCTTCATCGCTACGTCCCGTTCCGCGGAAGTACTCGAGAGTGCGTTCGTCGACGGGGAAGAAACCCATGGTGGCGCCGTACTCGGGCGCCATATTGGCGATGGTGGCACGGTCGGTTACTGACAGGCCGGATGTGCCGGGCCCACAGAACTCGACGAATTTGCCCACCACTTTGTGACGGCGCAGCATCTCGGTGATGGTCAGAACCAGGTCCGTCGCCGTCACGCCCGGGCGTAGCGCGCCCTTTAGCTCCACGCCCACTACGTCCGGCGTCAGGATGTACACCGGCTGGCCCAACATAGCGGCCTCGGCTTCGATACCGCCGACACCCCAGCCCACCACACCAATGCCGTTGATCATAGTGGTATGGCTGTCGGTGCCCACCAGTGTGTCAGGGAAGTACACGTCGTTCTTCGCATCGTAATGAACGCCGCGCGCTAAATGCTCGAGATTCACCTGGTGAATGATGCCGAAACCCGGAGGCACCACGCCGAAGGTCTTGAAGGCTTGCATGCCCCATTTCATGAACTCGTAGCGCTCGCGATTGCGCTTGAATTCGAGTTTCATGTTCAGGTCCAGCGCGTTATCTTCGCTGTAGTGGTCGATCATGACGGAATGGTCAACCACCATGTCGACAGGCACTAGGGGCTCGATCCTGCGAGGGTCGGCATTCAAGCGCTGGGCCGTAGAGCGCATGGCGGCGATATCAGCCAGCAGGGGCACCCCCGTGAAATCCTGCAGCACCACGCGCGAGACCACAAACGGGATCTCCGTATCGCGCTTAGCATTGGGCTGCCAGCCGGCAAGTTCCCGCACATGTTTTTCTGTGATCTTGTTGCCGTCGCAATTGCGTAGAACAGACTCCAGAACGAGGCGCAGTGAAATCGGCAGCCGCTGCATGTCGAGACCCAGCTCCTTGCCGAGAGCGGGCAGGGAATGGAAACGGCCGGTCTTGTCGCCTGACTTGAATGTCTGGAGGGTGTTGAATGAATGATTCGCCATAGAGGACTCCTAGATAATGAAGCTGAGAGCAGGAGTGCGTGCAAATGTTGCAGCAAAAAAAAGCCCCCGAAGGGTTCGGGGGCCGGTAGAGCGGTGGGGCCATCGTGTTGACGACGGCCCGCAAGGGGGTCTTTAGACGCCCACCGACTCTGCGATCTCCACGTATTCTTCGATTTCGTCGAAATTCAGGTACTGGTAGATCTCATCGCCGCTCTCGTTAATTACGCCAATGTCGGCCATGTATTCTTCGCGGGTCGGAATACGGCCCAGGCGCGAGCAGATTGCAGCCAGCTCGGCAGAACCCAGATAAACGTTGGTGTTACGACCCAGACGGTTCGGGAAGTTCCGAGTGCTGGTGGACATCACCGTCGCGCCTTCACGAACCTGAGCCTGGTTACCCATGCACAGCGAGCAGCCAGGCGGTTCGGTACGGGCGCCGGCTGTGCCGAAGACACCGTAATGACCTTCTTCGGTCAGCTGTTGGGCGTCCATCTTGGTAGGCGGAGCGACCCACAGCCTGGTCGGAATGTCGCGTTTGCCTTCCAGCAGCTTGGAGGCGGCACGGAAGTGACCGATATTGGTCATGCAGCTGCCGATGAAGACCTCGTCGATCTTGGCGCCGGCAACGTCGGACAGAGTCTTGACGTCGTCGGGGTCGTTCGGGCAGGCAACGATGGGCTCGACGATCTCGTTCATGTCGATTTCGATGACGGCTGCGTATTCAGCGTCGGCATCGGGCTCGAGAAGCTGAGGATCTTCCAGCCAAGCTTCCATGGCCTTGATGCGACGGGCGATGGAGCGCTCGTCTTCGTAGCCGTTGGCGATCATCCACTTGAGCATCACGATGTTGCTCTCCAGGTATTCGATCACCGGCTCCTTGTTCAAGCGCACGGTGCAACCTGCAGCGGAACGCTCGGCTGTGGCGTCGGACAGCTCGAATGCTTGTTCAACCTTCAGATTGGGCAGGCCTTCGATTTCGAGGATGCGGCCGGAAAAGACGTTCTTCTTGCCCTTCTTCTCGACGGTCAGCAGGCCCTCTTTGATGGCGTAATAGGGAATGGCATTGACCAGGTCACGCAGTGTGACGCCGGGTTGCAGCTCACCCTTGAAACGCACCAGGACTGATTCCGGCATATCCAGTGGCATCACGCCCGTGGCTGCGGCAAAGGCCACCAGGCCGGAACCCGCCGGGAAGCTGATGCCAATGGGGAAGCGGGTGTGAGAGTCTCCACCGGTACCCACCGTATCGGGCAGCAGCATGCGGTTCAGCCAGCTGTGAATGACGCCGTCGCCGGGACGTAGCGAGATGCCGCCACGCGTGCTGATGAAGTCAGGCAGGGTGTGGTGGGTCTTGACGTCGACAGGCTTGGGGTAAGCGGAGGTGTGGCAGAAGGACTGCATCACCAGGTCTGCGGAGAAGCCCAGGCAGGCAAGGTCCTTGAGCTCGTCGCGAGTCATGGGGCCGGTGGTGTCCTGGCTGCCGACCGAGGTCATGCGGGGCTCGCAGTAGGTGCCGGGGCGTACACCCTGACCTTCCGGCAGGCCGCAGGCGCGACCCACCATCTTTTGGGCCAGTGTGAAGCCCTTGCCGGAATCCTGTGGGTTTTTCGGCAGGCGGAACAGTGTGGAAGGCGGCAGGCCGAGGGCCTCGCGAGCCTTTGCAGTCAGGCCACGACCGATAATCAGCGGAATACGGCCACCGGCGCGTACTTCGTCGAACAGCACATCGGACTTCACCTGGAACTCGGCGATGACTTCGCCGTTCTTGAGGGCCTTGCCTTCGTAGGGGCGTAATTCGATCACATCGCCCATTTCCATTTGGGAGACGTCGACCTCAATAGGCAACGCGCCGGCATCTTCCATCGTGTTGTAGAAGATCGGGGCAATCTTGGTACCCAGGCACACGCCGCCATAACGCTTGTTGGGCACATAGGGGATGTCCTGGCCGGTGAACCACAGGACGGAGTTCGTAGCGGACTTGCGGCTGGAACCGGTGCCGACGACGTCGCCCACGTAGGCGACTTGATGACCCTTTTCTTTAAGGGACTCAATAAAGGCGACTGGGCCACGCTTGCCGTCTTCCTCGGGCTCGAACGCAGCGCCTTCGCGTTTGTTCTTCAGCATCGCCAGCGCGTGCAGCGGAATATCCGGGCGGGTGGTGGCGTCGGGGGCCGGAGACAAGTCGTCGGTGTTAGTTTCGCCAGGCACCTTGAAAACCGTAACGGTCAGGCTTTCGGGTAGCTCAGGGCGAGACGTGAACCATTCACCGTCGGCCCAGCTCTGCATGACTTCCTTAGCGTATTCGTTGCCTTTCTCGGCCTTTTCCTTTACGTCGTAGAAGGCGTCGAACATCAGCAGGGTGTGCTTGAGGCCGTTAGCCGCTACAGGGGCAAGCTCAGCATGATCCAGCAGCTCGATGAGCGCGCTGATGTTGTAGCCGCCGAGCATGGTGCCCAGCAGTTCGGTGGCACGGCGGGCATCGATCAGCGCACAGGTTTCCTTGCCCAGCGCCAACGCGGCCAGATACGAGGCCTTTACCTTGGCGGCGTCATCAACGCCGGCGGGCACGCGATGGGTAATGAGCTCGACCAGAAACTCTTCCTCGCCTGCGGGCGGGTTCTTGAGCAGTTCGATCAGGTCGGCGGTCTGTTGCGCGGACAGCGGCAGGGGGGGGATGCCTAGCGCGGCGCGCTCGGCAACATGTTCACGATATTGTTCCAGCATGTGCTTGTCCTATGTGCGAGGTTATAGAAAGCTTGCCAGGATTGTAAGAGCAAACCCCAGTTCAAGGCAAATGTCTTATATCTTATATAAGACTTGTCGTGAGAAACCGGGGTCAGACCCCAGTTTTGTCAAAACTGGGGTCTGACCCCGGTTTTGTTATGAAATGCGCAGGTCGTCGTAGGCGCCGCGTTGGCGCCGCATCCAGGCGTCGACGTAGGAGCAGAGAGGCCGGACTTTCCAGCCTTGGGCGCGGGCGGTGTCGAGCGCGGCGCGTGCCAGGTCGCCGGCGATACCGCGGCCGCCAACCGATTCCGGCACCCCGGTGTGGGTGATGATCATGACGCCGGCATGCAGTTCGTAATCGAGCACACACAATTTGCCGTCTTCCATCCACTGGAAGCGTTTCGCGTCGACGTTGTGTTCAATGCTGCGGCTCATGAGGACTCCTGAGTGGGTGAATGTGGCCGGTTAGGATGGCGGGCTTCTCGTTCAGACGGCCTGCAGTGCTCACACGGACAGCAGAATCATCAGCCACAAGACCAGCATGGCGATGATGCCGATGAAAACCCCACCCCAGAAGCCGACGATCGGCCAACGCAAGCGCATGGACACTGAGGTGGGCTCGACTTCGGCCAACAGCCGGTTCGCCTGCCCGATGACCCACCATTTACTGCGTGGAAATGTCAGGCGGAAGAAATAGTCGAGCGTGATGGTGAGCTTGACCGTCGCGGGCAATTGATCCCAGCGGTATTGCTTCAGGTAGGGATGACGCATGGCCTGGTTGATGGGTCGCGTGTTGAGATACAGAAACAACGCTGACACCAGGCATGACAAGATACACGCCACGAGTACCGTGAACGAAAACGACAGAATAAAGGGGATGACTGACTCCATAATAGGCGCAATTAGAACATAAGCTCACGCCGCTGCCATCCTGTGCGCCGACGATCGGGGAAGTCGGTTTCGTACTACGGAGCAGCACTTTGAATATAGAGATCCACGTAGTCTCTTACCGGCATCGAATGCAGTCGGTCAGCATCTAGGGAGGCCGCGAGGATACGCTCTTGTTGTGCCGGACTGAAGCGGCGTGCCAGGTTGGCGCGAAACTTCTTTTCTAGTAGCGGAATGCCCTCGGCACGACGGCGCCGATGCCCAAGGGGATACTCGCAGACCACCTCCGGCAGACGGGTGCCGTCGTTCAATTCCACGCTCAGGGCGTTTGCTATCGAGCGTTTTTCCGGGTCAAGGTAATCGGCGGTAAAGGCTGGATCTTCCACACAGGCGATGCGTGCGCGCAAGGCATCGATGCGGGGATCGGCGGCGACGTCGTCTTCGTAGTCTTCGGCTGTCAGGCGCCCAAACAGCAGTGGCACGGCAATCATATATTGCACACAGTGATCGCGATCGGCCGGATTGTTGAGCGGGCCCTTTTTGTCGATGATGCGCAGGCAGGCCTCATGAGTGCGTAATGTAATGTGCGCGATGTCGCCGGCGCTGCGACCCAAGGCCTTGAGCTGGTCGTGTATTTGCATGGCGCATTCCACAGCCGTCTGCGCATGAAATTCGGCAGGCCATGAAATTTTGAACAGGACGTTCTCCATGACGTAGCTGCCGTAAGGACGTTGAAAGCGAAAAGGCCGCCCACCGAAATGAACATCGTAAAAGCCCCAAGTGGGCGCGGTAAGCGCCCGCGGGTAGCCCATTTCTCCCTTCGCAGCCATCAATGCAAACTGCACTGCTCGGCTGGTGGCGTCGCCCGCCGCCCAGCTCTTGCGGCTGCCGGCGTCCGGCGCCTGGCGGTAGGTGCGCAGGCTCTGCCCATCGACCCACGCCAGTGATACTGCATTGAGCATGGCCTGGCGCTCAAGATCAAGCAGTTTGGATACGACCGCTGTTGAAGCTACCTTCACCAGTACAACGTGATCGAGGCCAACCCGGTTAAATGCGTTTTCCAGTGCAAGGCAGCCCTGTATTTCGTGCGCCTTGATCATCCCACAAAGCACATCACGCATGGTAGGACCGGCCTCACCCATGCGGGCCGCGCGGCGGGACAGCCAGTCGGCGGTTGCCAATATGCCGCCCAGATTGTCGGAAGGGTGCCCCCATTCCGCCGCGAGCCATGTGTCGTTGAAGTCCAGCCAGCGGATCGCAGCGCCGATATCAAACGCAGCTTTGATGGGATCCAGTTCGTATGGAGTGCCCGGCACCCTGGCCCCATCGGGCACAAGCGTACCGGGTATCACCGGCCCTAATAGTTTGGTGCAGGCAGGGAAGTCGAGTGCCGCCAACCCACAGCCCAGCGTGTCAAGCAGGCAATGGCGAGCGGTTTCGAAAGCCAGGGTGGAATCAACGGGGTATTGCAGGGCGTAGTCTACGATGTCGACCATGACCTGATCCCATTGCGCGCTTGCTGTGTCTGCCATGAGGGGCTCCGTCAGTGAATGGGGAAGGCCAGGCCGGCCGGAGTCAGCCTGGCCGGCAGCAAGCGCCGGACCGTCGCTATGACACTGAGAGCGTGTCGGCTAGAAAGCGTCCCCCGGCACGCGCACCCACCCTTCCATAAGGATGCGAGCGCTGCGGCCCATGACCGCCTTAGAGATCGACCACTGCCCATCCTGCCGGCGGGCTTCCGCTCCGACGCGCAACGTACCCGAAGGATGACCAAATCGTACGGCAGAAGGTTGACCCCCGCCTGCGGCAAGATTGACCAGGGTGCCCGGCACGGCCGCTGCCGCAGCGATGGCGACTGCTGCAGTGCCCATCATCGCATGGTGTAGTTTGCCCATGGACAATGCCCGCACCAACAGGTCAATTTCTTCCGCCCGCACGGCCTTGCCGCTTGATGCGGTGTATGCGGCTGGGGGCGCCACAAAGGCGATCTTGGGTGTGTGTTGACGTTGGGCGGCTTCCTCAAGCCTGGAAATTAGGCCCATGCGCAGTGAAGCGTGCGCGCGGATAGTTTCAAAGGTTTCCAATGCTTTGGGGTCGCCGTTGATGTCGTCCTGCAATTCCGTGCCGGTGTAGCCCAGCGCCTTTGCCTCCAGAAACACCGTCGGGATGCCGGCATTGATCATGGTTGCCTTGAAGGTGCCCACACCCGGCACCTCGAGATCGTCGACAACCTGGCCTGTAGGGAAGAGGGCGCCGCCATCTTCGTCACCCGCTGCAGGGTCCATGAATTCCACCGCAATCTCGGCGGCAGGAAACGTCACCCCGTCCAGTTCGAAGTCGCCCGTTTCCTGGACGGTGCCGGCCGTCATCGGTACTTGAGCAACGATAGTCTTGCTGATGTTGGCTTGCCAGATTCGCACCGTGGCGACTCCATCGGCTGGCAACCGGGCTGCGTCAATCAGGCCCATGGCGATAGCGCACGGCCCCACTGCAGCCGACAGGTTGCCGCAATTACCGCTCCAGTCGATAAACGGCTTGTCGATAGACACCTGCCCAAAAAGGTAATCAACGTCATGACCTTCGCGCTCGCTGCGCGACAGTATGACTACCTTGCTCGTGCTGGACGTCGCGCCCCCCATACCATCCGTATGTTTGCCATAGGGATCCGGGCTTCCGATCACGCGTAGCAGCAAGGCATCGCGGGCCGGGCCTGGTTTGCGTGCCACTTCGGGCAAGTCTTCTAGTCGGAAGAAGACACCCTTGCTGGTGCCTCCGCGCATATAAATCGCGGGAATCTTCACTTGTGGTGCAAAAGACATAATTTCTCCTGAATCGTTACGCGTTGCCTTCCAGGAAGTCCTGGGCAAAACGCTGCAGTACTCCGCCCGCCTCGTAAATGGAAACTTCCTCGGCCGTATCGAGCCTGCAGGTCACGGGGACTTCCACACGGTCGCCATTACGTCGGTGAACCACCAGAGTGAGCGTGGCGCCGGGTGTCCGCTCGCCGATGACGTCATAGGTTTCGGTGCCGTCGAGTGCCAGGGTTTTTCGATTGGTTCCGCTCTGGAACTCCAACGGCAGCACCCCCATGCCAACCAGGTTAGTACGGTGAATGCGCTCAAAACCTTCTGCCACGATCGCTTCCACTCCAGCGAGGCGCACGCCCTTGGCGGCCCAGTCGCGCGAGGAGCCCTGACCGTAGTCGGCACCGGCAATGATGATGAGCGGCTGCCCACGGTTCATATAGGTTTCGATGGTTTCCCACATGCGCATGACCTTGCCTTCGGGTTCCAACCGGGCCAGCGAGCCTTGCTTGATTTCGCCGTCCACCACCGCCATTTCGTTGATGAGCTTGGGATTGGCGAAGGTGGCGCGCTGAGCCGTGAGGTGGTCACCCCGATGGGTGGCATAGGAGTTGAAGTCCTCTTCGGGAAGCCCCATCTTCGCTAGATATTCACCGGCTGCGCTATCCGGCAGAATAGCGTTTGAAGGCGAAAGGTGGTCTGTCGTGATGTTGTCACCCAGAATGGCCAACGGTCGCATACCCTTGAGGCTACGCTCGCCTGCCAAAGCGCCTTCCCAGTATGGCGGGCGGCGGATATAGGTACTCTGTGGGCGCCAGTCGTACAAAGGCGACACTTTCTCGCCCGACTCCACGCTGGCGGCAAACATGGGTTCGTACACCTTGCGAAACTGCTCCGGTTTGACGCAGCGTGCCACCAGGTCATCGATTTCTTCATCGCTGGGCCAAATATCCTTGAGCGTCACCGGGTTGCCGTCAGCGTCGTAACCGAGCGCGTCCTTTTCGATATCGAAACGGACGGTGCCTGCGACCGCATACGCCACCACCAAGGGCGGTGAGGCCAAAAAGGCTTGCTTTGCGTACGGGTGGATACGACCGTCGAAGTTGCGGTTGCCCGACAGTACCGCTGTGGCGTAGAGGTCGCGTTCGACGATTTCCTGCTGAATCTTCGGATCCAAGGCTCCGCTCATGCCATTACATGTGGTGCAGGCGAAACCGACAATGCCGAAGCCGAGCTTCTCCAGTTCAGGCAACAAGCCCGCCTCTTCCAAATACAATTGAACTGCCTTGGAACCCGGTGCGAGCGAAGTCTTTACCCAGGGTTTACGTACTAGGCCGTAACGGTTGGCGTTGCGCGCCAGTAAGCCGGCGGCGATGACATTACGCGGATTGCTGGTGTTGGTACAGCTTGTAATGGCGGCAATGATCACGGCGCCATCCGGCATCAAGCCAGGCTGCTCCTGTACTTCCCCTGCGATCCCTTGCGCGGCTAGGTCGGTGGTGGCCACCCGGCGATGCGGGTTGGACGGCCCCGCGATGTTGCGCACGACCGAAGACAAATCAAAGCGCAGGACGCGTTCATATTGGGCGGTTGCCAGGCTGTCAGCCCACAGTCCCGCTTGCTTGGCGTAGGTTTCTACAAGCGCCACTTGTTTTTCGTCACGACCCGTCAGGCGCAGGTAGTCGATGGTCTGCTGGTCGATATAGAACATGGCCGCCGTCGCTCCATACTCCGGCGTCATATTGGAAATGGTGGCGCGGTCGCCCAGGGTGAGCTTGGCCACCCCTTCGCCAAAGAACTCCAGATAACTGGAAACCACCTTGGCGTTGCGCAGAAATTCGGTCAGCGCCAGCACCAGATCGGTTGCAGTGGTTCCGGGCGCGAGTTCGCCTGTCAGCTCCACACCAACGATGTCCGGCAGCCTCATCCAGGAGGCGCGCCCCAGCATGACGCTTTCAGCTTCCAGCCCCCCGACGCCAATGGCGATTACGCCCAGTGCGTCCACGTGCGGTGTATGGCTGTCGGTACCGACCAGCGTATCCGGGAAAGCCACCCCATCCACCGCGTGGACCACGGGTGACATGCGCTCCAGGTTGATCTGGTGCATGATGCCGTTGCCGGGAGGAATGACGTCCACATTGCGAAACGCCTTCTTGGTCCAGTTGATGAAGTGGAAGCGGTCGTCGTTACGTCGGTCTTCAATAGCGCGGTTCTTCTCGAAGGCATCTTTCTCAAAGCCGGCGTGCTCCACTGCCAGTGAATGATCCACAATGAGTTGCGTAGGCACCACTGGGTTCACCAGTGACGGATCGCCGCCCTTGGCCGCAATCGCGTCGCGCAGGCCGGCGAGGTCGACCAGGGCCGTCTGTCCCAGAATGTCATGGCAGACGACTCGCGCGGGGTACCACGGAAAATCGCGATCACGTCGGCGTTCTATGAGTTGTATGAGCGAGTCGGTAAGAATACTCGGGTCGCAGCGCCGCACCAGGTTTTCGGCATGTACGCGCGACGTATAGGGCAGGGTGTCATAGGCGCCCGGGGCGATCGCTTCGACCGCTGCGCGGGCGTCGAAGAAATCCAGTTCGGTGCCAGGCAAGGGTTTCCGATAGGCGGTATTCATACGATGTATCTTCCATTATGAGGAACGCCGGCACATTGGCCGGCGTTCCCCTTTTAATAATTAAGGGAAGCCGCCACCCGCACAGCGGTCGGGGCGGCTCCACCGGGCCGCAGCCCGGGAGCGGGGCGGCGCCGTGCGCGGAATCAGCGTTGATCGATCGGTACGAACTTCTGATCTTCCGGCCCGATGTAGTTCGCAGTGGGGCGAATTATCTTGTTGTCGATACGCTGCTCGATAACATGCGCGGCCCAGCCGGCAGTACGCGCAATCACGAATAGCGGCGTAAACATCGACGTGGGAACACCCATCATGTGATAGGAAACGGCCGAGAACCAGTCCAGGTTGGGGAACATCTTCTTGGCGTCCCACATGACCGACTCGAGCCGCTCGGCGATATCGAACATCTTCGTGTTGCCTGCGTCTTCCGACAGTCGGCGGGCCACTTCTTTAATCACCTTGTTGCGTGGGTCGGATACGGTGTAGACCGGATGCCCGAAACCGATAATGACTTCTTTATTGGCCACGCGGCGGCGGATGTCTTCTTCGGCCTCGTCGGGATTCTCGTAGCGCTTCTGCACCTCGAAAGCCACCTCGTTTGCACCACCATGCTTAGGCCCGCGCAACGCACCGATGGCGCCCGTGATGGCCGAATACATGTCAGACCCGGTGCCGGCAACAACCCGGCTGGTGAAGGTAGAAGCGTTAAATTCGTGCTCGGCGTACAGGATGAGAGACGTGTGCATGGCACGCACCCATTCATCGCTGGGTTCTTCGCCATGCAGCAGGCGAAGGAAGTTGCCACCGATGGAGTCGTCATCCGTCTCGACGTCGATCATGCGGCCGTTATGGCTGAAGTGATACCAGTAGAGCAGGGCAGGGCCGAGGCAGGCCATGAGCCGGTCAGCAATGTCGCGCGCGTCGGGGATATTGTGGTCGTCTTTCTCGGGGAGTAAGCAGCCTAGCACTGATACAGCCGTGCGCATCACGTCCATCGGATGGCTGGCGGGCGGCAATGCCTCGAGGGCGGCTTGCAGCTGGATGGGAAGACCACGCAGGCGGCGCAGCTTCTGCTTGTAGGCATCCAATTCAGCGCGATTGGGGAAGCGGCCGTGTACCAGCAGGTGGGCGACTTCTTCGAACTCGCAGGTATCCGCGATATCCAGAATATCGTAGCCGCGATAGTGCAGGTCGTTGCCGGAGCGCCCGACCGTACACAGGGCGGTGTTGCCCGCTACCACACCCGATAGGGCGACGGACTTTTTGCCTTTTGGTTTGGTTTCAGTGGAGTTTTCTGTTGTCATGCCTCGCTCCTAATCATTCAATATGCGAAGGGGCACACGGCCCCATGAATCTATACGGCGTTTACTTCGCTTTGCCTTGCTGGAACAGGGCATCCAACCGGGCTTCGTAATCGTGATAACCGATGCGATCGTAGAGTTCCTCGCGGGTCTGCATCATGTCGATGACATTGCGCTGATGGCCGTCGCGGCGGATGGCCTGGTAAACGGTCTCAGCGGCACGGTTCATGGCGCGGAAGGCGGACAGCGGGTACAGTACCATGCCGACTCCCACACTGCCGAGCTCGGGCACGCTGAACAGCGGCGTACGGCCGAATTCAGTAATGTTGGCCAGCAGCGGCACGGAAACGGCCTGGCTGAACCGCTGGAAGGTGTCCAGGTCGTAAGCGGCTTCCGCAAAAATCGCATCGGCCCCGGCTTCCACGCAGGCGTGAGCACGTTCGATGGCGGCATCAACGCCTTCCACCGCAATCGCGTCTGTGCGAGCAATCAGGTAGAACTGGTCGTCTGTGCGCGCGTCTGCGGCTGCCTTCACGCGGTCGGCCATTTCTTGGACACCAACGATCTCCTTGCCGGGACGGTGGCCGCAGCGCTTGGCGCCCACCTGATCTTCGATATGGCAGCCCGCAGCGCCGAACTTGATCAGGCTCTGGATTGTGCGGGCGATATTGAAAGCAGACGGCCCGAAACCGGTATCAATATCGACGATCAAGGGCACATCACAGACATCAGTGATGCGCCGAACGTCAGTCAGTACATCATCAAGCGTGTTAATGCCCAGATCGGGCAGGCCCAGCGAGCCCGCAGCGACCCCGCCTCCAGACAGATAAATCGCGCGGTAACCGGCGCGCTTTGCCAGCAGGGCATGGTTGGCATTGATGGCGCCAATGATCTGCAACGGTTGTTCTTCTTTGAGCGCCTGGCGGAAGCGGCCACCGGCGGAATGAATAGTTTTCTGGGTCACGTGAGATCCTCTGTGAGTTCAAGAGTTCCAAGGAACATACTAAGCTTTTAACTCCTTAAAGCACAAACCATGCCAACTTTTCGATGGGCACGTTCTTGCGGCTTCTACGCGCAAATTCGATTTAATTCGTGCTTGCATACCCCTTGTTTCAGGGCGAGGTTTCGTTAATGAAACGTATGTGTTTCTTTAATGCAATAATTACAGGCATCATTGGCTTGCCGCTGTCAGATTGACTCCCTGTCCTTATGAGCACTTCGCCCACTCCTTATTCACCTCGTCTTAAGATCGCTGCAGTCGGCTTTCATGGTCTGCGTAATTTATTGGAGGCAGCAGCACCTTCGTATGCCGGCGTCGCAGATGTGGCTGTGCTGGATCGCATCTATGACGATGCAGTGCAGTCAATCACGGATCTGCGAGCGTCCAGCGGGATCGATGCTGTGGTGGCGGCCGGCTCCAATGGTCAGTTCCTGCGCGAGCGTCTGGATCTACCCGTTGTGCTGGTCAAACCTGACGGCTTTGATCTCATGCGGATTCTCTCCGGCGCGGCATTGCGGGCTCGACGCATCGCGTTGGTTACCTATGGGCCACCGCCAACCGAATTGCTGCTGTTCAATGAACGGTTTTCCCTGCAGTTGGAAGTGCGCTCGTATTCCAACGAGCAAGAGGCGGGGGAATGCGTTGAGTCACTGGCTGCAACCGGCGTCGATACCGTGGTTGCCCCCGGGTTAGTGGTGGATCTGGCGCGGGCCCGCGGTATGGAAGGTGTGCTGCTCTATTCACAGGGTGCTGTGCGAGAGGCGATGGGGGCGGCCATAGACATTGCCCGGGTCGCGCGTCAGGAAACCGACCGGCGTGAAAAATTGAACACCATACTGGCGCAGCTCAAGGACGGTGTTGTGGCGGTCGACATGGAAGAGCGCATCGAGGCCGTGAATCCGGCCATGGAAGCGTTTATCGGCCTGCCGGCCGACCAATTATTGGGGCGGCGTCTCAGCGCGGTTCAAGGTGAGCTGAGCCTGGCGCATACGCTACGTACCGGAACGGCGGAAATGGAACAGGTGCAACAGGTAGGTGGCCGCACTTCTGTGGTCACTCGCATGCCCATCTTGGAGCAAGGCCGCCGTACGGGTGCCGTGCTGGTTTGTCAGGACCCGGTGGTGATTCAGCGGCTGGACCGCAGCCTTAGAACGCGTCATCTGCCTCCATCACAGCATGCCAAATATGGATTGGCCAACCTGGTGGGTGAAAGTAAGGCTCTGCGCAACGTGAAACGACTTGCGCTCAGCTGCGCGCAAAGCACGGCGACTGTGCTTATCGTGGGAGAGAGTGGCACAGGCAAGGAACTACTGGCACAGGGCATCCATAACGCCAGTGCGCGGCGCGCACAGCCCTTCGTTGCCATCAATTGCGCTGCGTTTCCAGAATCCCTCTTGGAAAGCGAGCTCTTCGGCTATGTAGAAGGCGCGTTCACAGGCTCGAGTCGTGGCGGAAAGATGGGCTTGTTCGAAGCCGCCCATACGGGCACCATCTTCCTCGACGAGATCGGCGAAATGCCCTTGTCCCTGCAGACGCGATTGCTGCGCGTACTTCAGGAGCGCGAAGTACTGCGCATCGGCGCGACGGTGCCCACGCCGGTGGATTTGCGGGTCATCGCTGCCACACACCGCAATTTGTCTAAGCAGGTTGCAGAGGGTCGTTTCCGGCAGGATCTCTACTATCGTCTGAATATTCTCAGCCTGCGTCTGCCTCCTTTAAGAGAGCGCCACGGCGACTTGCCGCTACTCACACGCCACTTGGCGGAGAAAATCGCGATGCGGCTGGGCGCGCCCCGATTAGCTGACGAGGTTCTAGTGAAAGCCGTTGTAGAAGCCGGCCGGGATTATGACTGGCCGGGGAATATCCGCGAACTCGAAAACCTGATCGAGCGCATTCTGGTGTTCAGGGAGCCGGCTGCGCAGGGCGGGGGTATCACCCAAGAAGAGCTACGAGACATTGCGCCGGAGCTCTTCACGCAACGGGCGCTGTCTTTTGAAGGCGCTGACGGGGGCGGGCAAGTCGCGGCCGAGGATTCGTCCGTGTCCACACCGGCGGCTTTGGTGGAGGCAGACCTGCAGGCGGTAGAGCGGCGTCATCTGTTGAAGGTGCTGGAGCAGTCAGGAGGGAACCGCGAAGAGGCGGCGCGACTGCTGGGGGTGAGCCGGACGACGCTCTGGAGAAGAATGCGGCGACTCGGCGTATCGTGAGGCCGGCGCGCTGCGCCGCAGGCGCCGGAAGGCCGGAGGGCCGGCGAGGGCCACCACAATACGCGAGCCCCCCAAGCCCTAGCAAGTCCCGCTGATTACTTCAGCAGATCCTTCACGCCATCACGCTCTTCCAGCAACTCCTGCAGCGTGAAATCCATGCGCTCACGCGAGAAGTCGTCGATTTCCAGATCGCGCACCAGCGTGTACTCGCCGTTTTCAGTAATTACCGGGAAACCATAAATAATGCCTTCCGGAATGCCGTAGGAACCATCCGACGGCACACCCATGGTCACCCATTTGCCGTTCGAACCCAGCACCCAATCACGAATGTGGTCAATGGCTGCATTCGCGGCGGACGCTGCCGAAGACAGGCCGCGCGCTTCGATGATCGCTGCGCCGCGCTTGCCCACCGTAGGAATGAATACGTCGCGGTTCCAGGCGTCGTCGTTAATCAGGCCGGCAAGGCTTTGGCCGCCCACTGTGGCAAAGCGGATGTCAGGGTACATCGTGGGGGAATGGTTGCCCCACACTACTAGTTTCTCGATGTCCGCCACTGCCTTACCCGATTTGGCTGCCAGCTGTGACAGGGCGCGGTTGTGATCCAGGCGCAGCATGGCGGTGAAGTTCTTCGCAGGCAGATCGGGGGCCGACTTCATTGCGATGTACGCGTTGGTGTTGGCGGGGTTGCCCACGACCAGAACCTTCACGTCACGGCTGGCGACATCGTTCAGTGCACGACCTTGAGCCGTGAAGATTTGCGCGTTGACCTGCAGAAGGTCCTTGCGCTCCATGCCGGGACCGCGCGGACGAGCGCCGACCAGCAGAGCAACGTCGGCGTCTTTGAACGCTTCGCGGGGATCGCTATGAGCACTCATGCCTTGCAGCAGGGGGAATGCGCAGTCTTCCAGCTCCATCATCACGCCTTGCAGTGCCTTCTGCGCCTTCTCGTCAGGAATCTCGAGCAACTGCAGGATGACGGGCTGATCCTTGCCCAGCATTTCGCCGGAGGCGATACGAAATAGCAGGGCGTAGCCAATCTGGCCGGCGGCGCCGGTAACGGCGACGCGCATGGCGGGTTTGGACATGAACAAATCTCCGATAGGTGGGTAAATGAAGAAAGTAATGAAAGGGAATCCAATGTGCGACAGTGTAAAACTTTTGGCACGAGCGCGTGGCGCTCTCGGACTCGGTATCCTGTGCAGCGGAGTGTAAAAAAACCGCCCAAGAGTAGCGAATGGCGTTCAGGGCGTCAATAATCTTATGTCTTATATAAGATAGAGGATTATTAGACAGAAATCGTCAGTCATGCGACAATTCTTCGATTATCCAGAATCACACGGCGAGACATCCGTACAGCTTGATACAAAACCTGTTCAGGCCGTCCAGGTATCTCTTTCCGCGCATTAGTCCATGTCCGATCAGCCCACTGTGGAACGTAATGCCGATACTGCTCCTGGCAGCGCGGCTTTTAGTCCCTTGTACCAGCAGATTAAAGCTCTGCTGCTACAAGGGCTGGATCGTGGCGAATGGAAGCCCGGCGAAGCCATACCCAGCGAACTTGAGCTGGCGGCGCGCTTTCAGGTCAGCCAGGGCACCGTACGGAAAGCCATCGATGAGCTCGCTGCAGAGAATCTGCTGCTACGGCGCCAGGGCAAGGGTACGTTCGTTGCGACCCACCACGAGGCCAAGGTCCGTTTCCGTTTTCTACGCCTGACGCCCGATGACGCTCATTCGGCCGTGACAGGCAGTCGCATCCTCGACTGCCGGCGTATGCGCGCACCGGCAGATATTGCTGCGTTGCTCGAGCTTCGCACCGGCGATACCGTGGTGAACGTCCGCCGCCTTTTGTCCTTCGACGAATCTCCTACCATTCTTGACGACATCTGGTTGCCGGGCGCATCCTTCAAAGGGCTGACCGTCGAGCTGCTGGCCGGCAACCGTAGTCCTCTTTATGCATTGTTCGAATCCGAGTTCGGCGTCAGTATGGTACGCGCCGACGAAAAAATCCGGGCCGTTGCGGCAAGCGAGACCCAGGCCGAATTGCTTGAAATTCCGGTCGGTCATCCCTTGCTGCATGTCGAGCGAGTGTCCTTCACTTATGGCGACAGACCCATGGAGGTAAGAAGGGGGACATACCTGACTGAAAGGTTCCACTACAGAAACAGTTTGAACTGATGCAACCGCAAGCCGATTTGCTGCCGGCAAGGCAAATCGGCGAAAATGCCGGTTGCGCTTTGCAATAAATAGATCTTCAGCAATCACTTCGAGGCCATCATGTCCGAAACAGCTTCAAAGAGGCGGCCGCAGTACCGCAACCTAACCATGCCGCAACTCCTGGTGTACCTGAGTCGTATGCCTCTTGCGGCGAAGACATCGATTCTGCATCGCGCCAGTGGTGCGCTCCTGTTCCTCTGTCTTCCCCTGGTCATTGTGCCGCTCTTTGGTCGCAGCGTGACGTCACCTGAAACCTTCGCAAGTCTGGCCCAATGGACTTCCAACCCCTTATTCAAGCTGGTGCTTCTGGCCCTTATCTGGGGCTATCTGCATCATTTCTGTGCCGGCATCCGTTACCTCACCCTTGATCTGCACATGGGCAACGACAAGCAATCCGCCCAGAAGAGTGCAGGCACGGTATTGGTCGTCAGCCTGGCACTGACAGTCATTCTTGGTCTCAAACTGTTCGGGGTGTGGTAATGGATCAGCAAAGTTATGGCCATAAGCGGCTCGTTGTCGGTGCGCATTATGGCACCATGGATTTCATCGCTCAGCGCATCACTGGTGTCATCATGGCGGTGTACACCATTGTGCTGCTGCTCGGTTTCCTGTTCATGGGCGAGCTGAACTACGAAAACTGGCGCAATCTGTTCACCTTTACCTGTCTGGGTCTGCCTGTCGGGCAGATGCTGGCCACGGTCGCATTCCTCGCGGTTGCGTGGCATGCATGGATCGGTATGCGCGATATCTGGATGGACTACGTGCGTTCCGCCGGTCTGCGCCTCCTTCTTCAGGTGCTGACCGTGCTGTGGCTGGTAGGCACCATCGCCTTCTTTGCAAAAATTCTCTGGAGTCTGTAAGCCGTGGCTGCTGTCATCTCTTCCTTACCACGCCGCCGCTTCGATGTGGTGGTCGTAGGCGCCGGCGGGGCCGGCATGCGTTGTTCCCTTCAACTGGCTGAAGCCGGGCTGTCCGTCGCCGTCCTCTCCAAGGTCTTCCCGACCCGCTCCCATACCGTGGCCGCCCAAGGTGGCGTGAGTGCCGCGCTGGGCAACATGAGCGAAGACGATTGGCTCTGGCACATGTACGACACGGTGAAGGGTTCCGACTGGCTCGGCGACCAAGACGCCATCGAATTCATGTGCCGCGAAGCTCCGCACGCCGTGTACGAGCTCGAGCACTACGGCATGCCGTTCGACCGTAACGCCGACGGCACTATTTATCAGCGCCCCTTCGGCGGTCACACCGCTAACTTCGGCGAAAAGCCTGTTCAGCGCGCCTGTGCCGCAGCTGACCGTACGGGTCATGCCATGCTGCACACGCTGTACCAGCGTAACGTCGCGGCTCGCACGCAGTTTTTCGTCGAATGGATGGCTCTTGATCTCCTGCGCAATGAAGCCGGTGATGTTCTTGGCGTAACCGCCCTCGAAATGGAGACCGGTGAGATCTACGTGCTTGAGGGCAAGAAGGTCGTACTGGCCACGGGCGGCGCCGGTCGCATTTGGGCCGCATCCACCAATGCCTTCATCAATACCGGCGACGGCCTGGGCATGGCTGCACGCGCTGGTATCCCGCTCCAAGATATGGAGTTCTGGCAGTTTCACCCCACCGGCGTGGCCGGTGCCGGCGTACTGATTACAGAAGGGGTGCGCGGCGAAGGCGGCATTCTGCTAAACAAGGACGGCGAACGCTTCATGGAGCGCTATGCGCCCAACCTCAAGGACTTGGCGCCGCGCGACTTCGTGTCCCGTTCCATGGACCAGGAAATCAAAGAAGGTCGTGGCTGTGGCGACGGCAGCTATGTGGTGCTCAAGCTTGATCACCTCGGTGCTGAAACCATCATGAAGCGACTGCCCTCGATTCGTGAAATCGCCATCAAGTTTGCGAACGTCGATCCCATCAAGGATCCGATCCCGGTCGTGCCCACCATTCACTATCAGATGGGCGGCATCCCCACTAATATTTACGGCCAGGTCATGACCTGGGAGAACGGCGAGTCCCGCGTCGTCAACGGCCTGTATGCCGTGGGCGAATGTGCGGCCACCTCGGTGCACGGCGCTAACCGTCTGGGTACTAACTCCCTGCTCGACCTCATCGTGTTTGGTCGTTCAGCGGGTCAGCATATTGTTTCCGAGCATCCGGAGCGCACGCATTACCATCAGCCGATTCCGCAGTGGACCATCGATCAGTCTCTGGAGCGCGTCAATCGTCTGGAAACCCGCACTTCGGGTGAACGTGCGCAGGACGTCGGCCATAAGATCCGTACCGCGATGCAGCACCACTGTGGCGTGTTCCGCACGCTCGAATTGCTGCAGAAGGGCGTGGATGTCATCGAAGGTCTGGCACCGGAAGTGGAGGACATTTACTTCCAGGACAAGTCCAAGGTCTTCAATACCGCGCGCGTCGAAGCCCTCGAGCTGGCCAACATGATCGAAGTCGCCCGCGCCACTACCAAGTCCGCCGCGAACCGTACAGAAAGCCGTGGCGCACATGCGCTCAGCGATCACCCGGAACGCGACGACGAGAACTGGCTGCGCCACACCCTTTGGTTCTCCGAGGGAAGTCGTCTGGAGTACAAGCCTGTCACCATGAAGCCTCTGACGGTCGATTCCTTCCCGCCGATGGCGCGTACGTTCTAAGCAGGATACGAAATGACTCAAAAACGCACTGTCAAATTCGAAATCTACCGCTACGATCCCGACAAGGACGAGCGCCCATACATGCAGAAGCTCGAAGTCGAGCTTGAGCCTACCGACAAAATGCTTCTTGACGCCATCGTGCGCATCAAGAACTCGGTAGACGACAGCCTTTCGATTCGTCGCTCCTGCCGTGAGGGGGTATGTGGTTCTGACGCCATGAACGTCAATGGCAAGAACCGCCTGGCCTGCACGACCAACCTCAATGAGCTCTCCGAGCCCATTGTGTTGCGTCCGTTGCCCGGCCTGCCCGTCGTGCGCGACCTGATCGTGGACATGACGCATTTCTTCAATCAGTATCATTCGATCAAGCCGTACCTCATCAACGACCAGCCGCCACCCGAGCGTGAACGTCTGCAGTCGCCCGAGGCACGCTCGCATCTTGATGGTCTGTACGAGTGCATCCTGTGCGCCTGCTGTTCCACGGCCTGTCCCTCGTTCTGGTGGAACCCCGATAAATTCGTGGGGCCGGCCGGTCTGCTTCAAGCCTACCGTTTCATCGTGGACACCCGCGACGAAGCAACAGGCGAGCGGCTCGACAACCTGGAAGACCCATACCGCCTCTTCAGGTGCCATACCATCATGAACTGTACCGATGTCTGTCCGAAGGGGCTCAACCCGTCGGCTGCCATCGGCAAGATCAAGGAACTGCTGGTGCGCCGCACCATCTAAACGTTAACTCAACACTCTTTATTTGGATCTCTGATGAGAAAGTTGTCAGACCTGGACCGCGCACGCTTGCGTTGGCGGGCGCGTCGCGGCCTGCTGGAAAACGACCTTATCATCACGCGATTTCTGGATCAGTACGAAGCTGAGTTGACGGATGTAGACGTTGCCGCTCTGACTCGTTTATTCGAGATGAGCGACAACGATCTGCTCGATGTATTGCTTGGCCGCCAGGAGCTATCGGGCGTGTACGACACGCCCGATATCCGCCGCTTGGTCGCCGTCATGCAAAAGCTATAAATATATCTAGAGGAAACTGTGATGCAACTGTCTGACAAAAAGGCAACGCTGTCGTTTTCCGACGGCACACCTTCCGTCGAATTCCCTATTTATCAGGGAACCGTAGGCCCGGATGTCATCGACATCCGCAAGCTGTACGGCGAAACCAATATGTTCACCTACGATCCGGGCTTTATGGCCACGGCATCGTGCGAATCTGCCATCACCTACATCGACGGTGAGAAGGGTCAGTTGTTGTATCGCGGCTATCCCATAGAACAGCTGGCGTTGAACTGCGACTTCCTTGACGTCTGCTACCTGATTCTGAACGGTGAGCTGCCCAACGGCGACCAGAAGAAGGAATTTGATTCCCTGGTCACGCATCACACCATGGTGCACGAGCAAATGCAGTACTTCCTGCGCGGCTTCCGCCGTGATGCTCACCCGATGGCAGTGCTGACCGGCCTGGTAGGGGCTATGTCGGCGTTCTACCACGATTCGACAGACATCAACGACCCGCACCATCGCCATGTTTCGGCCATCCGCCTTATCGCCAAGATGCCGACACTGGTAGCGATGGCGTACAAGTATTCCAAGGGCGAGCCCTTCATCTATCCGCGTAACGATCTGTCCTACACGGGCAATTTCCTGCGCATGATGTTCGCGACGCCTTGCGAAGACTACGAGGTCAACGAAGTCGTCGAGCGCGCGCTTGACCGTATTTTCATTCTGCACGCCGATCACGAGCAGAACGCTTCGACTTCCACGGTGCGTCTGTGCGGTTCCTCCGGCACCAACCCGTTCGCAGCCATCGCAGCAGGGGTGGGTTGCCTGTGGGGGCCTGCACACGGCGGCGCAAACGAAGCCTGCCTCACCATGCTTGAAGAAATTCAGGCAAACGGTGGTCTGGACTACGTTGGCGAGTTCATGGAAAAGGTCAAGGACAAGAGCTCGGGCGTGCGCCTGATGGGCTTCGGCCATCGTGTCTACAAGAACTACGATCCACGCGCCAAGCTGATGCAGGAAACCTGCAAGGAAGTACTGTCTGCCTTGGGCCTGGAAAATGATCCGCTGTTCAAGTTAGCCATGGAGCTTGAGCGCATCGCTCTGGAAGACGAATACTTCGTCGAACGCAAGCTTTACCCGAACGTGGACTTCTACTCGGGTATCGTGCAGCGTGCTATCGGCATCCCGACATCGCTGTTCACCGCCATCTTTGCGTTGGCACGTACAGTGGGCTGGATTGCTCAGTGGAGCGAAATGCTGTCCGATCCGAACTACAAGATTGGTCGCCCGCGTCAGCTGTACACCGGTGAGGTGGAGCGCGACGTTCCGACCGGCAGGTAAGCCTGGGTGCCGCCCGCCATTTTCGGCATCTCAGCCGAAAACGGCGGGCGGTTTTCATTTCAGGTGCATGCAGTGACAGCTACCCCAGACGTCCGTCAACTCAGTTTGGCCCTTGATCGCTGGCCTATACCACTGAATGGCGGCCTTTATGATGCAGCGGAAGCCCATCGCCAGGTCTTCGACCAGAGGTGCGCCAAGGGCAGGGTATGCATAGAGCTTCTGGTGTTGGAGGTCATACCCGATCTCTACATCCAGGCCTGCGAGCTGCAGTTGGCCGACTTGCGTGTGGGTACCGCGCTGCGGCTGCGGCCAAGCAACCAATACGACACACCAGAGGCGGCTCTACGGGCCGCCGCCCGGAAGGCTGGTACGCTTCTGAAGGCTAAGCGGAAAGCGTCCGGGCTCTTTCCAGAATGCCAGAGCACTTTACTGCGCGCCACCAACTGGCTGGAAGATATTCTGTATCAATGTGATTATTTGCTCGATCGCCAGGTGAATCTCTTCGCCTGACAGCGGCCGGTATGGGCATGTCGGCTAGTTGGCGGTGATGGAGACGGTGGTAGGGGCGCCGCGAGAAACCGTTCCAAATATCGGGCAGTGTGCCTGGAAGCTTTCTACCAGTTCCCGGGCCTGAACGCTGTTGACGCCGCTCACTTGGAAATGCAGATGAACACTGGAATAGCGGTCCGGCTGAGCGACATCGCGTTCAGATGTTGCCGTAATAGATACGGATTGCAGTTTCCACCCGCGTTCTGTCGCTGCGGCATGTAGCAGCGAAGTGGCGCAGGTATTGAGTGCCGCCAGCATCAGTTCACCAGCATACCAGGTGGCTTCACTGCCGCCATTGGTGGGTGTGGCACCCGACAGCAGCAATTGGGATCTGGCTTGCGATAACCAGATACCGGGAATGTTGGTGTTCTGGGTCTTGACGATATTTGCCATGAACTTACCCTCGTTACCCTCGTAGGGATAAAACCGATCATGGTAGAACGGGCCCTCAAAGAGTGGAAATACATTCAGGGCATTTATTCATGACTACATCATTCGCATGATCAACCCTTTGCGGCCGCGGTTATACGTTTGGAACTCAGGCTCATAAGGACCAGCTCTCATAACCAAACAGCAGATATGTATTTCCTTTAACGCAACGAGATGACGAGAATGACACTTCTTCGTGCGCCACGCACATTCCCGGGTGCTTCTCATGTCCATCGTATCTACGCATTCCCGTCGCTTCATTTTTGCGGCATGTGCTCTCACCGTTGCCGTTGCCGGAAGTCCAGCGTTACAGGCGCAATCGCTTCCCGACGATTATCCCAACAAACCGGTACGCCTCGTCGTGCCTTACCCTCCCGGCGGGACCGCCGATATCCTGGCGCGCGACATCGGCGCCAGGTTGACCGACGAGCTTGGACAGCCCGTAATCATTGAGAACCGCGCCGGCGCCGGCACCGCCATTGGCGCTCGCCACGTGGCGTCCGCCCCGGCTGATGGCTATACATTGTTTCTGGGAACCAGCACTTCCCACGTCATGAATCCCGCCGTCAATCCACAAGGGGTCGGCTATGACCCGGTGGCGGACTTCACCCCGCTGGCGGCCATCGGTGAGGTTTCCTACGCTATCGTCACACGCCCTGACAAAGGCTTGAGCTCGTTGCAGGAGTTGATCGAGCGAGCCCGGCAGCATGAGGCCCCCTTGAGTTACGCCTCGGCCGGTCAGGGATCGGCCAATCATCTTGCGGGGGAACTGCTGGCCAACCTGGCCGGCGTGCCGCTGCTGCACGTGCCATACAAGGGCAGCGCTCCCGCGCTCAATGACGTGCTGGCCGGCCAGGTCGATTTCATGTTCGATCTCACTACCACCTCTCAGGCTCACATACGGTCCGGACGTCTGCAGGCTCTGGCCGTGACCGCCCCCGACCGTGTACAGGTCCTACCCGATGTGCCCACCACGGCAGAGCAGGGCAGGCCTGAACTGGTTGTGTCATCGTGGTTTGGCGTCTTTGCGCCTGCCGGCCTACCTGCTGAGGTTCAGAGCAGGCTGGCCGACTCATTGCACAAGACTCTCTCCAGTGACGAAAGCCGTGCCGAACTGGCCCGGCACGGCTTAAGTGCGCTGCCGCTGGTGGCCACCGATTTCGGCAACTTTCTCAGGCGGGACCTGGGGTATTGGCAGGGCGTCGTGCGCGCAGCAGACGTAGCTAGCAAGGGTTAATACAAGGAAAGAACATGACGCATACATCTGGTCATTTGCATCTGGCGGCATTCGCCGCAGCCGGTCCCGTTTCGGGCAATCATGGCGGATGGCGCTACCCCGGCGCTGACAGCAATATCGTGTCGCCGCACTATTACAGCCGCATTGCCCGGTCGCTGGAAGCGGCCTGCTTCGATCTGCTCTTCATCGCCGACATACTGGCGGTGCCCGACCGGCTGGACGGTTCTACGGACAGCCAACTGCGCTACGGCGCTCTGGGTGCCCTGCGGCTTGATCCACTGGCCGTGCTATCACTGATCGCCGGGCAGACACGCCATCTGGGCCTGGCGGCCACCATATCGACCACCTATTTTCATCCTTACCATGTAGCTCGTGCACTGGCTACGCTCGACCATCTGAGTGAAGGACGCGCCGCATGGAATATCGTCACGTCCTTCCAACAGGCGGAAGCGCGTAACTTCGGGTTGGCGGACCATCTGGCCAAGGATCAACGCTACGACCGCGCAGACGAATTCATGGAGGTGGCCTGCAAGTTGTGGAACAGCTGGGCGCCGGACGCGCTGGTACGAGACGCCGATACCCCCTTGTTTGCGGATCCCACCAAGGTCGAGGCCATACGGCACGAGGGGCAGTGGTTCAATGTGCAGGGTCCGCTCAACGTGAGCCGGTCACCACAGGGGCGTCCGGTCTTCATTCAGGCGGGTGCCTCTGCCCGTGGTAAGAAATTCGCCGCACGCTGGGCTGATGTCATCTTCGTCACTCACGCCTCGCTGGAGTCGGCCAAGGCTTTTTACCAGGAGATGAAGGCTCTAGCCGCGCAGCAGGGGAGGGATCCCTCCACGCTGAAGATATTTCCGGGTATCGCGCCGCTTACTGGTGAAACCAAGGAAATCGCGCTGGCCAAGAATGCTGTGCTGACCGACCTGTCCGAGGCTCGCGCAGGGTTGTCGACCCTGGCCTACCACCTGGATATCGACTTGGGACAGTTCCCGCAGGATGAGCGCTTGCCCGTGGTGGATCAGCCCGGCGTGCACGGCCACTATCGGGAAGTCGCCGAACTCACGCAGAAGCGGGGCATGTCGCTCACCCAAATCGGCAAGCAATATGGTATCAAGACCAACCGTGACTTCATCGGCGACTACCGCTATGTCGCCGATCGCATTGAGGAGTGGTTCACCGCCGGCGCATGTGACGGCTTCATGATCCAGTTCCCGTACTTCCCAGCCGGCCTGGATGACTTCGCCCAACTTGTCGTGCCGGAACTGCAGCGTCGTGGACTGTTCAGGACGGAATATGCGCCCGGCACCCTGCGCGAGCGGCTGGGCTTACCGCAAGTTGAGCATCATGCGGCAGCGCAGACCGCGTCAGAGGCATACGCATAAAAGAGCCGCCTTCTTCAACACCAGTGAAGAAGGCGGGGACTTGAACGCGGTTTAGCGTGCTTCCTGTTCCTGCTGCGCATCCACAACGGCAAGTGCCGTCATGTTGACGATACGACGTACGGTGGCGCTGGTAGTGAGAATGTGCACCGGCCGGGCCGCCCCGAGCAGAATTGGACCCATGGCCACGCCATTTGCTCCAGTCATCTTGAGCGTGTTGTAGGTAATGTTGCCGGCGTCAAGATTGGGAAGAATCAGGAGATTGGCGGGGCCCTTCAGCTGTGAATCGGGGTAGGCGCGCAGGCGAATGCTTTCTGACAATGCCGCATCAGCGTGCATTTCACCATCGACTTCCAGGCCCGGCGCCCGTTCCGCCACCAGCCGACGCGCTTCCGCCATCTTGAGCGAAGACGCGGTGGGGCGGCTGCCAAAGTTTGAGTGTGACAGTAACGCGATCTTCGGGACCACGCCGAAACGCTCGACTTCCGCAGCCGCTTGAATCGTCATGTCGGCAAGTTCTTCCGCGGTGGGGTCTTCATTCACATGCGTGTCGCAGATGAATAGCGTCTGAGTGGGCAGCGTCAGGACGTTCATTGCAGCCAGAGTCCGGGCACCCGGCTTCAGGCCGATGACTTCCTGTACGTAGCGAAGCTGGTTGTCATACTTGCTGGACACGCCGCAAATCAGGGCATCGACATCGCCTCGCTGCAGCAGCATCGCGCCAATCAGCGTGTTGTGCTTGCGAATCATCGATTTCGCGATGTCAGGTGTTACCCCGGCACGGCCACGCAGCTTGTAGTATGCCTGCCAGGTTTCATTGAAGCGCTCGTCTGATTCGGGATTTACGATTTCGCAATCCACACCCGGCTGGATACGCAGAGCAAATTTTTGAATGCGCATCTCAATGACGGCAGGACGCCCAATCAGTACGGGAATGGCCAGCCGCTCGTCGATGACGGTCTGCGCAGCCCGCAGTACGCGCTCGTCTTCGCCGTCGGCGTAGGCAACGCGCTTGGGGTCCGACTTCGCTTGCATGAAAAGCGGGCGCATCAGCTGGCCGGTTCGGTAGACCAGACCCATCAGCCTCTGACGGTAGCTTTCCATGTCTTCGATGGGGCGGCGCGCGACACCGGAATCCATGGCGGCCTGCGCGACGGCCGGCGCCACCTTAATGATCAGGCGCGGGTCGAAAGGCTTGGGAATAATATATTCCGGGCCGAAGGATAGATCCTGACCGGCATAGGCGGTGGCCACCTCATCATTGGGCTCGGCTTCCGCCAATTCGGCGATCGCCCGCACGCAGGCCAGCTTCATCTCTTCATTGATAACTGTGGCGCCGACGTCCATTGCGCCACGGAAAATGAAAGGGAAGCACAGGACGTTGTTGACCTGATTGGGGTAATCGGAGCGGCCGGTCGCAATAATGCAGTCGGGCCGGGCCTCCTTTGCGATCTCGGGGCGGATTTCCGGTTCTGGATTGGCAAGAGCGAGAATGAGCGGCTTAGGCGCCATGCTCTTGACCATGTCGGCGGTGAGTACGCCCGGTGCAGAGCAGCCTAAAAATACATCGGCATTTACGCAGACATCGGCCAGTGTGCGGGCGTCCGTGCGCTGCGCATAGCGGGCTTTGTTCGCCTCCATATTGGCTTCGCGGCCTTCGTAAATGACGCCACGCGAATCCACGACATAGATGTTTTCACGCTTGATGCCCAGATGTATGAGCAGGTCGAGACAGGCGATCGCCGCCGCCCCCGCCCCCGAGCACACCAGCTTGACCTCGTCCATTTTCTTGCCGACGATTTTTAACCCGTTAAGGATTGCGGCGGAAGAAATGATTGCTGTGCCATGTTGGTCGTCGTGAAAAACCGGGATTTTCATGCGCTCGCGCAGCTTCTTTTCAATATAGAAGCATTCCGGCGCTTTGATGTCTTCCAGGTTGATACCGCCTAACGTCGGTTCCAGTGCAGCGATGATATCGACCAATTTGTCGGGATCGTTTTCGTTCAGTTCAATATCGAAAACGTCGATGCCCGCAAATTTTTTGAAAAGGCAGCCTTTGCCCTCCATGACCGGCTTGGCAGCCAGCGGCCCGATATTGCCCAGCCCCAAAACGGCAGTACCATTGGTAATAACGCCCACCAGGTTGGAACGTGATGTGTACTTGGCCGCAGCATCTTCGCCACCGGCGTGAATATTCATGCAGGCATACGCCACACCTGGTGAATAGGCAAGTGAAAGATCATCTTGGTTGGCCAGCGGTTTGGTCGGCATGACCGAAATCTTGCCCGGAGTGGGAACCGCGTGATAATCCAGCGCGAGTTTCTCCAGATCGTCGTTGGCGTGCATGAGTCAGATACTCCAAAAATGAAATAAAAACATCAGATGGAGCAAGAATATCATTCTGAGAAAATGCGGCAGCGCAGCATTTTTGAGAGAGTGTTTGCTTAAGCCAACGAAACCCTATTTGGGAAGCGTCGTCGCAGCCTGTTCGTTACGAATCATTCAAGCTGGGGGTTATACTAAGGGCACTATACGGCACGTTGGGCCGCCGTATGCCCGTTACCTTCTGTCCTCCGCTATCCGCTATTCGGTTAGGCCGTGTCGCGGAAGGTTGTCCTGCACATAAACGAGCGAGACGCTCGGCTAGGTGAAGCGAATATATGTCATCTGAAAAAGAGCTTTTGGCCACTTCCTACTTGTTTGGAAGCAATGCGCCGTACGTCGAGGAATTGTACGAAGCCTATCTCGATAATCCCGGCTCCGTACCTGAACATTGGCGCGATTATTTCGATCAGCTGCAGAACTTGCCCGCACCGGGCGGCTCCGAACAGACGCGCGACCAGGCCCACGCACCTATCGTGGAGTCCTTTGCGCAGCGCGCTAAGGCGAACGCATTCATTTCGCATGTGTCCGAGCCTGATCTTTCCGTGGCCAGCAAGCAAATTTCGGTGCAGTCGCTTATTGCGGCCTACCGTTCGCTGGGCGTGCGCGTCGCCAACCTCGACCCGCTGCAGCGTAGCGAGCGGCCGGTCATCCCTGAGCTCGACCCCGCATTCTATGGTTTAAGCGAAGCTGACCTTGATCGGGTCTACGCTGCCACGAACACCTATTTCACCAAGGCTGATTCCATGACCTTGCGTGATCTGCTCAAGGCGCTGCGCGATACCTATTGCCGCAGCATCGGGGCGGAGTTCATGCATATCTCGAATCCCACAGCGAAGCGTTGGATTCAGGAACGCCTCGAGTCGACCTACGGCACACCGTCCTTCAACGCCGAAGAGAAGCGCAATATTTTGCAGCAGCTCACCGAGGCCGAGGGCCTTGAGCGCTACCTGCACACTAAATATGTAGGTCAGAAGCGCTTCTCGCTCGAGGGCGGTGAAAGCTTCATTGCGGCTATGGACGAAGTCGTCAACCACGGTGGCGCCAGCGGCGTACAAGAAATCATCGTGGGGATGGCTCACCGCGGTCGTCTGAATATGCTGGTCAACATCATGGGTAAGATGCCTGCCGACCTCTTCGCTGAGTTCGAAGGCAAGCATCCAGATGGTCTGACCGACGGCGACGTTAAGTACCACAACGGATTCTCCAGCGACCTTTCCACCCGTGGGGGCCCTGTACATCTGTCACTGGCCTTCAACCCGTCGCACCTTGAGATCGTTAACCCGGTGGTCGAGGGCAGCACCCGTGCCCGTCAGGATCGCCGTGGTGACACCGAAGGCAAGCAAGTGCTGCCCGTGCTGGTGCACGGTGACGCCGCCTTCGCCGGCCAGGGTGTGGTCATGGAGACTCTCAACCTGGCTCAGACGCGCGGTTACGGCACCGGTGGCACGCTGCATATCGTCATCAATAACCAGATCGGCTTTACCACCTCCGATCCGCGCGACACGCGCTCCACGCTGTACTGCACCGACGTGGTGAAGATGATCGAAGCTCCCGTCTTCCACGTGAACGGCGATGACCCTGAAGCAGTCGTATTCGTCACTCAGCTGGCCCTTGATTACCGCATGAAGTTCAACCACGACGTAGTGGTTGATATCGTCTGCTTCCGCAAGCTGGGTCACAACGAGCAAGACACTCCTTCGCTCACGCAGCCGCTCATGTACAAGAAGATCGGCAAGCACCCGGGCACCCGCAAGCTGTACGCCGACAAACTTGTCGCACAAGGCGTGTTGCAGCCTGAAGAGCCCGACACCATGGTCAAGGCTTATCGTCAGTTGCTTGATGATGGTCAGCGCACCATTGAGCCGGTTCTTACCGATTTCAAGAGCAAGTACGCGACTGACTGGACCCCTTTCCTGGATGCTAAGTGGACCGACCACGCCGATACCGGTGTGCCGCTGGCAGAACTTAAGCGTATCGGTGAAAAACTCACCACCGTCCCAGAAGGCTTCACGGTCCACCCGCTGGTCAACCGTCTGCTGAACGACAGGCGCGCCATGGCTCGTGGCGAAGCCCGAGTTGACTGGGGCATGGGCGAACACCTGGCGTTTGCCACGCTGGTCGCCAGTGGATACCCCGTGCGTATCACCGGCCAGGACTCTGGTCGCGGTACCTTTACTCATCGCCATGCGGTGTTGCACGACCAGAACCGCGAGCGCTGGGACGACGGCTCCTACATTCCGCTGCAGAACGTCTCCGAGAATCAGGCTCCGTTCACTGTCATCGATTCGGTGCTGTCCGAAGAAGCAGTGTTGGCGTTCGAGTATGGCTATGCTGCCGCCGAGCCCAACACACTGACCATCTGGGAAGCCCAGTTCGGTGACTTCGTCAACGGTGCTCAAGTCGTCATCGACCAGTTCATCACCTCCGGCGAAGCCAAGTGGGGTCGCCACTGTGGTCTTACGATGATGCTGCCGCATGGCTACGAAGGTCAGGGTCCCGAGCACTCCTCGGCCCGTATCGAACGCTTCCTGCAGCTTTGCGCCGACAACAATATCCAGTGTGTGCAGCCCACCACCGGTGCGCAGATCTTCCATCTGCTGCGTCGCCAGATGATCCGTCAGTTCCGCAAGCCGCTGGTCATCTTCACGCCCAAGTCGCTGCTGCGTAATAAAGAAGCGACTTCGCCGCTCGAGGATCTCGCCAACGGTACCTTCCAGACGGTCATCGGTGAAACCGACAGCACGATCGATCCGGCAGGCGTGACCCGTCTGATCGTTTGCTCCGGCAAGGTCTACTACGACCTGGTCAATGCCCGCAAGGAAGCCGGCCGCAGCGATATCGCCATTCTGCGTATCGAACAGCTGTATCCTTTCGGACACAAGGCTTTCGAGGCAGAGTTCAGCAAGTATCCGAACGTCAAGGAAGTCGTCTGGGCGCAGGACGAACCGCAGAATCAGGGCCCCTGGTTCTACATTCAGCATCACCTGTACGAGCACATGACAGAAGGCCAGAAGCTTGGCTACGCAGGCCGTCCCGCTTCGGCATCGCCCGCGGTGGGTTACTTGGCCAAGCACGTTGAACAACAACGCGCTTTGCTTGACGCCGCGATGGCCGCCAAGTTCAAGGGCTTCACGCTGAGCAAGTAACTTTACTCACAGAAATTCAAAACTCCAGAAACGGATACCAATATGGCAATTACTGATGTACTCGTACCCCAGCTTTCCGAGTCGGTTTCGGAAGCAACCCTGCTCGAATGGAAGAAACAGCCGGGCGAAGCGGTGGAAATCGATGAAATTCTGATCGAAGTCGAAACCGACAAGGTCGTACTGGAAGTGCCGGCACCCGCAGGCGGGGTCCTGAAGGAAATCGTTAAGGGTGACGGCGCAACGGTCACTTCCGGCGAAGTCCTTGCACGCATCGACTCCGAAGCCCAGCCCACAGCTGCCGCTCCTGCGGCTGAAGCACCGGCTGCCGAGGCACCGGCGGCAGCACCTGCCGCAGCGGCTCCCGTTGCTGCCGCCATCACATCCCCCGCAGCCGGCAAGATCCTGGCGGAAAAGGGGGTGGATCCGGCTACCGTCGAAGGCACCGGCCGTGGTGGACGCATCACCAAGGGCGACGCCCTGGCCGCCGGCAGCGCTCCCGCCGCCAAGCCTGCTGCTGCACCCGTTGCGCCGCCCACGCTGTCGCTCGATGGTCGTCCCGAGCAGCGCGTACCCATGAGCCGTCTGCGTGCCCGCGTGGCCGAGCGCCTGCTTCAGTCGCAGCAGGAAAACGCCATTCTCACCACGTTCAACGAAGTCAATATGCAGGCTGTCCTGGATCTGCGCAAAAAGTACAAGGACAGCTTCGAGAAGGAACACGGCGTCAAGCTGGGCTTCATGTCGTTCTTCGTGAAGGCCGCCGTCGCTGCACTCAAGAAATACCCGATCGTCAACGCTTCGGTCGATGGCAAAGACATCATCTACCACGGTTACTTTGATATCGGTATCGCTGTGGGCAGCCCGCGCGGCCTGGTGGTGCCTATTCTGCGCAATGCCGACCAAATGTCCATTGCCGACATCGAAAAGACCATCGCTGACTTCGGCGCGCGGGCCCGTGACGGCAAACTGACGCTCGAAGAGCTCACCGGCGGTACGTTCTCCATTTCCAACGGTGGTGTGTTCGGTTCGATGCTGTCCACCCCCATCATCAACCCGCCGCAGTCGGCTATCCTGGGTATCCACGCCACGAAGGAGCGCCCGGTTGTGGAAAATGGCCAGATCGTCATCCGCCCCATGAACTACCTGGCCCTGTCCTACGACCACCGCATCATTGACGGTCGCGAGGCCGTGCTGGCGCTGGTGGCCATGAAAGAAGCACTTGAGGATCCGCAGCGCCTGCTGCTGGACGTCTAATGTCCTCAATCGCCTGATCAGCCCCGGCGTGGCCCGGTATGGGTGTATCCCACTCCGGGTCGCCGGGGTTTTTCCTGGGCGCAATGCAGATCGCTTCTCCTGATTCAACCTCAAAGACAGAGAAACAACATGGCAAAACAATTCGACCTCGTCGTGATCGGAGCCGGCCCCGGCGGCTACATCGCGGCAATCCGTGCAGCACAATTGGGCATGTCCGTCGCCTGCGTCGATGCCTGGACGAATGACGACGGTAAGCCGGCTCCGGGCGGCACCTGCACCAACGTGGGTTGCATCCCCTCTAAGGCCCTGCTGCAGTCCTCCGAGCACTTCGAACAAGCTAAGCACCATTTTTCCGATCATGGCATCGAAGTTAAGGGCGTCAGCCTCAAGCTCGAGAAACTTATCGGTCGCAAAGACACCGTCGTTAAGCAGAATAACGACGGCATTTTGTACCTGTTCAAGAAGAACAAGGTGAGCTTCTTTCACGGTACCGGCTCGTTCTCCGGCAAGGTCGACGGTGGCTGGTCCATCAAGGTCGACGGCAAGGACGAAGAAGAACTCGTGGGTAAGCATGTCATCGTCGCCACCGGCTCATCGCCGCGCCAGTTGCCGGGGCTCGAGTTCGATGAAACGACGGTGCTGTCCAACGACGGTGCCCTGCGCCTTTCTTCCGTACCCAAGAAGCTGGGCGTGATCGGCGGGGGCGTAATCGGTCTGGAACTGGGCAGCGTGTGGCGCCGCCTGGGTGCAGAAGTCACCGTTCTGGAAGCCATGCCGGAATTCCTGGCCGTGGCCGATCAGCAGGTCGCCAAAGAAGCCCTTAA
>JAJUGV010000011.1 GCA_029265795.1 Alcaligenaceae bacterium
GGAATCATCCCAAGAATCGCTCCAAGCCCGGAGCATCGAAGTGTGAGCCAACGATAGAACCAGGTGTCTTTCAATCCTTGCAACCATCCGGTGCCGAGAGTGGAGCCCTTTTGGGCGATACTTTGATTTTTTCGTAGCAGGTCGCCAATTTCGGGGATGGCGAAAATTCCTAGTCCCACGATAACCAGGGGAATACCATCCATCAAATAAAGCCAGCCGAAATCCATTCGGTACTCACCTGTAGCCGGGGCGGCGCCTACTGAACCCAAGGCAAGACCAGCTGCGCATGCAGCGACACCCTTCGCCAGGCTCGTACCTGATAGAACTCCGACCATCGACAATCCGAACAGTGTGAGCATGAACAGTTCTGCCGCACCGAATGAAAGAATCAGTGGTCTTGCGATGAGTACGCTGACTGTCAGTACAGCTGCGCCGAACAGTCCACCAAAAAGAGAGGCTGCAAATGCTGCACTTAATGCCCTTGCAGCTTGGCCTTGCTTAGAAAGGGGGAAACCGTCAAGAATGGTGGCTTGGGATGCGCTCGAGCCTGGAATGCCCATGAGTACTGAGGCAAATGTGTCGGCAATCACGAGTATCGGCAACATGCCGATTAGCATCGCTAGTGCAGACGTAGCATCCATGCCGTAAAGAAAAGGCAACAGGAGTGACATTCCAACAATGCCACCCAAGCCGGGCAGGATGCCTACCACTAGGCCGACAGTCACGCCGACCATCAGATAGGTCAAGTGCTGCAAGGTCGTGACAGTGCCAAAGGCGTCCAGAAGAGCGTCGACTATCATGTGTAAACCTGTTGAGTAGTGACGGCACGCGTCTAAACGCGCAGCCATCCAGGATCGCCGGCGGCTATTCGAATTATCTTTGTGCCGGCGTATCGAAATGGAATAAAACGCAGGAGCAACTACGTAATGAGTCGCTCCTGCGTTTCACTTTGCCATGGCTTGCTTCAAGGGCTTAGAACTTCACGTTGTACTCTTGGGTAAGCAGCTCGCGCACCCACTTGCGAGCTTCCGGGCTGATGACGGTGGCGCTTTCGTAGACCCCCTTTACATCAGCGCCGACAACTTGCTGGTACTCACCCAGAATCTCGGCTTTTCCGGCAATTAGATCAGGGTCGGCAACAGCAGCGGCAAAGGCCTCACGATAGGCGGCTACGATTTCATCGGAAGTGCCTTGAGGCAACATAGCCGGCTTTTGAGCGGCAAAGCCCGAGCCAAAGAAGGCCTTGTAGGCGTCGAATTCGAGCCCGGATGGAGCCTTGCCGTGAATCATTTCATAGGCTTCGACGAAATGCGGCAGATCGGGGAAGGTGGGGTCGCGTTGAACGTTGCCCTGAGCGTCGAGAGTCCCCCACGAGAACATGGGTACGGCATTACCCGCCTGCACCAGTGGCATGACGTTGGTAAGGTAGGCCGAGGAAGTCTGATAATCGATTGTGGCTTCGCCGCGTTCAAACGCTAGGCGGCCGTCGCCCCGGCCCGTCATACCGAATACATGGCGGACATTGAGCCCCAACAAACGGAACGCAAGCAACGGGATTAGATCCAGAGATGTGGCCCCTTGGCTGCCGTAGACCAACTCTTGATTCCCAAGTTTGCCGAGTTCCGATGCATCCTTAATGCCAAATTTGGCCGGCAGATACACCACACCACCCGTGGGCGAAACAATGACAGGACGCATATCACGATATTCGTACTGCACGCGCGGGTCGCCCAAAAGATAAGGTATCTGAGTGGAGCCCGAAGTGCCGATGAATGTCAGGCCGTCCGGTCGTGCGCGGGCGGCAAACTGATTTGTGCCGGTGATGGAGCCGCCACCGGGTACGTTCCGAACGACGACATTGGGGTTACCTGGCAGATGCTTGCTGAGGAAGGGCGCATAGAAACGTGCCCAAACGTCTGACCCGCCCCCTTCAGAAAATGGAATCATCCACTGAATTGTTTTGCCGGAAAAATTGACGCTCTTATTGGCAAAGGCACGGGTCGCGGGGAAACTGCTTGCTACGGCTGTAGCGGCAATACTGGAGAGAAACGTGCGACGATCGAATGACTTACCCATGTAATATTGTCTCCTTAATAATAATTATTTGTTACGCATGGGACTTGTAGTCTATCACTTTCCTAGCCAGCCTTCCTTTATGCCATGGCAGGCGACTTGAGTGGGGCCGTCATTTATCGTGGCCGGCATGTGCTGACGACAAATGTCTCGCGCGTGGGGGCAGCGAGGATGAAAAGGGCAGCCCGAGGGTGGATTCAGCGGATTGGGGACCTCGCCCGCGACAGGAATTCTGCGTTGCCCTGTGCCTGCTGGGTCGGGGATGGCTGAAAGCAGCATGCGGGTGTAAGGGTGCCGGGGGCGGGAAAAGAGGGCATCCCTAGGTGCCAGCTCGACAATGCGCCCCAGGTACATGACGGCGACCCGATCCGCCACGTGATGTACGACGGCAAGGTTGTGCGATATGAAAAGATAGGTCAACCCCAGGTCTTGCTGAAGCTTCTTCATCAGGTTCAGTACCTGCGCTTGAACTGACACATCAAGAGCAGACGTGGGTTCGTCGCACACCAGGAATTCCGGGCGTGCGGCCAATGCCCTGGCGATGGATATCCGTTGCCGCTGCCCGCCTGAAAACTGATGGGGATAGCGGTTGCGGTCGGTTGGAGAAAGGCCCACTTGCTGGAGCAAGGCGTCGACACGTTCGTCACGTTCGGCCTGAGTCATTTTGCCATGTACCTTTAGGGGCTCAGCAATGATGCGTGCCACGCGCCAGCGGGGGTTGAGGCTGGCGTAGGGATCTTGAAAAATCATTTGCAGGCGTTGCCACAGCTGCTTACCTTCGCGAGAGCGCAGCATCGAGACGGGCTGTCCGTCGAATTCGATATGCCCGCTCGACGGGGTGTACAGCCCTACCAGCAAGCGTGCAACAGTTGATTTACCACAACCCGACTCACCCACTAGGGCCAGAGTCTCCCCTTTTTCGACAGTGAAGGACACCCCATTGACTGCTTTCAGGTGGGTTCGAGGTCGACGCTTCAGGACTCGCTCCAGCCACGGGCGCGAGACATCGAACCAGCAGCTGGCATCTTGGACCTTCACCAAAGATTTAGTTGTCATTTTCGTGCCCCCGTGTCGTGCAGCCAGCAGGCGGCCATACTATTTCCGGCCTCAAGGAGCTCCGGCCGTTCGGACAGACAGCGCGCCATGCGGTGAGGACAGCGGGGATTGAACGCGCAGCCGGGCGGGATGGCGTTCAAGCGAGGCATACTTCCGTCGATCTGAGCCAGAAATTCCGTAGTTCGATGAATCGACGGAATGGATTCCATAAGCCCCCTTGTGTATGGGTGCTGCGGGTCACCGATTACATTCGACACGGGGCCGATTTCAGCGATACGTCCGGCGTACATGACTGCAACGCGATCGGCCGTTTCTGCTATGACGCCCATATCGTGGGTGATGAGCATGACCGCAGCGCCGCGTTCCCGACACAGCGTCTTGAGCAGATCAATGATTTGCGCCTGAATGGATACATCCAGAGCCGTGGTGGGTTCGTCGGCCACAATGAGTCGCGGCTCGGCGGCCAATGCGAGCGCGATTACGACGCGCTGTCGCATGCCACCGGAAAACTGATGCGGGTAGTGGTCGATCCGTTGGGCGGCAGCGGGAATGCCGGTCGATTCCAGCAACTCAATCGCCCGGCTGCGTGCTTGCGTAGGCGTTAAAGGCAAGTGGGTGACGATGGTTTCAACCAATTGCCGGCCCACTGTGTAGAGCGGATTCAAGGAGGTCAATGGATCTTGAAAAATTGCACCGATCTCCCTACCTCGAATACGCCGCATGGCGTCTTCAGGCAATGTATCGATGCGCCGTCCATCAAGCAGTATTTCACCCTTGGTAATGCGCCCCGGAGGATCAAGCAGGCCGATAATTGCCGATCCAGTAAGGGATTTCCCGGCCCCTGATTCTCCGACCACCCCCAGCACTTCACCCATGTTGATCTGCAATGAAACATCGTCTAGCGCAGTCAGCACGCCGCGGCGCGTATGAAATTCGACGCGCAGATTGCGGACATCCAAAAGGGGCATAGAAGCAGACATATCAGTTGAGTCGGGGGTTCAGGGCGTCGCGCAGCCAGTCGCCCAGCAGGTTCACAGAAAGGACGAGTAGCACAAGTGCGACCCCTGGAAAGATGGTGATCCACCATTCCCCGGAGAAAAGAAAATCGTTTCCGACACGGATCAACGTGCCGAGGGACGGAGAAGTGGGAGGGACGCCAACTCCTAGGAATGAAAGTGTGGCCTCGGTGATGATGGCGGTGGCCAGGTGTACGGTAGCCAGTACCAGCACAGGCCCGAGCACATTCGGCAAAACATGTTGGAAGAGGATGGCCGAGGACGGTACCCCGGTGACTCGCGCGGCCTGGACATACTCGCGGTTCTTCTCGACCAGTGTTGAGCCTCGGACAGTGCGAGCATATTGTGGCCAGCCTGCCAGTGCGATGGCGCCGATCAGTACCGGGAAGGCCAGATTTTCCAGAAGATGAGCGGGAACAGCGGCCCGCACTACACCATCGATCAGCAGCGCGATGAGAATAGCGGGAAACGACAGCTGAACATCAGCCACCCGCATGATGAAGGCATCCAGCCTGCCGCCGGCATAACCTGAGACGAGGCCCAATATGACGCCGATCACCATGGCCAGCACCACCGACGCTACGCCGATGAAGAGCGACACACGCATGCCGTAGAGCAGCGAGGAATACAGATCGCGCCCTTGGCTGTCTGTTCCTAACAAATAGTGGGGGTTGCCTCCATCCATCCATATGGGCGGCGTCAGAGCGTCGATCAGGTTGATGGATGCGAGATCGAATGGGTTATGGGGTGCGACCCAGTCTGCGCCCAGTGAGCCGATGAGCAGCAGCAAAAGAATGATGCTGGCTACAACGGCAATGTGGGAACTGCGCCATGCATAGGCAAGGTCGCTGTCCCATAGTTGAAATAGCCTGCGACGCATTTAAAGAGCTCCTGTGCGCGCGACACGCAGGCGCGGATCCACAACGTAGTACAGCATGTCCACCACTAGATTGATGACGACGAATATCAGGGCAATCAGGCAGAGGTATGCGGCCATGACAGGAATATCGGCGAATTGCACCGCCTGAATGAACAGGAGCCCCATGCCTGGCCACTGGAATACGGTCTCAGTGACAATGGCAAAGGCGATGATGCCACCCAACTGCAAGCCGGTAATGGTGATCACCGGGACGAGTGTGTTCTTCAGGGCGTGCCCAAAATGGATAGCCCGGCGAGAAAGGCCGCGGGCGCGGGCGAATTTTATGTAGTCCTGGCGTAAGACCTCGAGCATTTCGGAGCGGACCAGTCGCAGGATAAGTGTGAGTTGAAAGAGCGACAAGGTAATGGCGGGCAAAATCAGGTGACGCCAGCCGTCTGCTGTGAGCATTCCCGTGCTCCACCAGCCGATTTGTATCGTTTCACCGCGACCATAGCTGGGCAGCCAGCCTAGCATGACGGCGAAGATCAGTATCAGCAGGATGCCGATCAGGAAGGTGGGCAACGATACGCCTATCAGAGATAAGGTCAATATCAGCTGGGAAAGCCGCGAATGGCGGTTAAGGGCCGTATAAACACCCAGCGGCAGCCCGACGATGAGGGCCAGGCCCGCAGCTACCATCGAGAGTTCCACCGTAGCCGGCAGTCGTTCGGCTAACAAGGTAGAGACCTTCTGCCCCTGGCGCAACGACAAGCCGAAATCCCCGTGTACGGCGTTGCCGACGAATCGTGCGAACTGCACAGGCGCCGGTTGATCGAGTCCAAGCTGTTGGCGAAGCTCAATGCGATCTTGCTGGGTCGCATCCTGGCCGAGCATGATCGTGACGGGGTCACCCACATACTGGAATAGGACGAATGCGATCAGGGCGACTGATAACATGACGCCGACTGCCTGGAGCAGTCGGCGCAGGATGAAGAACACCATACGGAATCAGCGTTGCGTTAGTCGATGGTCACCCATTCCATCGTGAGCCGGTTATCGGCGCGATGTACGACGTTAACGTTCTTTCGCATGGCCCAGGGAATGACCTGGTCGTGTAGTGGAATATGCCCGAACTCCTGGGCGTGAATCGAAAGTGCCTTCCGGATTGCCTCGGTACGTTTTGCATCATCGGTTTCGGTCTTGACCTGATCGATGAGTTTGTCGACTTCCGGATTGGAATAGCCACCGTAGTTGAACGAGCCGTCTGCGCCGTCGCCCTTACTGCGAATCAGGCTCTGAAGGGTATAGAGCGCATCAAAAGTAGGGACGCCCCAGCCGAATAGATAGGCGCTGGTGTCGAAGCTCTGTACCTTCGGGAAATAGGTGGCACGCGGCATGGCGTTGAGCTGGGCCTTCACACCAATGCGAGCCCACATGGCCACGATGGCCTGACAGATGGCCTCGTCGTTGATATAGCGATTATTGGGACAGTCGAGCGTGAAATTCAGCTTGTTTTCGTAACCCGCTTCTTTCAGAAGGGCCTTCGCTTTTTCGGGGTCGTAGGACTCACGTTTGGCCAGTTCTTCAGACCAACCGTTGACCTGCGGAGCGATCATGGTGCCGGTGGGAGCGGAGAGCCCACGCATGACTGCTTTTTTGAGTGCCTCTACGTCGATGGCGCGATACAGGGCTTCGCGAACCCTTACATCAGAAAATGGGTTCTCGCCTTTCAGTGACGAATATTTGAGTTCCGGGCTCTTTTGGTCGAGACCAATATAAATGGTGCGGTATTCATTACCTTCCACGACCTTTGCCTGCTGGCGTAGGCGCTCAAGGTCTTGTGCGGCCGGATCGAGAATGAAATCGACTTCGCCGGAAAGCAGGGCAGCCGTGCGGGTGGCGCTTTGCTTGATGGGGGTATAGGTGACGCGTGTCACATTACCTTTCTTGTTCGCCGCACCCCACCAGTCGGGATTTTCTTCAAATACAGTACGTACATCGACTTCGCGGGACACCAGTTTGTAGGGGCCGGTGCCGTTCGCGTTGCGCGATGAGTAGGTTTCCTCTTGTTTGGAGAAATCTTGCGGCGCAGTCGCATTGTGCTTTTCAGCCCAGTCGCGGTTCATGATGAACACGTTAGTCAGCTGGCGCAGCAGCACTGGGTTCGGCCCTTCCGTTTCGATCTCGACGGTGTTAGGGCCGGCTTCGCGAACGTCTTTGATGCCGTTTACGTAGGCTTTGAAATTAGAGGTGGGCGCCATGGCGCGCTTGATGGAAAAGACCACGTCGTCCGCCTCGAAGGGCGTGCCGTCATGAAATTTCACGTTCTCGCGCAGGGTGAAGCGCCATACGGTGGGGCTGGTTTGCTCCCAAGCAGTGGCCAGACCAGGTACAAGTTCGAATTCTTGGTTGTACTGAACCAGCGGTTCGTATACGTAGCTGGAAGCCGCGATGGTCAGCCCTTCGTTCTGTGCGTGGGGATCAAGTGTCAGGATATCGCCCTGACTCGCCCAATGAAAAGGCTTAGCTTGGGAAGACAGCGGCAAAAACAGGGCGGCGGCCATAGCCGTGGCGAGTAGCGTGCGTCGCATGTCATTTCCTTACTTGATGTTAGATGATGCGAATATAGGGACACGTCAGCAGAGGGTCAAGCATGTGTTTATACCTAGAAGTCATGCGGGCTCGTTCCGGGTGCAGCAACAGCTGTTTTCCGCAGGTCGCCATGCTATTGTTGCACTAGCGTAATGACCACCACATAACTAGGAATAAAACAGTGAGTGAACGTAAAGCCCCTCTTGATGGAATAAGAGTCCTGGATCTGTCCCGTGTGCTTGCCGGCCCATGGTGCAGCCAGAATTTGGCCGACTTGGGGGCGGATGTGATCAAGGTGGAGCGGCCCGGCACAGGAGACGATACGCGCGGCTGGGGGCCACCCTATCTAAAAGATTCCGAAGGGAAAGATACCTCCGAGGCGGCCTATTTTCTCAGTACCAATCGCAACAAGCGCTCAATCGCCATTGATATCGCTACGGCGGAAGGCGCTGAGTTGGTACGGCAGATCGCCGTCCACTGCGATATTCTCATCGAAAACTTCAAGGTTGGCGGCTTGAGGAAGTACGGGCTGGATTACGAGCGGATTAAGGAAATCAACCCACGCCTGATCTATTGCTCCATCACGGGATTCGGACAGACGGGGCCTAAAGCATCACTGCCTGGCTACGATTTCATGATTCAGGGTATGGGCGGCCTGATGAGCATTACCGGCGAGCGGGACGACCTGCCCGGTGGCGGGCCTCAGAAGGCGGGGGTGGCGGTCACCGATCTGTTTACCGGTATGTACGCTACCATTGCTGTGCTCGGTGCTCTTCAGGAACGGCATCGCAGTGGCTTAGGCCAGCATATCGACTTGGCTTTGCTGGACTGCCATGTGGCCATGTTGGCAAACCAGACACTTAACTACATGACCTCTGGCGTCGCCCCGGTACGCGCCGGCAATGCGCATCAGAATGTCGTGCCTTATCAGGTATTTGCCGCCAGTGACGGCCATTTGATCGTCGCGGTGGGCAACGACGGGCAGTACCGGGCATATTGCCAGGTGTTGGGCCGTCCCGATCTGGCGTCACACCCCGATTACGCAACTAACAGCTTGCGACTCGTTAACCGTAAGTCGCTGATTCCTGAACTCGAATCCATCATGAAGACGCGGAAGCGCGACGAATGGATCGAAGCTCTGCAAAAGGCTGGGGTACCGTGCGGGCCGATCAACAATATCAAGCAGGTGTTCGAGGACCCCCAGGTGCAGGCACGAGAGCTCTGGCGCACCATTCCGCATCCTTTGGCCGGTACTACACCGACGACCGCCAACCCGATCCGCTATTCCGAGACTCCCATCCAGTACCGGATGGCGCCGCCGCTGCTTGGCCAGCATACCGAGCAAATCCTGGAAGAGCTGGGTTTGAAAAGCCCACAGGAAGGCTAGGCGTTTCCGGCAAATCGCATCAGGTGCTTGCCAATGACCAACTGCTGGATCTGAGTGGTGCCTTCGTACAGACGTAGCAGCCGAACATCCCGGTAGAAACGTTCGACCTTATATTCATTCATATAACCCGAACCGCCGTGTATCTGGACGCCCCGGTCGGCGACACGTCCCACCATTTCCGTGCTGAACATTTTGGCGCAGGACGCCTGCATACTAATTTCCGGGTCATGTGCGCCCATGGGCTTCGTGTCGTATGCGCGCGCGGCTGACTGGACCAATGCCCAGGCAGCCAGAAGCTCTGCCTGACTATCGGCCAGCATGGCCTGTATCAGTTGGAAATCGCCGATGCGTTGGCCGAACTGCTTGCGCTGCTGAGCATAGACGATACTTTCGTGCAGGATCCGATCGGCCATGCCGCATGATAGGGCCGACAGATGTAAACGCCCACGGTCCAACACTTTCATGGCCGTCTTAAAGCCCTGTCCCGGCACGCCGCCGATGATGTTGGCGGCGGGTACGCGCACACTGTCGAGATTGACATCACAAGTGCGCGTGCCGCGCTGACCCATCTTCTTATCGGCTTTACCCAAAGTCAGCCCGGGCAAGCCAGCGGGAACGATAAAGGCTGAAATGCCGCCGGCGCCGGCGCCTCCGGTGCGTGCCATCAATGTGAAGGCTCCAGCGCGGGGGGCGTTTGTAATGAAGCGTTTTGTGCCGCTGATCAGATAGTCGTCACCGTCGGCGACGGCCCGTGCCTTGAGCGACGCGGCATCGGAGCCGGCGTCCGGTTCCGTGAGCGCAAAGGAAATGATGAGCTCACCGCTGGCAATACGAGGCAAGTATTCGGCCTTCTGTTCGGCAGTTCCGTCCATTAGAATGCCCTGCGAACCGATACCAATATTGGTACCGGCCACCGAACGGAAGGCAAGAGCGGTGCGACCTAGCTCGTATACCACCTCACATTCCTGGGCCATGCTCAGCCCGATGCCGCCATATTCCTCTGGAATTGACAAGCCAAACAGGCCGAGCTCTTTCATATCGGCGACGATATCCTCCGGCACTTCATCGTGCTCTTCTACCAGGTCTTCGGCGGGAACAAGGCGTTCTTGCACGAAGCGCTGCACTGTCGCCTTCAGGAGTTGAAAGGTTTCTTGATCGAGAGACATGTGATGGTTCCGATAACGGCGCTGCTAGGCCGCACACCCATTTATTTCTTAGGGCTGTACTTGCTGGGGTCAATCTTGGAATAGACTTCCTGCCAATATACGTCGCGCAGGTCGTCGGCGCTGTGAATATCAGCGTTGGCGATGATATTTTGCCATTTTTCGATCAGGCCCAGCATGGTTTGCGATAACTCTTTGAGCCGGTTGGCATCCAGCTTATATTCGTCAGCGTAGAACTGTGGGATGTACTCCAAATCCTTTTGGATGAATTCACGAGATTTTTGAAGCAATTCTGGCTCGGCCTGCATAATATTGATATTGCGCGCCTGTGCTTTTTTGAGGTCGTCCGTGGCCTGTTCTTGATACAGATAGGTGATCTGCGCAGCCATCACAGCACCGGCCTTTAGAAATGCTTCTTTCTCGTCGTCCGAAAAGCGATCCCACTTTGTTTTGTTCAGGGTGGACGAGCCGCCTGCCGCATAAAGCCCGCCAGGAACATCGGTCGTGATATTACGCACCACCTCGATCAGGTTGAAGTTGGTCAGTTCGGTGGGCGACAAGAAAGCGCAATCCACCACACCCTGGCTCAGCGCCTCGTAAATTTCCCCTACCGGCAGTGCAACAGGCTGGGCTTCAAAGGCACGCGACCATCGGGCCCAGGGAGCCCCTGAAATGCGAATGCGCTTGCCTTTCACCGAGTCCAGGCTGTTGACCGGATCATTACAAAACATCACGTAAGCAGGGGTGGATACCACGCTGGTATAGACCTGATTGTTCTTGCTGAACTCCTCCTGACATTCGTCGCAGTTCAGCATAATGTATTCCAGCATCGCACCCGAGTAGGCATATCCTTCCTGGCCGGCAATCTTGTTATCAAGAGTGGTCAGCATGCTGAGATCAGCACCCATATTCGAGTAGGGGTAATCCGACGGAGTGTAGGCGGTCAGCAGGTAACCGATGTCTGCCAACCCTTTGTTGATGCCATCAGACATTTCGCTGTGGTTCAGCAAAGAAAGCTCGAATACCCGTACGCGATGCTTTTTATTCGTGTACTCCTGAACGGCCTCGGCATACTTTTTTGCGGCTTCCACCGGCGCTCCGGACGGAAAGCCCAGGGCGAAGCGGAAGGTGTCGGCCGCAGCCGGCTGCGCTGCCATGGTGCCAAGCACGGCGGCGCCAAGCAGCGCGGCAAGGGTTTTTCTGGTTCTCATGTTGTGACCTCCTTTTGGTGCGATGGGGAATGACGACTGACCATGGAGACGCTTAACGCCCCACCAGGTCAGGTAGGAATAGAATGATTTCTGGAACAGCGATGAACAGGGCGATTAAGGCGAGATCGAGTACGAGGAACCAAAGAATTCCCCGGAAAACCTGCGAGGTCGTCACCAGGTTGCCGACGACGGATTTCACGACAAAGACATTCATTCCGACGGGTGGGGTGACCATGCCGATCTCCAATAACTTGGTCAGCACCACCCCAAACCAGATCAGACTGAAACCGGTGTTTTCGATAACCGGCAAAATGATGGGCAAGGTGAGCAGCATGCAGCCGATGGGCTCCAGCACCATGCCAAGCAGCAGGTAGAGCACGACGACGCCCAACATGATCACCAGATCGCCGGCGTCCAGGGACAGAATCCAGTCGGACAGGTAATCCGATGCACCGGAGAACACCAGGAAACGGGTGAGCATGCTGGCGCCCACGGCGATGATAAGTAATGCACTGGTCGTGACCAGTGTTTCGATTGCCGCCTTTTTGAAGGCCTGCCACGTCATGCAACGCTTAAGAATGGCGACCAGGCAAGCGAGCGTCGAGCCGATTGCTCCGGACTCGGTAGGTGTAAAGATGCCCGCGAATAGACCGCCGAAAATGCCAATCATGATCAGAAACACCGGCCAGGTATCCTTGAACGATGCGATCTTCTCATGCCATGGCACCGCCTCGCTGGCGTCGGGGGCGAGCGACGGATTGATCTTTACTCTTAAATAAATCACCACGATATAACCCACGGCGGTGACCAGGCCGGCGGCAATACCACCCAGGAAAAGCTTTGAGATCGAGCTCTGTGCGATGACGCCGTAGAGAATCATGATGATGGAGGGCGGAATCAGCGCGCCGATTGTGCCGGCGACTGCTACGGTGCCGGTTGCCAGGCTAGGGTCATACCGGTAACGCATCATCTCAGGTACGGCGATGCGCCCCATGGCGGCGGAGCAAGCGATGGAGGAGCCGGACACTGCTGCAAAACCCGCCGAGCCGATAACCGAGGCAATCGCTAAGCCTCCAGGTACACCGGCCAGCCAGGCCCGGGCCGCACGAAACATCCCTTGCGTCAGCTGTGTGTGATAACAGATGAAACCAAGGAATAGAAAAAGCGGAACGGAGCTGAGCGTCCAACTTGAGGCGAAGTTGTAGGGAATGATGCCCAGCGACGAGAGGGCGATATCCATTCCTACGACGGCCCAGATGCCGACGAATGACACGGCAATGAGCACCATCCCGATAGGGATGCGCAACAGAATCAAAAGGAAGAGGGCGGCAATGCCCGTGAAGCCAATGGCGATGTCGCTCATTTGTCTTCCCCTTGTTCGACACCCCCAGTCAGATTGCACATGAACTTGACTAGACAGTACGTGCCCAGCAGGAATACCCCGACAAATAGAATGAAGTAGCTGGGCCAGGTGGGGATGGTGTAATCACCCTGCATGACCGCACTCTTGGAGTTGAAGTTTTTGATGGCGACGTCGTAAGACACGTATGCGATGAGATAGGAGGTGACCGAGATAAAGAGCAGTGTGAAGCCGGACAGGAAGCGGTTCATTGCCGGCGGGAAATACGCGGAGATAAGCTCAATGCTGATAGAGCTTTTGGTCTGCTCGACATAGGCCAGCGGCAGGAAGATGGCAATGATCATGTAGTAGTGGGCAACGATGGAAATCGTGCCGGGCAACGGCCTGTTCAATGTGAATCGAAACAGAATGTCCAAGCTGACATGGACCATCATCAGCACGACAGCGGCACCGCCTACGAGAGTGATGAGCTGGTTAATGCGTTCCAGCCAGGCGTTAATCTTCTTCATCGGCATTCCAGATTCTTTGGGTACACGCGGGCGCAGCCTGGCTAAGCCCGGCCGTGATGCGTCTCCTTACAACGGGTCAGCGGTTATCCAGCACTACACGGCCTTGAACCTTGCCCCGGGCGAGATCGCGCAGGGCATCATTGGCTTCGTGCAGAGGGCGGGTGCGGATGGGAAAGTTGAATAACTCGTGTTGCTGCGCAAACTCGACCAGCTCCCTTTGTTCTGGCAAGGAACCGGTGTACGAACCAATGATGGAAATTGCACGCGTAATGACGTAGGGGATCGGGTAACGAAGCTCCCCGCCGTGCAGGCCTACGACGATGACTTTGCCGCCCCGCCGGGGTAAGGCGATGCCAAGCTCGACCGTAGGGCCGGACCCCACGAAATCCAGAACGGCGACACATTTTTCTCGGGCCGCAGCTTGAATATTCTGTATGACTTTCTCGGAGGCGGGATCAAAGGTAGCGGTGGCACCGACTTGGACGGCGAGTTCGCGTTTCTCCGCCGCAAGATCCAGTGCAATAATGTTCTTTACTCCACGCAGAGCGAGGATACGGATGGCCAGGAGGCCCAGCCCCCCACAACCAACAACCACTACCGATTCATCGTCATAAACCGTGCCGATTTTCTTGATGGCGGAATAGGTGGTGAGGCCAGAGCATGCCAGCAGCGATGCGTGTGCGGGGTTTAGCTTTCCGATGCTCATGATGTAGCGCGGATGCGGAACCAGCACATACTGCGCGTAGCCACCAGGCTTGTGTACGCCTAACGCTGCGGGACGTGAGCAAAGATTTTCTTCTCCGCGTCGGCACACCGAACACTCCCCGCAACCCGTCCAGGGGTAGACCAACGCAGGGCCTTCAGGAAGCTCGCCGGCCTCTTCACCAGCTGCGACGACTCTGCCCACGATCTCGTGCCCAAGCGTGACGGGTAGGTGAATACCGCGTTCTTCAAGCTTTAGTTTTTTGCCTTGTCCCAGCTCATAGTAGCCATCGTGCAAGTGCACGTCGCTATGGCAGACGCCGCAATACTCGACTTTAACTAATACTTGCGTGCCGGTCGGCGTCGGCAGCTCGTTAGCCACTGCTTTCAGATCACCCTGAAATTCGGTAAACGGATAGCTGATGTAGGTCGGTGATGTGGACATGCGTTTGTTTCCTCGCACCCTTTTTCCAGGAAGGCCTGTGATATTCAGGAAGCCTGGATGTCGGGGTTGTCGTTATGGCTGATAGGCGAGGTCATTATGCATTCGTCGATTATTTCTTACAATTGCGAGAATTTTGAATAGACTGTCAAAGAATTTGGACGGATGAGGGTATGGATGCACAAGCATTGGTGTTGCTTGCCGATATAGTGGAAGCCGGTAATCTCAGTAGTGCGGCTCGCCGGCTCAAAATGAGCCGGGCCAACGTTAGCTATCACCTCGCCCAGCTCGAAAAAAGTATGGGGCAGCAACTGCTGCGACGTACGACGCGGCGTTTGGAGCCTACGGAACTCGGCTATCGGCTTTATCAGCACGGTTGTGTGATTCGCGATGAGCTTATGGCCGCCCGAGAATCGTTATCCTCATTAGGCAGCAGTTTGCATGGGCTGGTGCGGGTGAGCATACCGTCCGGCTTTGGCAATATGGTGATGTCTGATTGGTTGATCGACTTCAAGCGCCGGTACCCCGACATTGTGCTGAACCTGTTGTTCGAAAACCGTGTGGATGATTTGTTAAAAGACGAAGTCGATATCGCTATCCGGGTCATGTCAGAACCCCCTCAACAACTGGTTGCGGTGGAACTGTCCACCGTCAATTATTGGGTCTGCGCCTCGACGGAATACGCTGCAGAACATCCCATGCCGGTAGAGTTGGAGGATTTAAGTCGCTTACCCGTCATTACCTCCAACGTGATTGGGCGCGACCTGCGCTTGTCCGCCTATCAAGGGGATACCCGGCGCGAAGTCGTGCTTCATCCTACGCTGGCCTCCGAAAATTTTCAGTTTTTGCGGGCCGCTATTCTCGGAGGACTCGGCATTGGCCTGGTTCCTGACTACGTACTCAAGCGTGATGTGGACGCCGGCCGTGCGGTGACGTCGCTAACCGACTGGCGTCTGAGCGTCTTTGGTACACGCATGTATTTGCTTCGCATGCCGGGTCGATATCAAACGCTGGCGGCCCGTACGCTGATCGATTTCGTCGTGCAGCGTGCCCGCGACTGGAGCAGAGGGCAGCAGTGCGCTGCCACGCCCAGTCAAGCAGGTCATAATGGTGGTTAAACCATCATAGGATATCCTCATGCTGAAACTTTTGTTGTTTCGTCACGCACATGCTGACCGGCCGGCCGATGTCGGCGACCATGGGCGTCCGCTTTCTGAACGTGGCCAAGAGCAGGCGCGGCGCATGGGTACCCATATACGGGCGCAGGGTTTGGTTCCAGATATAGCCATTGTTTCTACTGCTCTAAGAACACAGGAAACATGGGACATCGCTGCAGAATCAGGCGGCTTTACCGTAAGCAAGGTGAATGAACCCGGTATCTACGAGGCCGGTGCAGGAGACGTGCTGGAAGTTGTCAGGCGGCAGGATTCGATGCACGAGCGCCTTATGCTGGTTGGCCATAACCCCGGCATGGAGAGGTTAGCGGCTTGGCTGGTAGGGTCGGGCGATCAGGACGCTTTGGCGCGCTTGCAACGGGAGTTTGCCGTGGGCGGTCTCGCAGTTATCAGGTTTACCACGCAGTCCTGGGCGGATCTGGACGTTCAAAGCGGCACGCTCGAGCGCTTTGACACGCCAGAAAGCATTTAGCCCGCGGCCACGTTTCCTGGGGGATGCTTCTACGGCTGTGCCGCTTTTTCCCTCAGCCAGCGGCGAAGCAGCACACCGGTTTCATACACCGGCAGCCCCATTACGCCGGTATAGCTTCCCGAGATGTGTTCAATAAAAAGCCCTGCCAAGCCCTGTATGCCATAGGCCCCCGCCTTGTCCATGGGCTCGCCCGTGGCGCAGTAGGCGTCGATATCGTTTTCGTCGAGAACAGCAAAGCGTACTGTGGTGATAGAGACCGTTTCAAGCATGCGCCCGGGTTCGGCTAGCACGACCGCGCTGCGGACTTCATGTTCGGTTCCTGAAAGCCGGCGCAGCATGTGGCGTGCTTCGTCGACGTCTGCCGGTTTACCCAGAATGTCGTCGTGAAGAATCACTGTCGTGTCAGCGGCCAGCACGGGATGCGGTGCCGGCCGTTGGGGGGCCTGCTTTAAGTACTCAAGGGCGCGTTGCGCTTTTTCCCTTGCGGTGCGCTCGACATAGGCAGCCGGGCTCTCGCCCGGTAAGCGGGGTTCGTCTTCTCCGCCGGTTGAGGGCACCTTCAATACCTGGTGCGGTACGCCCAGCTGCGTAAGGATCTCATGGCGACGGGGGCTGGCCGACGCGAGGTAAACCGGCGGAAACTTCATGAAGGATTATTCGACTTTGATGATCTTGAGCGTATTGGTGCCGCCCGTGCTGTGATAGGAGTCGCCTTTGGTCAGTATCACCCAATCTCCCGGTTCGACGACTCCGCTGTTTTTCAGCACCGTAATGGCGGAGTCGCTGACATCGGTGGGCTCGTATGCCTTGGGGTCGAACGGCACGGGATAGACGCCTCGGAACATCGCTGCCCGCCGCTGTGTTGTTGGGTGTGGCGTGAAGCAATAAATGGGCACCGCAGACCGGATACGTGACATGATCAGCGGTGTATTGCCGGATTCCGTCAGGCTGATGATGGCCTTTACCCCAGCGAAATGGTTGGCGGCATACATCGAAGCCAGCGCGATGGTTTCGTCACAGCGCTCAAATGACTGCCCCACCCGGTGTTGCGAACGGGTGGTAATGCGTTCCTGTTCGGCACCCTGTGCGATACGCGCCATGGCGGCGACCGCTTCCACGGGGTATTTGCCCGAGGCCGTCTCGCCTGAAAGCATGACTGCGTCAGTGTGATCCAGCACGGCGTTGGCGACGTCGGAGACTTCCGCCCGTGTGGGCAAGGGGCTGGCTATCATCGATTCCATCATCTGTGTGGCCGTAATTACCAGCTTGTTCTGGTGGCGGGCATGTTGGATGATGCGCTTCTGAATGCCTACGAGGCGGGCGTCGCCGACTTCCACGCCCAGGTCGCCACGCGCCACCATGACACCATCGCTCGCCTGAATCAATGAGTCGAGTGCTTCATCGTCAGCGACAGCTTCGGCGCGCTCAATCTTGGCAATCAGCCAGGCGTGGCTTCCTGCCGCGCGTACCAGCTTGCGAGCGACTTCGATATCTTCGCCGGAGCGTGGGAACGATACGGCGACATAGTCGAGTTCGAGCTCGGCCGCCAAGCGGATGTCTTCGTGATCCTTCTCCGTCAGGCTGGGTGCAGAAATTCCACCCCCACGCCGGTTGATGCCTTTGTTGTTCGAGAGCGGGCCGCCGACCAGTACCGTGGTATGTACCGCGTGCTCATCTACGGTGTCGACCTGCAGCACCACGCGGCCATCGTCCAGCAACAGCTCATCGCCAGGGTTGCAATCCTGTACGAGGCTGGGATAGTCGATACCCACGATATGCTCGTCGCCGTCATCGGGCGAGTGTGTATTGGACAGCGTGAAGGGCTGGCCCCTTTGTAGCATCACCTGGGTATCGCGAAAGCGGGCGATGCGGATCTTCGGGCCTTGCAGGTCACCCATGATAGCGATGTGACGGCCCAGGCGGGCCGAAATATCGCGCACCAACCGAACACGTTGGCGGTGCTCGTCGGCGGTGCCGTGGGAGAAGTTCAGGCGGGCGACGTCCAGGCCGGCAAGTAGGAGCTGTTCAATACTTTCCGGCGTAGAGCTGGCCGGTCCGAGGGTAGCGACAATCTTGGTGCGACGTTTGTTCATGTGCAGCAAAGTCTCTGGCAGATTGATCAGGCCCGATGATAGGGGTGTCCTGTCATAATAGCCCAGGCCCGATACAACTGTTCACCAAGAAGAATGCGCACCATGGGGTGAGGAAGGGTGAGGGCGGAAAGGCGGAGCATTTCCGGGCACTGGCGCTTCAGCTCTGCGTCTAGACCATCGGGGCCGCCAATGATGAACGCAATATCACAGCCCAACGTGCGCCAATGCTCAAGGCGCGCGGAAAGTTGGACGGTGGTGAGATCTTTACCCCGTTCATCCAGTGCAACTGGGTGACAGCCGGAGGGCAAGGCAGCATGGATCCGCCGGGCTTCCGCCGCCATCAACTGCGCGGGTGATTTTCCGGTGTTGCGAGGCTCAGGCTTGATCTCCCGCAGCTCCAGTGCGCAATCTGCGGGCATGCGTTTGGCGTAGTCCTGCCAGGCGGCATCGACCCAGGCGGGCATGCGCGCGCCGACAGCAACTACGATGAGTTTCATTCCGCGTCTTGCTCGCCGAAGCCGTAGCTCTCGGCCGCTGCGGGGATGGTGGACTGTGGCAAGAGCTTAACCCGTACCGGTTTACCTCCCCAGATTTCTTCCAGGTTGTAGTACTGGCGTATGGCGGGCTGCATGCAGTGCACTACGATGTCGCCAAGGTCGACAAGCACCCATTCACCGGTGTCCTCGCCTTCATAGGCCAGGATGGGAATATTGTGTTTGCGGGCGGCATCCGCGACGCTGGATGCCAAAGATCGCGTCTGCCGGTTGGAAGTGCCGCTAGCGATGACGACACGGTCGAACAGGCTGGTGATCTCAGATGTATTGAAGACTTTAATGTCTTGGGCCTTGACGTCCTCGAGGGCGTCGATGACCAGGCGTTGCAGTTTTTGTATTTCCATAAGAGGCTAGTGTCGCGGCGTTATGCCGCAGGGTGCCGATAGAGTCCGTATCGTTGAATATATTGTGCCACGGCCGGGGGCAGCATGCCGTCCACATTCTCGCCGGCGGCTAAGCGCCGGCGGATTTCTGTGGCGGACAAATCCATGGGTGGCATGGGTATGACATGCAGCGTCTTGCCTTGGGCTTCGAGTAGGGCCTTTAGGGCCGATGGTGTTTCAAGTATCGTGCCTGGTCGTGCAGCAACCGCCAATGCCACCCTGCGGGCGATTTCCTGCCACTCATGCCATGTACAGAAGTTTTCCAGTTGATCTGCACCCAGAATCCAGAAATAAGTCTTGCCGGATGGCAGCTGGCGCAAAGTGTCAATGGTGTAAGTGGGGCCCTCGCGCTCAATTTCAAGTGCGCTGACCATCAGCCCGGGTATGTCCTGCACGGCGAGCTGCAGCATCTCAAGCCGCTGTGTGGGGCTTGCCCCTAATGAGCCGCGCTGCCAGGGCCGGCCGGCGGGGATCAATGTGACGCCGTCGAGTTCAAGGTGCTGCAGAGCGGCGCGAGCCAACTCGATGTGAGCCAGATGGACAGGATCGAAGCTGCCGCCAAGCAGCCCATATCGTGTTTTTTTCAAATCCATTCCCGCGGCTTCAGATAGTCGTACAACGCGGCTTCAGCAGTGCCCGGTTCGGGTTGCCAGTTGTACTTCCATGTCGCGGTGGGCGGCATGGACAGCAGTATGGATTCAGTACGTCCGCCCGATTGAAGACCGAAGAGTGTGCCCCGATCGAAGACCAGGTTGAACTCGACGTAACGGCCGCGGCGGTAGGCCTGAAATTCTCGGTTGGCTTCGGTGTAGGGCGTATTCATGCGTCGTTCGACGATAGGCAGATAGGCCGGCAAGAAGCATTCACCCACAGCGCGAGTTAGCGCAAAGCTGGGTTCGAACCCGCCCTCATTGAGGTCATCGAAGAATAGGCCGCCCACACCCCGAGTTTCGCCCCTGTGCTTCAGATAGAAATAATCGTCGCACGCTTTCTTGTATCTTGGATACTTATCGGCCCCGAAGGGTTGGAGCGCCTCATGGCAGGCCTGATGAAAGTGTCTGACGTCCTCTTCGAAGGGGTAGTAGGGTGTCAGGTCAAGACCGCCTCCAAACCAGAATACGTCTTCTTCGCCGGCGGCACTGGCATGCGCCACAAAACACCGTACATTCATGTGCACCGTGGGCACAAAGGGATTGCGCGGGTGGATCACCAACGATACACCCATGGCCCGCCACGGGCGCCCGGCAAGATGTGGCCGATGCGCACTGGCCGAAGGGGGCAATTTCTTGCCTTGAACGTGGCTGAACAGCACGGCCGCCCGTTCAAAGACGGGACCGTTTTCAAGATAGCGGCTTAACCCGCCACCCCCTTCCTCACGGGTCCAACTGTCGTTGCCGAAGCGTGCCCCGCCTATGTTCTCGAGAGCCTGAACGATATCCGTTTGCAGGCCCGTAAGCCAGTCGCGAACGGTGTCTTCTTGGACACTCATGTCTTGCGCGGCTCGTTGCCGGAGGACGGGGCGTTTTGCGGTAGCGCCCGCCAGCCGATGTCGCGGCGACATTGCACGCCATCGAAATGCGTGCGTGCAACGGCATCGTAGGCCGCGGCTTGTGCGAGCTTGAGCGAGTCACCCAGAGCCGTGACGCACAGCACACGACCGCCAGAGGTTTTGAGCGTGTCGCCGTCCAGACGGGTGCCCGCATGGAAGATCACACAATCATCAGTATCCGGTGCCAGGCGAGTGATGGGATCACCTGTACGCGGCGTGGCTGGATAATTGGCCGCCGCCAACACAACACCCAGCGCCGGCCGCCGGTCCCATTCGATCTCTGCTTCATCGAGCCTGCCTGCAATGGCGAGTTCCAGTGTTTCGCTGAAATCGCTTTTAATGCGCATCACAATGGGCTGGGTTTCTGGATCGCCCATGCGGCAATTAAATTCAAGCACTTTGAGGGTACGGGTGGAATCGGAGCCTGGCCCGATCATCAAGCCTGCGTACAGAAAGCCTGTGTAGGGCACCCCGTCGCGGGCCATGCCGGCAATGGTGGGGTTGATGACCTCGCGCATGATGCGATTATGCAGCGCCGGGGAAATCACCGGTGCAGGTGAATAGGCCCCCATGCCTCCGGTGTTGGGGCCTTTGTCACCGTCGAGCAAACGCTTATGGTCTTGGCTGGTGGCAAGCGGCAGCACGTTGTTGCCGTCACACATCACGATGAAACTGGCTTCCTCGCCGTCAAGAAACTCTTCGATTACCACCCGGGCGCCGGCTTCTCCGAAGCTACCTTCACCCAGCATGTCGTCGATGGCTGCGTGTGCTTCTTCAAGCGTAGCGGCCACGACGACCCCCTTGCCGGCGGCCAGGCCGTCAGCCTTGATTACGATGGGGGCGCCCTGTTCGTCGATATATTGGTGTGCTGCCTGGGCATCGGTGAAAGTGGCGTACGCGGCCGTGGGAATGCCATGGCGCACCATGAAGGCCTTGGCATAATCCTTGGAGCTTTCCAGCTGGGCTGCTTCACGCAGCGGCCCAAAGATTTTCAGCCCCGCCGATTGAAAGGCATCTACGATTCCGGCCGCAAGTGGGGCTTCAGGGCCGACGACTGTGTACGCGATTTTTTCCTTTTTCGCGAACTCGATCAGGTCGGCCGTATCAGACAGGGCGACGTTCTGTATCTGGGAGGCACGAGCCGTGCCGCCATTGCCCGGCGCGACGTAGACTCTCTGAACACGAGGAGAGCGGGCAAGCCGCCAGGCCAGAGCGTGCTCGCGTCCGCCGCTACCGATGACAAGTAGTTTCATTTTTTTCGTATGAGGAGGTGGCGTGCCCGGCGAACCGGGCGGGTTGGGAAATCAGGAAGCTTGGATGGATTCGTCAAAGACAGCTGTAGTGTAGACCTGCTGCACATCATCCAGGGATTCGAGCATGTCTATCAGTTTTTGCGTGCGTTCTGCGTCTTCCCCAGTGAGCTCAGTCTCGTTCAGGGGCTTCATGACGATGTCCTGCACTTCAGGCTCGAGACCCGCTGCTTCGAAGGCCGCTTTAAGCCCGGCATAGTCGGAAGGTTCACAGATGACTTCGATCATGCCGTCTTCGTCGGTCACCACATCTTCGGCACCGGCCTCGAGTGCGACCTCCATGACCTGCTCTTCGGAAGTGCCCGGAGCAAAAAGGAACTGCCCGCAGTGCTTGAACTGGAATGTGACAGAGCCGTCCTGGCCCAAGTTGCCGCCGTTCTTATTGAGCGCGTGGCGGACTTCCGCTACGGTGCGCGTGCGGTTGTCTGTCATGCAGTCGATGAGGATGGCCGCCCCCCCGGGCCCATAGCCTTCGTAGCGCACCTCTTCGAAACTGTCGCCGTCTGCACCGCCCGAACCGCGCTGAATCGCACGCTGGATGTTGTCCTTGGGCATGTTGGCGGCCGTGGCCTTGTCCCATGCCAGGCGCAGCCGCGGATTGGCTTCCGGGTCTGGGCCGCCTTCGCGTGCTGCTACGGTGATTTCACGAATGATTTTCGTCCAGAGCTTACCGCGCTTGGCGTCTTGACGCCCTTTGCGGTGCTGGATATTCGCCCATTTACTGTGTCCGGCCATATTGATGTAATAAAACGCTAGAAATACAGATTTTACCCCCCGGCGCGCCCGGGGCGGCAAGGCCGGCGAACATGCGCCGGGCCATGATTTACACTTGCGGCCATTGTGTCCAATTTAAAGGCGGGGGTCAAAGAGATGGCTGAACCGATTGTTGTGGCGCAGGGCGCAAACGCGCCGGTAACCCTGCTACCTCGTTACGCAAATCGACATGGATGCGTCACTGGAGCGACAGGTACCGGCAAAACAGTCAGTCTGCAGGTCCTGGCGGAAGCCTTCAGTCGCATAGGCACTCCCGTCTTCGTGGCGGATATCAAAGGGGACCTTTCAGGAATCTCCCAGGCCGCGCAACCCAGTCCAAAACTTCTCGAAAGATTAGACCGTTTGGGGATTGCCGAGCCCGTTTGGGGAGCCTCACCCGTCGAGTTCTGGGACATCTTTGGTGAACAGGGGCATCCGCTGCGCGCCACCATCTCCGACATGGGGCCTTTGTTACTCGCTCGTATGCTGGAGCTCAATGATACCCAAGAGGGCATACTAAATATTGTCTTCCGAGTGGCGGATGAAGAAGGTCTCTTGCTATTGGACCTGAAAGATCTGCGGGCTATGTTGCAAGAGGTGAGCGAGCGGGCCTCGGAACTGCGCGCACGCTACGGCAATATTTCGCCGGCCTCCGTGGGTGCTATTCAGCGCTCCCTGTTGCGCCTCGAATCGCAAGGGGCGGATTATTTTTTTGGGGAGCCCATGCTGCAGATCCACGATCTGCTGCGTACGGATGCATCAGGCAAGGGAGTAGTGAATGTATTGGCTGCTGACCGGCTTATGCAGTCCCCGCGTTTGTATGCGGTCTTCCTATTGTGGTTGCTAGCCGAACTGTACGAGAATCTGCCCGAGGTCGGTGATCTCGATAAACCGAAACTCGTTTTTTTCTTCGATGAGGCTCACCTGTTATTCGATGATGCGCCGAAGGCGTTAGTCGATAAAGTGGAGCAGGTTGTCCGGCTCATCCGCTCCAAGGGCGTGGGTGTCTACTTTGTCACCCAGAGCCCGGCCGACATCCCTGATACCATTCTTGGGCAGCTGGGCAACCGTATTCAACATGCCCTGCGTGCATACACTCCCCGCGATCAGCGCGCAGTGCGCACAGCGGCGGAGACCATGCGACCCAATCCGGGGCTGGACATCGTGGCGGCCATCACTGAATTGGGTGTCGGCGAAGCATTGATCTCCACGCTGGACGATCACGGTCGCCCGTCACCCACCGAACGCGCCTGGATGGTTGCGCCAGGTAGCCGTATCGGGCCGGCGACGGAGTCTGAACGGCGCCGGCTGGCTGCGAGCTCTCTGATGGCGGGCAAGTATCAACAGGCTTTGGATCGTGAGTCTGCCTATGAAGTCCTTCAAAAGCGTGCCGAATCCATGCCCATGAAAGAAGAGAGCAAAGGAGGCAAGCCTGGTCAGACAGAGTCAAACGGCGTGATGGGCGCAGTAAGCGACTTTCTGTTTGGTTCGACCGGGCCTCGGGGTGGCAGGCGCGATGGGGTTGTGCAGTCCGTCGCAAAAAGCATGGTGCGTCGTGCCGCCAATCAGCTGGTTCGGGGCGTTCTGGGCTCACTAACCGGTCGTCGTTAAGCGGCGGGAGTAACAAGCAACTATCGAATTCACAGGAGCATACTAGTGTCGAAAATTATCGTGGCAACGGCTACACCTGCAGCGACAAAACGTTGGCAAGAAGTGATGCAGGCTGCGCTGCCGCAATTCGAGGTAGTGGCGTGGGAGCCGGGTATCGCGCCAAGCGGGGCTCGCTACGCCGTGGTGTGGTCGCCTCCTGATACGGTATTTCAGCAGGAAACAAAGCTCGAGGCCGTCTTTAACCTCGGCGCCGGCGTGGATGCCATCCTGGCGTTGCCCAGCTTGCCGGATATCCCCGTCTATCGGCTTGAAGACGCGGGGATGGCACCGCAGATGGCCGAATATGTCATACACGGCCTGGCCACGCTATCACGTGGCTTCGATGCGTATGTCCAACGTCAGCGTGAGGCGAGCTGGTCTCCGCTAGCTGCCACCCGCTATGAAGATTGGCCGGTGGGTGTCATGGGATTGGGCAAACTGGGCAGCTATGTTGCCAAAGCCGTGGCAGCCTTGGGATACCCGGTGGCGGGTTGGGCACGTAGCGCTCGCAACGAAGAAGGCATTGAAGTGTTCCACGGGGCGGACCAGTTTGCCGCTTTTCTGAGCCGCACGCGGGTCTTGGTTAACCTCCTGCCGCTGACGCCGGAAACTCAGGGCATCATTAACCAGGACTTGTTGCTAAAGTTGCTGCCCGACGCGGTGATAATCAACATTGCACGCGGTGCGCATGTGGTCGATGATGACCTGCTGGCTGCGTTAGATTCAGGCCGCGTCCAGGCAGCCATACTGGATGTCTTCAACCAGGAGCCTTTACCCGCAAGCCACCGATATTGGTCGCATCCCAGCGTCAAGATTACGCCGCATGTGGCGGCCGTCACCCTCGAAGCCGAGGCGGCGCAGCAGATCAGCGAGCGCATTCAGCGCCTGGAGCGGGGCGAGAGCGTCAGCGGGTTGGTACGCCGCGAGACCGGTTACTGAGCCACTGCTGCCTCGCGGTCGGGCTGGCGCAGCCCAGACCACACTATGGCACCGATCATAATGGCGCCACCTATCAGGGCTCGCAGGCTGGGATATTGGGCGAACAGGACAGCAGCAAAAGCAATGGCATAAACCGGCTCAAGTGCGATGACTATCCCGGCACTGCGTGCCTTCAGCACCATCAGACTGGAAACCAGCAGATAGTGGGAAAGCGCGGTGCAGAATACGCCGAGCAAGATTAGCCAAAACCAGTCGAGCGAGCTCACTGCCCCGACGCCTCCAAGGCCAAAGGGCAGGGTTACGACCAGCACCACTAAGTTTTCCCAACAAGCAACCTGATAGGCTGACAGGTGTGCAGCGGCCTTGCGGTTGATGATCGTAAACAAAGCGAACGACAGGCCTGAAGCGACCGCCCAGGCAAGGCCCACCGTTGCCTGATCGCGAAAGTCGAAGGACGGCGTGACCAGCACCAAACCCAAGGTTACCAAGGCAAGAATCAGCCATTCCGACCGACTCACGCGCTCACGCAGCACCAGCCACTCACACAGGGTGATGAACGCGGGAAAGGTTGCGAAACCGAGCGTGGCGATGGCGACGCCACTGACCTTTACAGCAATAAAGAAGGTGACCCAATGGATGGCGAGCATAATGCCCGCCACAATCAGTACCAGCGCACTGCGCGTATCGATACCCGAACGCGCAGAGGAGCCTTGCCATCGCATGAAGCCCAGCAGCGCCAGCACTGCGAAACCCGCGCGGCCCGCGGTAATGATGGTGGCGTCCGCCTGAATCAGCTCCCCGAAGATACCCGTCAGACCAAAAAGTACCGCTGCAAGATGAATGGAAAGAAGGGCACGCTGGCGAGTCATGTCGGGCTGCTGAATAGGAGCGGTAGGGTGACAAAGGAACGATTAAACTATCGAAGCTGCTACTTTACCTGAAGGGGGGTGCGCGAGCCCTGTGGCCACGCCCGGCACTCGCCCGTAATTAATGGAGACGGAATTGACACAACAGGCAAAAGCAATACGAATTGACAGCCACGGCGGCCCTGAAGTCCTAAAACTTACAACGATCGAAGTCTCGGCACCTGCGGCGGGTGAGGTCACCATTCGCCAAAAAGCGGCCGGGTTGAATTTCATCGATATCTATTTCCGCACGGGGCTGTATCCCCACCCGCTGCCTCACGGCCTGGGTTTCGAAGCGGCAGGTGATGTGGTGGCTGTAGGAGACGGTGTTACCCACTTAAAAGTGGGTGACCGTGTCGCTTACGGTCAAAGTCCTTTGGGTGCGTATGCTGATTTGCGCAACGTACCCGCCCAGCAGGTGGTCAAGCTTCCTGATGCGATCAGCTATGAAGAGGCGGCTGCGATCATGCTCAAGGGCCTCACCACGCAATATCTGTTGCGTCAGTGCTATCGCGTCCAGGAAGGCGAGACCATCCTATTTCATGCCGCCGCCGGCGGTGTGGGGTTGATCGCGTGCCAATGGGCGCGGGCGCTTGGGGTTAAGCTGATCGGTACCGCATCCAGCCCCGAAAAATGCGCACTCGCCAAACAACACGGCGCGTGGGAAGTCATTGATTACAGCCGCGAGGACGTTGCTGAGCGGGTCAAAGAACTTACCAATGGGGCCAAGCTGCCGGTGGTCTACGACGGAGTCGGCAAGGATACCTGGATGACGTCGCTGGACTGCCTGCGCCCACGTGGGTTGATGGTGAGCTTCGGCAACGCGTCCGGCCCGGTGGAGGGCGTGAATCTCGGGCTGCTGAACACTAAGGGCTCGTTATACGTCACACGCCCTAAACTGGGTGACTATGTGCCGACTCAGGAAACGATGCAAGCGGCAGCCGATGAGCTCTTCGGGCTGGTGGTGGATGGCCGCATCAAGGTCACCATCGGTCAGCGGTTCCCATTGCAAGAAGCCGCAACGGCGCAGGAAGCGCTGGCAGCGCGCAAGACGACCGGCGCCACCATCTTCACTATCGATTAATCCAAGTCTGGAAGTTTCCTCGGCCGCTTCGCGGAGAATGCGGCCCAGGCAACCGGTCGGCACGCGCCGACCGGTTGCCGGTTCCATTACTGCGCCTGCGTTTCCTGATGGTAGCGCTGAACTCGCTGTACTTCTTCTCGCGAACCCAGAATAACGCCCACGCGTTGGTGCAGAGCGGATGGCTCGATATCAAGAATGCGTTGCTCGCCGTCTATCGCCATGCCGCCGGCCTGCTCGACAATGAATCCCATTGGGTTGGCCTCGTACATCAAGCGCAGCTTGCCCGACCGGGCGCTGGCTCGATTGTCGCGGGGATACATGAAAATGCCGCCACGGCTGAGGATGCGATGCACGTCAGCCACCATCGAGGCAATCCACCGCATGTTGTAGTCTTTTTGCAGCGGCCCTTCCTTGCCGGCGATGCACTCGTGGATGTACCGACGTACCGGCATTTCCCAGTGACGCATATTCGACATATTGATGGAGAACTCCTGAGTTTGCTCCGGAATCCGGATATCGTCGTGGGTCAGGCGCCATGCCCCAGTTTCGCGATCGAGCGTGAAACCCACTACGCCGTTGCCTACGGTCAGTACCAGCATGGTCTGCGGGCCATATACGGCGTACCCGGCGGCTACCTGCCGGCTGCCCGCCTGTAGGAAATCCTTTTCCTCAATTTCGCGGCCGGACGCACCGGCTGGTGCCTGCAGAACGGAAAAGATTGTGCCGATGGACACGTTCACATCAATATTCGAGGAGCCGTCCAGAGGGTCGAATAACAACAGGTATTCGCCCTTGGGATAACGGTTCGGAATTAAGTGGATGGTTTCCATTTCCTCGGAGGCCATGGCTGCCAGGTGCCCTCCCCACTCATTGGCATCGAGCAGGATTTCGTTTGACAGCACATCCAGCTTCTTCTGGACTTCGCCCTGAACGTTTTCAGAATCCAGGCTGCCAAGCACACCCCCCAGTGCACCCTTGCCTACCGCATGTCCGATAGCCTTACACGCGCGCGCCACGGTCTCGATAAGCAGGCGCAGTTCCGCCGACATGGCTTTTTCGAGGCGCTGCTGCTCGACCAGATATTGAGTGAGGGATTTGTACTTCATGGATTATTGCTCCTGAATATTCAAGGCTTTGTTGATGATTTCCGCGACGTTGCGCGAGAGCGTCGGGTGTTGGTGGATACGTTCCAGGGCGGCACGGGCGAGTTCTTGCAGAGCAGGCGTCAGGCGGGCCCAATTGTCGAACGCGCGTGCGAGTCGGGCAGAGATTTCGGGATTCAGGGCGTCGAGGGCCAGAACCTGGTCGGACCAGAATTGATAGCCCTGGGCGCTGTGTGCGTGAGCCAGGTTATTCATGCAAAACTGGAACACAACCGACCGTGCCCGGTTTGGATTTCTTAGCGAAAACGCCGGATGCAGCATCAATGCCTGGACTTCTTCGACGCTTGTAAAGGGCGAAGAGGCCTGCACTGCGAACCAACGGTCAATGACGAGCGGATCGTCCTGCCAATTGTCGTAAAAGTGGCGCAAGACCGAAGCGCGCGTGTTCGCGTCACCCCAATTTGCCAAGGCCGTGACGGCAGCCATGGAGTCTGTCATGTTGCCGGCGTTCTCGTACTGCTGAAGAGCGAGCTGACTCGCATCCGGGTATCCGCCCGCCAGAAGGTAGGCCAGCGCGAGACCACGTGAAGCGCGCCGACCTGCGGACGTGGGGTCAGGGGAGTAGGGGGTGCCATTGTCACTGTTCGCGTCATAAAGACGAAGCCACAACGGGGCCAGTTGCTCCCCTAATTCCGCCATTAGCTCGCGATGCGCCTGAACCACAGCTTGGGGTTCCATTGGCTCCGTGAACTCAAGGAGCTCGCGCTGGGAGGGAAGGCTTAGTACGCGGGCGAGATAATCGGGTGACAAGCTGGAGTCCTGTAATAAGGCCTCCCAGGTATCACGTAGTAACTGGCTATCGGGTTTCGGGCAGTCCGCGATTATTGCACCGACTCGTTCCAGCAGCAGTCGGCGGGCCAGCTCCTGGCCTGCCTCCCACCGGGCGAAGGGGTCGGGGTCGCGCCTTGCCAGCAGGGCGAGTTCGCCGTCATTTCGTGCGTAGTCGATATGAACGGGCGCCGAAAAATCGCGCAACAATGAAAGAACCGGGCGATGTTTTATGCCGTGGAAGGTCCACGATTGTTGTTCACGGGTAAGCTCCAGCAGAAGTGTGCCGGGCGCGGCACCTTCCCTGATAGTGGCGCCGTCGGGGATCAAGGCGTCGCCATCCGGAGACAGCAGCCCGATGGCAATCGGAATGTGGAGCGGAGGCTTATTTACCGGGGGATCCTGCAGCAGTTCGATACCCACTGGTGGGTTCGATTGGCTGAGGGTGATGGTGCAGGTGGAGGTTGCCGCGTCGTGTTGCAGGTCCACATGCACGCGGGGAGTGCCGGCCTGGCTGTACCAGCCGCGGAACACTTCCAGGTCGCGCCCCGGGTTGCGGCGACGGTAGACGGACTCCATGGCGTCAATGAAATCATCGCAGGTGACCGCTTGGCCATCGTGGCGGCGGAAATACTCCTCCAGACCCTCACGAAAACCTTCGTGCCCCAACAGCGTGTGCTGCATGCGGATGACTTCGGCGCCCTTCTCGTAGATCGTGGCGGTATAGAAGTTTGTGATTTCCTGGTAGCTTTCCGGACGAATGGGGTGCGCCATGGGGCCGCAGTCTTCCGGGAACTGGGCAACTCTTAATGTAGATACATCGTCTATTCTTTTTACCGCCCGTGCGCTGGCTGCCGCTTGCCCGTCCAAGCCGCTTGCAAGCATGTCCGCCGAAAATTCCTGATCACGAAATACGGTCAGGCCTTCTTTCAGCGAAAGCTGGAACCAGTCGCGGCAGGTGACCCGGTTTCCGGTCCAGTTGTGGAAATATTCGTGGCCGATCACCGCTTCTATGGCACGATACGCCGTATCAGTGGCCGTTGCGGGGTCTGCCAGTACATAAGAGGAATTAAAGACGTTCAGACCTTTATTTTCCATGGCCCCCATATTGAAGTCGCGTGCGGCCACGATCATGAAACGATCTAGGTCCAGTTCCAGGCCGTAGCGATCTTCGTCCCAACGCAGTGACCGCTGGAGGCAATCCATCGCCCATTCGGTTTTGTCTTGAGTGCCGTGGTCGCTGTAGACCTGTAGTAAGACCTCGCGCCCGCTACGAGTAGTGACGCGTTGCTCGCGGCAGGCAAAGTCGCCCGCAACGACCGCGAACAAATAACTGGGTTTGGGGTGGGGGTCTTCCCACACCGCTTCGTGCCTGCCATCTGCCAAGTCACGGGATTCCACCAGGTTGCCGTTGGAAAGCAGCAGAGGGAACTGGGCCTTGTTAGCTTGCAATGTCACGCGATAGCGGGACATGACATCCGGTCTGTCCGGAAACCAGGTGATGCGGCGAAACCCTTCCGCTTCGCACTGCGTGAACAAATGTCGGCCTGAAACATACAGGCCCATCAAGCTGGAGTTGTCTTCAGGGCGACAAGTGCTGGTGATTTCCACCGTGAACCGTTCCTGCCAGGGGTGCAACACCAGGGTCTCTTCCAACAGTTCATATTCCCCAACGGCCAATTTGCGGCAGTCTATGGCGACGGATTCCAGGCCCAGCTCTTGCCCGTTCAGAATCAGGGGAACCGACGCTTCTCCCACACGCTCAAACTGTAGTGTAGAAGTGACCCGGGTCAGGACTGGATCCAGTTCGAATCGCAGATGGACGCTTGGTAGCCGATAGGGGAACGGCTGATAATCGTGACGAGAAATAGTGGGGGATATGTCTGTTCGCATGGGACAATAGGCCGTATCGTAGAGGCGGTATTGTAGTGTTTCAGAAGTGGCATTCGTGGCATATGCGGATGCAGGAGAGCATCATGGCAGTAACCAATTGTTGGCGGCGGATGTGGGCGGTGTGGCTGACCGCATCCCTATTTATTCTGAGTGGCTGCGCATCTACTTTGTCAGCACGGGTCACTACGTATCAACAATGGCCGGTAGGGGTTCAAGGGGAATACTATCGTATCGTGCCTGCACCCGATCAATCTGGCAATCTGCAGTTTGGCGCATTTGCCGATATGCTGCGCGCCGCAATTGGAGCAACCGGGCTGCGAGAGGTAACGGGCGGGGCCGAGGCTCGATTCGATGTCCATTTCGAATACGACAATCCGGTGCGTCAGATATGGGTGCAACGGTATGACGACCCGTTTTTTTATCCGGGTTGGCCGGCCTTCGGTGGTTATTACGGGGGGTGGGGCGGCTGGGGAGGCGGGGTGTTCTATGCGCCGCGCACGGTGCATGTACCTGTTGAGGTTTATCGCAATACGCTGACCGTCACCATTTTCGACCGGCTTGCAGATGGCAGGGAAGTCTACCGGGCCACAGCGGTGCATAGCAGCCAGAGCGATAGTCTGGATGCCGTTATGCCCTATCTGATGCAGGCGATATTCGACGGCTTTCCGGGCAATAATGGCCAGGTGAAGGAGGTGCGCTACGAATTGCCGCGATAGGGTGGGGCCACCCAGATAGGCGGCCCACAATGTTGGCCGTAGCTATCAGGGGTTAATCAGAAAGCTGTCGCGGCTCTTGCCTGCGGCTTCGGCTTCGGTAATCCAGCGTGGTGCCTTTCCGCGGCCGGACCAGGTAACGCCCGTTTCGGGGTTGCGGTATTTTGGGGGGACCGGGGCGCGTACTGTGCCGGAAGCAGGTTTGGCGGCACGCTTGGCAGCGCTGCGAGTACGACGATTGAATGCCTCTTCGATTTCTTCGGGGGTAATGCCATACTCACGCATGCTGCGAACGATTTCTCTGATTACCGGCATGCGTTCTTTTTTCTCCAGAGCGGCGGCTTGTTTTTGAAGGCGTTGAATTTCCTTTTCCAGTTTGCGGCGCTGGGCAGCGTAATTGGCACGAGTCATATTGTTTCCGATAAATGGATTCAAATTGGCGGAATAACGGAATGAACCCCAATTCGTTTTTGCATGGGGAGTGAAAACAGCCGTATTCTACCGTTATGGCATTAACTTCGTGAATGCTTTATGCCGTTTATTTGCCGAATATTGCAATTAATCAGGTGAATCATGATGCAAGGCATTAATTCGTTTCCGGTTGCGGCAATCCAGATGGTGTCCAGTGCCTCCGTCGAGGCTAATCTGAACCGTGCTCAGCAGCTGGTGGAGCAAGCCGTTAGCCACGGCGCACGGCTGGTGGCGCTGCCTGAATATTTTTGCTTTATGGGGCATCGTGATCACGATAAGTTGGGTATACAAGAAGAACCCGGAGCAGGGCGCATTCAGGACTTTTTAGCGAATCTGGCGCGGCAGTATGGAGTCTGGCTGGTGGGTGGCACGGTGCCCTTGAAAAGTGGCGACCCAACCCGCATTTATAATACGTTGCTGGTGTTCGATCCTTCGGGCAATCAGGCAGCGAGATACGACAAAATTCATCTCTTCGGTTTCCGAAAAGGCGACGAATCCTACGACGAGGCGGTAACGATCCAGCATGGTGAACCTCGCGTGCAAACCGTCGATGCGCCCTTTGGGCGGATAGGCCTGTCCATCTGCTACGATCTGCGGTTTCCGGAACTATATAGGGCGATGGGTGAAGTCTCGCTGATTGTCGTGCCGGCAGCTTTTACCTACACCACCGGCTCGGCGCACTGGGAAATTCTGCTGCGCTCCCGGGCCATTGAAAATCAGTGCTATGTGTTGGCGCCGGCTCAGGGAGGCAAGCATGAAAACGGGCGGCGAACCTGGGGCCACACGATGCTGATCGACCCCTGGGGAAAAATCGTATCGTGCATACCCGAGGGTGAAGGGTGCGCCGCCGGAAATCTCGACCTGGCCCATATGGAAGAAATCCGGCTATCCTTGCCTGCTCTCAAGCATCGCAGGGGGAGTCTCGCCCAGACATGCTGAGCCGGCTTAATGCCGCTCCCGAATCCTACAAATTTATTTAGAGTCAGTATCAACGATGAAATCCGCTAGCTCCGCTTCCATCCCGAGCCAGAACGGGAACGCCGCTTCTGCGCAGCACGCCTGCGATGCGTTGGCGACCGCCCGCTCTTTATTGCTTGAGCCGTGGGGGCTGACGGAAACGGATATCTCGACAGCCTTGAGTGAAATACTCACGCGCCGTATTGATTATGCTGATCTTTATTTTCAGTACACGCGCAGTGAAGGCTGGAGTCTGGAAGAGGGCATCGTCAAAACCGGCAGCTTTTCGATTGAGCAGGGAGTTGGTGTTCGAGCCATCAGTGGTGAGAAAACTGCTTTTGCCTATTCGGATTCGCTGTCCGCTGATGCATTGCTGTCTTCGGCCCGTGCGGTGCGTAGTATTGGCGGACGCGGGGCCGGCCGACTTAAGGTCGCTTCACCATCTATTCAGCCGCCTCACACTTTGTACTCACCACTAGATCCGGTGGCTTCGTTAGACTCGGCCCAGAAGGTCAAGTTGCTTGAAAAAGTGGAAGCCATGGCCCGGGCTGCGGATCCCCGCATCATTCAGGTTATGGCGGGGCTGGGTGCCGAGTACGACGTTATTTTGGTGGCGGGAAGTGACGGCCGTCTCGTCGCGGATGTCCGTCCGCTTGTACGCATGTCTTTGACCGTCATCGCGGAACACGCCGGTCGTCGTGAGATGGGCCACGCGGGCGGCGGGGGGCGCAGCGGGCTCGAATACTTCAGCGATGAAATCCTGCGCTCGTATGCCGAACGTGCCGCTCACGAAGCATTGACGAATCTCGAGGCGCAGCCGGCTCCCGCCGGTGAAATGACCGTAGTGCTCGGCGCGGGCTGGCCCGGCATCCTTCTACACGAAGCCGTCGGGCATGGGCTGGAAGGAGATTTCAACCGGAAGGGCTCCAGCGTTTTCACAGGTCGCATTGGCGAGCGCGTGGCCTCACCGGGCGTTACGGTGGTCGACGACGGCACACTCGCAGGCCGGCGTGGCTCGTTGAACGTCGATGACGAGGGCACACCGACTCAATCTAATGTGTTGATCGAAGACGGTATTCTTCGCGGCTACATGCAGGATACGATGAACGCCAGGCTGATGAAGCAATCCGTCACCGGTAACGGGCGCCGCGAGTCTTATGCTCATCTGCCCATGCCGCGTATGACCAACACGTATATGCTGGCCGGCTCGACCCCGCCCGAAGAAATCATCGCATCAGTCAAGAATGGCCTGTATGCCGTGAATTTCGGTGGCGGGCAGGTCGATATCACCAGCGGCAAATTCGTGTTTTCGGCCTCAGAAGCCTATCTGATTGAGAATGGCAAGGTAACGGCACCGGTAAAGGGAGCCACCTTGATAGGAAATGGCTTAGACGCCATGAATCGCGTCAGCCTTATAGGCAATGATATGAGCCTGGATTCTGGTGTGGGCACTTGCGGCAAGGATGGCCAAAGTGTTCCAGTCGGTGTCGGGATGCCCACTTTGCGCATGGATGGGTTGACGGTCGGCGGTACGGCCTAATACCATTTAACTTCAAACAAGGATAATTCGTGCACGAGCGATTCTTGCACTCCTTGCAGTTTCACTTTTTCGGGTAAATGATGGTTTCTAAGGATTCCGCGCCTCATTACGACCTGCGCATCTTGCGGGCGTTGCGGCGTATCACTCGCGCCATTGCGCTTCATTCCCGTCAACTCGCCGCATATAGCAACATTACGGCACCGCAGCTGGTGTGCTTGCGCGCCGTTGCCGAGAACGGGCCGCTCACCACTACCGCTATCAGTCGCGAGATCCACGTCAGTCCAAGTACTGTGGTGGGCATCCTCGACCGCCTCGAAGACAAGGGTTGGGTACTCCGCGAGCGTAGCCGCGAAGATCGTCGTATTGTCATGGTGTCCGCCACCGAATCAGGTCGCGATCTGGTGCGTGATACACCGTCACCGTTACAGCAGAAATTGGCCGAGGCGCTCAACGAATTACCCGAGCTCGAACAGGCGACCATCACGCTTTCTCTTGAGCGTATCGTTGCGCTGATGGAGTCCAGCGATTCTGTCGAATCTGCAGCACCGGAGCCGACCTCTCCCATGCTTGATGTTCCTGTGGGAGACGGCGCACAGCCGGAATCGGGCATCGCGGTTTGACGGGGGCGGCGACTCAAACCCCAGGTAATAATACCTGCAAGGGGAGTAGACCGTGTTAGAACCACGCATACTGGAACGCGTGCAGTCCCAGGTCAGAGACTTTGCGCCTTCCGCCGACGCGAGTCTCTTTACACGCGCCCATGGCTCTATGCTGGCGGATGCCTGCGGCCGCCAGTACATCGATTTCAGCAGTGCTGCCGGCGCGCTGAATTACGGGCACGATAACCCCCTATTGATGCAGATGTTGCGCCGCAGCCTGCAGGACGAAGGCGCCGTTCCGGACCCGGGCAGGGCGCTTGAGCGCTTCCGGGCGGCGGTCGATGGCTATCTGCTGAAGCCGCGCGGTTGGGATTACGCGGTTCACTATACCGGCACGACGGCCGCCGCCGCTGTCGAAGCCGCACTTAAGATTGCCCGTCAGGCAACCGGCCGGCGCAATGTAGTGTCTTTCACCCGCTGCGATTCCTTTCGTTCCGACTCACCGGCCGCTGTCGCGTGGGCGACATGCACGGGTATCGGTGACACGCTCTTCATGCCCTATGACGGCAGTTTCGGTCCAGATGTCGATACCATGGCGTATCTCGAGCGTCAGCTCGATATGTGCCGTCGTTCCGATGAGAAGCCGGCTGCGGTTGTAGTGGAAACCGTGCTTGGAGAAGGGGGCATCGATGTTCTGAGCTGGCGCTGGCTGCGTGATCTCGAAATCTTGTGCCAGCGACACGGTATGTTGCTGATCATGGACGAAACCATCGTCGGCTGTGGTCGAACCGGGCGCTTCTTCAGTTTCGAGGCATCCGGTGTGCGTGCTGACATGATTACGCTATCGCGGTCGCTGTCCGGTTTTGGCCTGCCTATGTCAGTGCTACTGTGTAAACCTGACCTGCCCGCACCGAATCACCTTGCCCGGCAACCGGGTTACGAGGGGGCGGGGCTGGCTCTGCTGACCGCCGAGCATGTTCTTGAAGCTTATTGGTCTGATGATAGCTTTGCCGTGCATGTCCGTCGCAAAGAGCGCCTGGTGCGGGACTGGCTCGAAACCCTGGTGCAAGGCTACGCACATCTTGGTCTGGGCGTGCGGGGTCGGGGGTTGATCCAGGGTTTGGTCACGCCGGCCCGCCTTGGTTTGGCTACTGAAATTGCCGGCGCAGCACTAAGTTGCGGGCTAGTCACGCTCACCACAGGGTCGCGGGACGAGGTGCTGAAAATCCAGCCGGCTCTCACTATCGACAAGGACTTGCTGATGCAAGGCCTGGAAGTGCTCGATCGCTCCGTCACGAGTGTGCTGGAAAGCCGCTGATACCGGCTTTCCAGGCTTATACGGTATTGCCCGCCGGCCTACGCAGTGTTCAAGAAGTTCTTCAGGAAATCCTGAGTCCGCTCTTCTGCGGGTGCGCCAAATATCTGCTCCGGTGGGCCCTGCTCGACGATTCGACCCTTATCAAAAAAGCAGACTCTGTCTGAGATTCGCTTGGCGAACTGCATTTCATGCGTCACCAGCAGCATGGTCAGGTCATGTTCTTCCGCCAGACGCTGAATGACGCTGAGCACTTCACCGACGAGCTCGGGGTCCAGGGCCGAGGTGGGTTCGTCAAACAGCATGATATTCGGACGCATCGCGAGCGCTCGTGCGATTGCGACCCGTTGCTGCTGGCCCCCCGACAGCTGACTGGGATATTTATCGGCCTGGTCGCTCAGCCCCACCAGGTCCAGATACTCCTCCGCGCGTTCGTTCGCCTCTTGTTTTGAGAGACCAAGCACATGGACAGGAGCTTCGGTCACATTGCGACGCACGGTCATGTGGGGAAACAGGTTGAACTGCTGAAAGACCATACCCATTTCCTTGCGCATGGTTCGCAAATGGGCTTCGCTGGCCGGCACCAGGTGGCCGTCTCGATGCTCATGCCAGAGTGGCCGTCCCGCTACGTGGATGATGCCCTCGTCAATGGTTTCAAGCGTCATCAAGATGCGTAGAACAGTGGATTTACCGGAGCCTGAAGGACCGATGATGGTGACCTTCTCACCCTTGCGGACTTCAAAATTCAGTTCGTCCAGCACTGTGACGGGCCCGAATCGTTTCACCACTTTGTCGAAGTGGATGATGGCCTCCGGGACCTCAACCATAGGAATCGGAGCATTCCCCTTGGGGTCTTCATTCATTTCAGTGGAAATCCTTGTTTTGGTAACCGCGCATCCAGGTAGCGTATGAGCGCGGCAGCCACCAGGGTGAGAATCAGATAGATGAGGCCCACCATGGATAGGGGTATCAGGTAGTTGAAAGTGCGGTCGCCAATAATCTTGGCCACATTGAGCATTTCAAGTACGGCTACCACGGACAGTAGCGGCACATCTTTCATGATGGACACGAGATAGTTGCCAAGCGCTGGGATAATGCGCGGTATGGCCTGCGGCAGGATGATCACCATAAAGCTGCGCTTCGGTGAGAGATCCAATGCCCGGGCAGCCTCGTGCTGGCCTAGGGGCACAGACTCCAGTCCGGCCCGATATACCTCCGACACGTACGCACTGTACTGCAGACCCAGAGCCAGGGCACCGGTCATGAAGGCGGGCAGCACGATTCCATATTCCGGCAACACGTAATACAGGAAAAATAGTTGCACGAGCAACGGCGTATCGCGGATGAACTCAGTGATGAGCCGTGCCGGCCAAGCTATCAACTTGAAGGGCGAGGCCTTAAGCCCCGCCAGGACCAGTCCAAGCACCAGCGCGATGAAGAAACCGACTACGGTCGCCTGCAATGTGACAACCAGACCCTTCATCAAAATCGGCAGTATTGATAGGGCGAAGGCCCAGTGACTGGACGTATCCCATGCAATGCCTAGCAGCATGTCAGGACCTCCCTGCGCGCCAGCGCCCGACGGAACGTTCCAGCAGCATCATAAGCGCCGCAAGGACCAAGGCCATGCCAAAATACATAAATAGCAACAACGTATATACAGTGGTGCTGTCTTGGGTGAAGTTGCGAATCTGCTCGGCCCGGAAGGTCATGTCGCCAAGGCTGATCAGCGACACCAATGCAGTGTCCTTGAGATTCTGCACGGCGAGATTCCCGAAACTGGGCAACATTTCAGGGATAGCCTGCGGCAGAGATATTCTCCAGAGTGTCTGCCTGGGGGTGAAGTCCAGCGCTTTGGCCGCTTCATGCTGGCTGAGCGGAACGGCCTGTATGGCGCCGCGGACGACTTCCGCCCCATAGGCGCCGATATTCAGACTGAGGGCCAACGTTCCCGCAACCATGGGGGGGAGCCGCCAATCCATGCCTAGCAGCTGCCCTACAAGGGGTAGGGCGAAATACAGCCAGAATAGCTGCACCAACAATGATGTGCCGCGAAAGATCTCGATCATGGCCACTGAAAGGCCTTTCAGCAGCCAATTGTGCGAGATCCTTCCTAGACCAAAGGCAAATGCGAAAAAGCCGCCCAGTAATGTGGAATAAAAGGTGAGCTGGGCGGTGACCCAGGCGCCTTCCAGCAGGGGCGGCACATAAGACAGCCAGTGCATTACGTGATTAACCGGCGCAGAGCTGTTCGGTGGTGCGGCTGGTGGATTCGCTGGCGTCGGTGTCGCTAAAGCCGTAAGTGCTCAAAATTTGCTTCCATTCGTCGGTTTGCTTGAATTTGGCTAATTCCTCGCTGACTGCGTCACGCAAATCTTGGGAATCCAGACTGAACGTGAACCCTCCCCAGCTGCGCACGGGCTCACCGTTAATGATCGGGTCGGTAAAGTTCGCCGCGGCTTCCACGCGATTGCTTTGCTTGGCAAGTTCGCTGACAGTCAGACTGGTGGCGGCGTAGGCAGCGGCCCGGCCGGTGGAAACGGTGGAGATGGCGTCCGCATTATTGGAGATGGTCACCATGCGGTCTTCTGAAACCCCTAGCGCTTGCAGCATCTCCAGTTGATCAGCGCCTGCCATGATGGCGACCTTGTGATCGGAGTCGGCAAAATCCTGATAACTATGCAGATCTTGTGGGTTACCGGACGCAACTAGAAGGCCTTCCCCATAGGAGGTGTTGGGTTCCGAAAATAGCACCTGTTTGCAACGCTCTGGCAGTATGGCCATTTCTGCAGCGACCATATCGAAGTGGTCGGCACGCAGGCCGGGAATCAAAGAGCTAAAGCTGGTGGTGATCCATTCGATCTTGTCGATGCCCAGCCGCTTCATGATCTCGCGTGCCACATCGGGCCCGGCACCTTTTGCCTGCCCGTTCAAGTCGACATAGCCGTAGGGGATTTCGTTGGCCACTGCAATGCGAATCTGCCCTCGCTCTTTGATCTGTTCGAATGTTGCGGCCTGCGTCGCGGCCAACGGGGTGCAGATTGCCAGACCAAAGGCGAGGTTCAAGGCTAGGCGGAATCGTCGTAGAGGCATGTTCGGCTCCTGTTGTCTGTCTGTGTTGGCAAACGGTTGCCCACTGGCCGCCGCTGCCGCGTCTTCTGCTTCATGGACAATGGATCTGGCAGGACCTGGTCCGGCGAATCCTTGCCTACAGCAATCATTCCGCCAAAAATCATACACTGAATAATTATTTCACCTCAAATTAATTTACCAAGAAGAGATGTGGTATGGATGACGACAAGCGGATATAAAAGTCTTGGCAGTCGACAAGCTGCGTGTTAGCATCATTACCTATGCGTACCACTTTTCAGTTTTTCTTCTTTTACTTTTACGCTTTTCCAAAGCCGCTGGTGGAGGAAGGGAACGTTCGTACGCACTAAAACAAGTCGAATCCCAAAAAAGCCGCCAGCGCAGAAGCTAGGCGGCTTTTTTTGTATTCGCCCAGCTGCTGGCCAAACCCAATGGAGCTTACTGTGTCGCACAATACTGATGATTTACGGATCCGTGAAATAAAGGAACTGTCGCCCCCTGCGCATGTGATGCGTGAATTTCCGTGCACAACCGAAATTTCTTCGGTGGTCTTTGGGGCGCGTCGGGCGGTACACGACATTCTGAACGGCGCCGATGATCGCATGGTCGTAGTGATCGGGCCGTGTTCCATTCACAATCCTGAAGCAGCGCTCGATTATGCGCGGCGACTAGTAGAGCAGCGCGAGCGGTTTGCGGGCGAACTGGAAATCATCATGCGGGTGTATTTCGAGAAACCCCGCACCACAGTAGGCTGGAAGGGGCTGATCAACGATCCGGCGCTGGATGGCAGCTTCAATATCAACAAGGGCTTGCGTACCGCGCGTGAGTTGCTCATTCAGGTCAATGAGCTTGGTTTGCCGGCGGGGTGCGAGTTCCTTGACATGATTACACCGCAATACATCGCCGACCTCGTCTCTTGGGGAGCAATCGGTGCTCGTACGACTGAAAGTCAGGTGCACCGCGAGTTGGCCTCCGGGTTGTCATGCCCCGTTGGCTTCAAGAACGGCACCGACGGCAACACCAAGATTGCGGTGGACGCCATGTTGGCCGCTTCCCAGCCGCATCACTTCTTGTCGGTCACTAAGGGTGGGCATTCGGCCATTGTCTCCACCGTCGGCAATAAGGATTGTCATGTCATCCTTCGCGGCGGGAAGGCGCCCAATTACGACGCAGACAGTGTCAACGCTGCCGCGGAGATGATCTCTAAGGCGGGGGTGCTGCCGCGCCTCATGGTTGATGCCAGTCATGCCAATAGTTCCAAGGACTACCGCAAACAGCCCTTAGTTATCGACGACGTGGCCAAGCAGGTCGAAAGTGGGTCGAATTACATTTTTGGTGTCATGGTTGAAAGCAACCTGGTAGCGGGACGCCAGGATTTGGTTGCGGGGCAAGAGCTCGTCTACGGTCAGAGCATTACCGATGGCTGCATTGATTGGGATTCTTCGGTGGCGGTGCTGGAACGTCTGGCCGAGGCCGTCAAGGCTCGCCGTCAGCGCGCCTCGCAATCAGCAAATGCCCTGATCGGCAGCGCTGCCTGAAAAAGGTAGTATGAGCGCAACCCCCCGTGCTCACAGTGGTGCAGGGGGTGCGTGCCAAGCGGTTGTGCACGCTGATATTTCCAAGGATAAACAAGCGTGAGTGCCATCCATACCCCAGTAAGCCGGCGCAGGGTGATACCGGCGGGTTTCATCGACGCATTACGGGATCGTTTCGGAGACCGAGTGTCCACTGCCGCTGCAGTCTGCGAGCATCACGGCACCGACGAGTCGCCCTACGCCACGATGCCTCCCGATGCGGTGGTCTACGCACTGAGCACCGACGAGGTCGCCTGGGTGGCGGCGCATTGCAACAAGCATCGGGTACCGCTAATTCCGTACGGCGTCGGGTCGTCACTCGAAGGTCATTTATTGGCGGTTCAGGGCGGCGTGTCGCTCGACCTATCCGGTATGAACCAGGTCATTACCGTTCATGCTGAAGACTTCACTGCGACGGTGCAGGCCGGTGTCACTCGCAAACAGTTGAACGACGAAATTCGCGATACGGGATTGTTCTTCCCCATTGATCCCGGCGCAGACGCTACTTTGGGGGGAATGGCCGCGACACGGGCTTCAGGTACCAATGCGGTGCGTTACGGCACGATGCGCGAAAACGTGGTTTCGTTGAAGGTGGTGACGGCCGACGGGCGTGTCATCAACACAGCAGGCCGTGCGCGCAAGTCATCAGCCGGCTATGACCTCACTCGCATCTTTGTGGGTAGCGAAGGCACGCTGGGCATCATTACCGAAGTCACCGTCCGCCTATATCCGCAACCCGAAGCCATTTCCGCCGCCATCTGCAATTTCCCCGATCTCAAGTCCGCCGTGCAGAGCGTGATTGAGGTCATTCAAATCGGCGTCCCGGTCGCGCGGGTTGAGTTTATGGACACGGCTGCCGTGCGCGCGACCAATGCGTATAGCAAGCTGGACCTCAAAGAATCGCCGCTGTTGCTGTTCGAATTCCACGGGAGCCCTTCGGCAGTGCGCGAACAGGCCGAAGCGGTGCAGGAAATCGCCCGAGACAACGGGGGCGAAGACTTTGCCTGGGCTGAACACCCTGAAGACCGCAGTCGCCTATGGACGGCCCGCCACAATGCTTACTTTGCGGGTCTGCAATTGCGGCCCGGTTGCCGCTCCAGTACCACGGATGTTTGTGTGCCGATTTCCCGCCTGGCAGACTGTGTTACGGAAACCGCAGCAGATCTCGACAAAGCCAGCTTTCCCTACACCATCGTGGGCCATGTGGGCGACGGCAATTTTCATGTCTTGATGTTGCTCGACCCTGATAACCCCGCTGAATTCGAGGAATCTGAAGCTCTGAATCGCCGGCTTGTCGAGCGGGCTATCGCCATGGAGGGCACCTGCACCGGCGAACATGGGGTGGGCCTGCACAAAATGGCCTTTATGGAAGCCGAGCATGGCCGTGACGCGTTGGATCTCATGGCTGCACTGAAGCATGCCTTTGACCCCAACGATATTCTCAACCCAGGCAAGATCATCCCGCCTCCGCCAGTCGGCAAGCTTGTCGCTTGACGCTGCCTTGTCCGGGTCCACCAAGTGAGCAGCACCATGAGCGCTAATGTCAGTCAATCCGACACGTCGACCCCGCCTGATTTCGATGGCTTGCTGCGTCGCCTGTCCGGCCGCATTCCCGCTCATTGCATACTGACCCGCAGCGAAGACACCCGGCCATACGAGTGCGATGGCCTGTCACTGTATCGGCAAGCGCCTCCTGTCGTGATCCTGCCCGAGGACGAGGCCCAGATCATCGAGGTGGTTCAGGCATGTCGTGCTTTCAATATTCCCATTGTTCCGCGCGGTGCGGGTACAGGCCTGTCGGGCGGCGCCATGCCTCATCCGCGCGGGGTGCTGTTGGGGGTTTCCAAGCTCAACCGGATTTTGCAGGTCAACCCAGAATCGGCAACAGCGGTGGTGGAGCCGGGGGTGCGTAATTTGGCGATATCCGAGGCGGCTGCGGCCGTCGGGCTTTATTACGCGCCTGATCCTTCCAGCCAGATCGCGTGTTCTATAGGCGGTAACATCGCTGAGAATTCCGGCGGCGTGCATTGTCTGAAGTATGGGTTGACCATACACAACGTACTCAGGGTCAGGGTTGTGACCATGGATGGCGATGTCGTGGAGTTTGGCTCGGAAGCACCGGACAGTCCAGGCCTGGATCTCCTTGCGGCGTTCATTGGCTCTGAAGGCATGTTGGGTATCGTGACCCAGGCCACCGTCAAACTCATACCTGTGCCCCGATGCGCGCGGGTCATCATGGCCAGTTTCCCCACTGTCGAAGCTGCAGGTGACGCCGTGGCGAATGTGATTGCCACCGGTATCGTGCCGGCCGGCCTCGAAATGATGGACAAACGTGCCACCCACATGGTTGAGCCCTTCGTGAATGCGGGCTATGACCTCGACGCCGAAGCAATCCTCCTGTGCGAGTCCGATGGCACCCCTGAAGAAGTTGAAGATGAAATCCAGCGCATGAATGCGGTTTTCGCCGCCGCCGGAGCAAGTCGCCTACAGGTTTCTGCGACTGAAGAAGAGCGCGAGCGATTCTGGGCCGGTCGCAAAAATGCATTTCCCGCTGCCGGTCGCGTCTCACCCGATTACTACTGCATGGACGGCACCATACCGCGCCGGCACCTGGCCCGGGTGCTCAAGGCGATTGCCGATATGGAAATCGAATACGGCCTGCGGTGTGCGAACGTGTTTCATGCCGGCGACGGCAACCTGCATCCGCTTATTCTGTTCGACGCCAATATCCCCGAAGAAGTGGAACGTGCAGAGAAGTTCGGCGCAGCCATCCTTGAGTTATGTGTCGAGGTGGGTGGCACGGTGACCGGCGAACACGGGGTGGGTATCGAAAAGATCAATCAGATGTGTGTGCAGTTCTCGCGCCAGGAGCTCGACTTTTTCCTGTCGCTCAAGAAGGGGTTCGATCCGCAGGGCCTGCTCAATCCTGAAAAGGTCATCCCGACGCTGGCTCGTTGTGCCGAATACGGGCGTATGCACGTTCATGCAGGCGAGCTGAGATTCCCTGACATACCCCGTTTCTGAGGAAGGTGGATGGAGTTCGTGCTTTCTGAAATGATCGATCAGGTCATGACCGCCCGGGCCAGCCTCAAACCCTTGCTCATCCAGGGTGGGGGCACCAAGCAGTTCTATGGCGAAGCAGTCACCCCGGCCGGCAACGGTGGGGTGTTGGATGTTTCCGCATTTCAGGGGGTCATCAACTACGAACCCTCTGAATTGGTGGTGACGGCGCGTGCGGGCACACCATTGGTAGAAATTGAAAGCCTTCTCGCCGAAAATCGCCAGATGTTGGCTTTCGAGCCACCATGCTTCGGGCCTGCATCCACCATTGGTGGCTGTGTGGCTGCCGGCTTGTCGGGGCCACGTCGCATGATGGCAGGCAGTCTGCGCGACTTTGTGTTGGGTACCACCTTGCTGGATGCCAACGGCGTGGTGCTGCGCTTTGGTGGTGAAGTCATGAAGAACGTCGCCGGTTACGACATTTCACGCCTGCTGGCCGGTTCTATGGGCATATTCGGCCCTTTGCTGGAGGTTTCGCTCAAAGTTGCGCCGTTGCCGCTGGCGGAAGAAACTCGGGTATTAGAGCTCGATGAGGTCGAGGCGTTGCGGCGGTTTAACACCTGGCGCAGCCAGCCTTTGCCTATTTCTGCTTCATCTTGGTTGCAAGAAAGGGGGCAGGGCGTTCTGCGGGTGCGCCTGTCAGGTAGCGAGCCTGCGCTAGCGAGTGCCGCGCGCGTGCTCGGTGGTGAACGCATGGATTCCGCTGAAGCTAACGCATGGTGGCAAAGCCTACGCAATCAGACCCACCCCTTCTTTCAGGCAAGACCGTTGTGGCGGCTGGCGCTGCCGCCCACGACGCCGCCGTTGGGCCTGGGCAATATGCTCATCGAATGGAATGGTGGCTTGCGCTGGTTGGGCGACCACGACATAGAACCCGACTTCGTACGCAAGGCAGCCGCGCGCCACGGTGGGCACGCAACGCTGTTCCGTCACGATGGCAGCCCCTCTGTCCCTGTTTTCCACCCCGTGGCGCCAGGTGTAAGGGCGATTAGCGAGCGCCTCAAGCAGGAGTTCGACCCTACCGGCATGTTCAACCCCGGCAGGCTTTTCCGCGAGTTCTGAGAATCATGCAGACTAATTTGGCATCCTGGATCCGTGATACGCCACAAGGCGACCAGGCCGAAGAAATACTCCGGCGTTGTGTCCATTGCGGGTTCTGTCTGGCGACATGTCCCACTTATCAAGAGCTTGGCGATGAACTCGACAGTCCGCGGGGCCGCATCTACCTCATTAAGCAAATGCTGGAAGGGGCGGAAGTCAGTGCATCGACGCAGTTGCATCTTGACCGTTGTCTGACCTGTCGGAATTGTGAAACGACGTGCCCATCGGGAGTTGAGTACGGCAAATTAGTGGATATCGGGCGGGCGGTCGTTGCAGAAAAAGTGGAGCGGCCGTTGGCGGAACGCATGCTTCGTGCTGCTTTGCGCCATGGTCTGAATTCCCCTCTGTTCGGCCCGGCCATGACATTGGGGCGTATCTTGCGGCCGTTGTTGCCACAAAATCTGCGCGGCAAGGTGCCCCTGCGGCAAGCGGCGCGCCCGTTGCCGCAAAACACCGCGCGGCACGCGCAACAGGTCATTATGCTGCAGGGCTGTGTGCAGCCGGCCATGATGCCCGCCATCGACGAAGCCACCATACGGGTGCTTGACGCAGTGGGGATAGGCGCGCAGGTGGTGCCGGGTAGCAGCTGCTGTGGTGCCATCAATTTGCATCTCGATGCTCAGGATCGGGCGCTCGACCAGATGCGTGCAAATGTGGATGTGTGGTGGCCGCTGCTCGAAAGCGGTAAGGCGCAATACATCGTAGCCAACGCCTCTGGGTGCGGTGCCATGATGCGCGAATACGCCCACCATCTTCGCAATGATCCGAACTACGCAGATAAGGCAAAGGCACTGTCCGATGCGGTGCGCGATATCTCTGAAATTCTGGCACCCCATTCTGAAGAGTTGGGCCGACGCATCGGCGGTATTCCGGGACGCCATGCTTTTCACCCACCATGTACGCTACAGCATTGGCAGAAATTACGCACCACTACCGAGAAAGTTCTGTCCGATCTTGGTTTCGATTTGGCGCCGTTCTCGGAATCCCACCTGTGTTGCGGCTCTGCCGGTACCTATTCCATTACTCAAAAAGATCTGTCGCTTCGCCTGCGCAATCGCAAGCTGGAGCACATTCAGTCCACCAACCCGGACAGCATCATTTCCTCCAATATGGGCTGCATCACCCATTTGCAGAGCGGGGCAGCCATGCCGGTCAGGCATTGGATTGAAGTGGTGGACGACGCACTGAGTCGTCGGCCGCCGCTACAATAACGGCATGTCCGATTCCACTTCCAAAAAGGGTCGCATCGTCGTTGGTATGTCCGGCGGTGTGGACTCCTCTGTAACCGCCTGGTTGCTGAAGCAGCAAGGCTACGATGTCCTGGGCCTGTTCATGAAGAACTGGGAGGACGACGATGACAGCGAATATTGCTCAAGCCGGCAAGACTGGCTGGATGCAGCCAGCGTGGCTGACCTGATTGGCGTCGATATTGAGGCCGTCAACTTTGCCGCCGAATATAAGGACCGCGTATTTGCCGAGTTCCTTCGAGAATATTCCGCGGGGCGCACTCCCAACCCTGACGTGTTGTGTAATGCTGAGATCAAATTCAAGGCGTTTCTGGATCACGCCATGTCCCTGGGCGCAGAGCTGATCGCCACGGGTCACTATGCGCGCGTTCGTGCAATCGAGCACGACGGCGAGCGTGAGTTCCAATTATTGAAGGCGGTGGACGCAAGCAAAGACCAGAGCTATTTCCTCCATCGGCTGAACCAAGACCAGCTTGCTCGCACGCGGTTTCCGCTGGGTGAAATTACCAAGGCTGAGGTGCGTCGTATTGCTGCTGAAATCGGCCTGCCGAATGCCGGCAAGAAGGATTCCACAGGCATTTGCTTCATTGGTGAGCGGCCGTTCAGAGAATTCCTGAATCGTTACCTGCCCACCAAGCCAGGCCCTATCAAGACTCCCGAAGGCAAAGTGATTGGCGAGCATCAGGGGCTGGCATTCCATACCTTGGGTCAGCGCAAAGGCCTTGGCATAGGCGGGGTGAAGGGTATGCAGCGGGCGGATGGCACGGCCGACGCTTGGTACGCTGCACGCAAGGATATCGCTACCAACACTCTGTATGTGGTGCAAGGGCATGATCATCCATGGTTACTGAACAAAGAGCTGGCGGCTACGGACGCAAGCTGGATTGCGGGTCGTCCGCCTCAGATAGCCGGCTATGCCGCCAAGACGCGTTATCGGCAGGCCGATGCCGCCTGTGAACTAATACGCGTGGAAGGTAATGATTTCGATCTTCGGTTTGGCGAACCGCAGTGGGCCGTGACCCCAGGTCAGTCCGCTGTTCTATACGATGGCGATGTCTGTCTGGGTGGCGGGATCATCGTCTAACCCCTGTCACGGGTGAATGAATGGACTTCTTCTTTCTAGGCAGCCTCATGCTGCTGGGGGCATTTGGCGGTTTCGCCGCCGGGCTGCTGGGAATCGGTGGCGGCATGATTCTCGTGCCGTTCATGATCATGCTCTTCCCACTGGTCGGCATGCCGCAAGACCTTATGGTGCATGTAGCCATCGCCACTTCCATGAGCACCATCGTTTTCACGTCGATGTCCAGCATGCGTGCACACCATCGCAAAGGCGCCATTCGTTGGGAGATCGTGGCACTGCTGGTTCCCGGCATCATTGTCGGGGGGCTGCTATCAGGTGGAGCGGTGTTTTCCTACATCGACCCTGCCTGGCTGTCACTGGTGTTTGCATGCTTCGTCGCCTATTCGGGCGGTCGTATGATGTGGGGCAAGCAGCCGGCTGCTGAGCGTAGCATGCCAGGAAAACTGGTCACCTCGGCAGTCGGCGTGCTCATTGGTTTCCTGTCCGGCCTGGTGGGCGCCGGCGGCGGATTTCTCTCTGTTCCCTTTATGGTGCGTAGCAATGTGCCGATCCACAATGCCGTGGCGACGTCTGCAGCACTGGGGTTCTTCATCGCAATAGCCAATAGTGCCGGTTATGTCGCGTCTGGACTATCCATGGAAACCGGCGTAGCAGGCATGTTCGGGTATATTCATCTGCCTACGATGTTGGGCATTGTTGTCGTCAGTATGCTGACCGCGCCTCTGGGCGCCAAATGCGCACATAGCCTGCCTGTAGCGGTGCTCAAGCGGGTGTTTGCCATGTTGCTGTTCGCCCTGGCCGGCTACATGCTTTACAAGTCGGCGGTGGCCTTCGGCGTCTGAGGGAGCCGTTCAGGAAACAGCCTCGCCGCCTAGTGTTCGCGCCGGCCTTATTTACGAGACGGGGCTGTTTGCGTAAAAGAAGGGCGCGTACGCAGCTTTTCTTCCAGCCTTTGCAGGTTAGGGTAGTGTTGCCGCCAAGCGAGTTCTTCGTTGCGCAAATCCAAATAGCCCAGCGCGCAACCCACTGCGACATCGGCAAGGCTGAAGTTCACGCCCATACAGAAGTTGGGTTGGTCTTCCAGCGAGCGATTCATGTGGTCGAGCGCCGCATTGATCTTGCCCAGCTGGCGGTCGATCCAAGCCTGACTACGGAACTGGGGTTCGCGACGATTGTTTTCGATATTAATGGCCACGGCGGCGTCCAGTACGCCGTCTGCAATGGCTTCCCAGCACTTGACCGCGGCGCGCTCGCGCCCTTGTTGCGGCAACAGGCGTCCGACCGGCGAAAGGGTGTCTAGATATTCGACTATGACGCGGGAGTCGAACAACGCGCCGCCGTCATCCATGATGAGACAGGGAATCTTGCCCAGCGGGTTGTATTGCTGGACGACGGAATCTTCAGCCCAGACATCCTCCAGAACGAATTCGTACTCCAGCTTTTTTTCGGCCAGCACGACACGCGTTTTGCGAACGTAAGGGCTTGTCAACGAACCAATAAGTTTCATGGCAACGTTCTAGGGTTGGGGCGGGCAGAGTATAGCAGGAGGGGCATGGCAGACTGACGTGTTCTTACAACGGTACATTTAGTAAATCTATGATAAGCCAATAACTTAGGGGCGGTGAAACTTTGGCTTTCAGCTCGTTCTCTTCGTCCTCGTGAGTGATAGCAGGATGGTAGAATCCGCCTGTTATGGCCCGTTCGTGGCCACTATTATTTTTATCCTCCTGTCATGCAAGTTTCCTCCCAGCTTAC
>JAJUGV010000142.1 GCA_029265795.1 Alcaligenaceae bacterium
ACGGCCCCAACAGGATTGCCGATACCGCCGAGAATTACCGCCGAGAATGCGGGAATAATGAATTCCCATCCGAACTCAGGCAATAGCACGCTCTTAGATGCGATAAGTACACCCCCCAGCGCCGACAGGGCGCCAAACAGGCACCAAAGAAAAAAGATCGGGTATTTGGGGCGGATGGCGCTTGCCCGAGCCAGTTCGGGGTTGTCGGCGATCGCGCGCAGCCGGCGCCCCAGGTCTGTGTAGCGGAAGATGGAAAATACGATGGCCAGCGTAACAATAGTGGTGAGCAGCACCCACAGGTCGGTCGGCAGGATACGGATGCCGCTGAAGTTCCATGCGCGAACCAGTGGAAAATCATAGGTTTGAGGCTGGCTTGAAACATTCAGCTGCAAAACACTGCGCATCATGAACGCCAGCCCGACTGACGCGAGCAGATTCACCACCATCGGCGCGCGCGTCAGCTTGCGGAAAACGAAATAATAGGTGGCTAGGCTGATCAGCATACAGACCACCATGGCGCCCCCCACGGAAAGAAAGAAGGAGGGGACGCCGATGGACTGAAAAGCCAGCGCAGCATACGCCCCCACCGACATGGTGTCGCCCACCGTGACGTTGGGGAACTTGGAAATGTCCAGCACCAGGGTCAGCGCCAGGGCGGGCAATGCAATGACCATCCCTTCGATGAGACCATTAATAATCAGGTTGATTAAGTAGATGCTGGACATAGTGTGCTGCGGCCCTCTGTTGGTTTATTTGTCGAGCGAAATCGTGTCGATGCGGTCGAACTTGCCATCCTTAATGACGTACACGCCGAAATCAGGGTTGGAGTCGCCGTATTCGTCGAAGTCCAGCCGGCTTGACGCGCCTTCGTAGTTGATTTCCTTGCCCTCATCCAGCAGTTGTTTGCCTTGTGCGTACGAGTACACTTTTTCGCCTTCAGGGTTGGAGACGGCGCGAATCTGATCGCTGATCTGCTGCGGCGTGGCGTCGGGGCCGGCCTTGTGCGCCGCCAGAGCCAGGCTGATCACCATGTCGTAAGTCATGGCAGCGTAAACGTTATCGGCCAGCTGTTGGCCTGTAGCTTCACGGTAGCGTTCGCTCAGGTCCTTATAGCTTTCTGCGTCGGTATTGGAGACAGTGTCAACGGCGATGACGCCTTCAGTGGCTTCCTTGCCAAGCGCTTCCACCAACTCGGGGTTGGCGGCCCAGCCGGGTATGATCCACGCGTTTTCCGCGCCGGACTGGAACCATTCGCGCAGGATGATTGTCGTGTCGGGCAGATAAGAGCCCATCACAATGACATCGGGGTTCGTAGCCAGTACCTGCTGGAGTTCAGAGCGATAACTGGGGCGGTTGGGTTCATACACCACGTTGGCCAGCACTTTTCCTCCCTTGGCTTCCCAGGCCTTGATAAAGCCGTCGGTGTTGCCGCGTCCGGATGCGTTGTTGAACGCCATGGTGGCAGGCCGTTTAAAGCCGTGTTTCTCTGCAATTTCGGCAAAGGCCCGGCCAAAGCGATCGTTCGTTGCTTGGAATCGCCATACCAGGTCTTTCTCGTCGACAGTCGACAGCGCCGGCGCACCCGAGACGTTCATCTGAATCAGGTTGGCGGCGTCGGTCAAGGGCACTACCGCCAGTGAAACGCCCGAGGCCCAGGTGCCGAGGATCGCCTGCACCTTGTTGATCTCGATGAGTTTCTTGGCAGCCAGGACAGCCGCTTGTGGCTGGGTTTGCGTGTCTTCGGAAATCAGGCGCAGCGGGCGGCCGGCCATCCCGCCGGCGTCGTTCACTTCTTTTGCCGCGATTTCCATCGCTTTCAGCATGTTGCCCCCGTAAGGAGCGCCGGCGCCGGTGACAGGGGTCATCGCCCCTACCAGTAATTCATTCTGCGCCTGTGCGTGGGACGACAAGGGTAGCGCTAACAAGGATGCCAGGCCGGCGGCGGCCAGCATGTGACGTCGATTCTTGCTCATGGTTTTCTCTCCTTTGCGGATGGTGTGCTGCAGGGTGCTGCTTTCAGGGAGTCAGCTGATTCTTGGCCCATTCCCCGTTCTTCATAACGGCTTTGATCTTGCTGCCTTGATTCATCAGTACGGTGATGTCTTCCAGCGGGTTACCTTCAACGAAGAGCAGGTCGGCATAGGCGCCTTCCTTAACGACGCCCAGTAGGCCTTCTTGTCGCAAAACTTTGGCTGCAGTCGTAGTCGCTGAACGGATGGCCTCGGCATTGCCGAGAATGTCTGCGCGGATCTTCAGCTCGTTAGCCTGTTGCTCGTGCGTTTGTCCCAGCAGATCGGAGCCGAAGGCCATTTCCACCCCGGCGTCGTGGGCAATCTGCAAGGCGCGCCGGCCGGCACTGCGTACGCTGTCGATCTTATGCATGAGTTCGTTGGGGAAGCCGAAGCGAGGGCCGTCATTGAAGAGCGCATCGTAGGTGATGGTGGTAGGTACGAGGAAAGCACCGTGTTCCACCATGATGTTGGCGGTTTCCTCATCGAGCAGATTGCCGTGTTCGATGGTTCTGACCCCGCATTTGACGGCTCGCTGAATAGCCTGGGGCGTATACGCATGGGCCATCACGTAAGTGGCGGCATTGCCTGCCTCTTCAACGATGGCGAGTATCTCGTCTTCCGAGTAGCCCAGGAAATGGATGGGGTCGTTGGGTGAGGCGACGCCGCCGGAGGCCATGATCTTGATCTGTGTCGCGCCCTTCTGAATTTCTTCGCGGACCGCCTTGCGTACGTTGTCTACGCCGTCCACTACGCGCGCAATGGAGCCGATTTTCTGCGAGCAGGCGCAAGGTTCGATAACGTCGTTGCGCGCACGAAAATCGCCGTGCCCGCCGGTCTGCGACAGGGCCCGGCCCGAAGGGAAGATGCGTGGGCCTGTGACCAGGCCGGTTTCCGTCGCCTGAGCGAGGGAGTAGTCAGCGCCGCCGGCATCCCTGACCGTAGTGAATCCGCGGTCGATCATGCCCTGCAGAATCGGAATGGCGCGAAATGCGACCAGCACATTCGGCATCAGGGCATTGCGCCCCAGGTTCATGTCCGATGCAATGACGTGCACGTGGCAATCTATCATTCCAGGCATGACGGTCAGACCCGCAGCGTCGATGGCATCAGGCGCTGACGCGCTATCATCCGAAATCGACTGGATGCGGCCGTTTTCGACGACCAGAGTCTTGTTGGCTATCAGCGTCGCTGACTCCGGATCGAGGATGGTGCAATTTTTGAATACCGTTTTTGAAATCGTCGGGACGTCCATGATCCGGGTTTGCCTCCTGTAGTCGATGCATGTTGGTAGTGCATTCAGTAACAAATCAGCATAGGAAACTGGGGCGACGCGGGCAAACCATAAAACCTAATGCATGCATGAGAGATCCTCATGCCCCCCCGCGAGGCAGGCGACAGCAATGAAAAAGATTTGTCCAACTATCACTGAACTACAGGCCTTCGAGGCGGCGGCACGGCATTCGAGTTTCACCAAGGCGGCGACCGAGTTGTTCGTGACCCAGGGTGCGGTCAGCCGGCAGGTGGCAAGCCTTGAGGCCTATTTGGGTACGCCGTTATTTACGCGCCAGAACAATCGGCTGGTACTGACGGATGCGGGTGTCTATTTCCTTGGGCAAGTGCAGGAAGCCTTGCGCATTCTGGTAGACGCCAGTGGGCACATCACCTCGGGTCGCGGGCAGAAGAAGAACGTGACTATCTCTGTGCCTCCTACCTTGGCCACCTGTCTGCTGCTGCCTCTGCTGGCAGACTTCTACCGGGCGCAACCCTCCATCCGTGTGCACTTCGCCCCTTACGAACATCACCATAATTTTGCTGAAAGCGAACACCTGGATGTGGCCATACAATTTGGCGAAGGCGAGTGGCCGGGCACCATATCCCATTACCTGATCGGGCGAGAGCAGGCGGTAGTGTGTACGCCCGAATATGCGCAGCAGTGGCAGCTGCATAAGGTGGAAAATTTTCCAGGCGTCACGTTGTTGCAGCACTTCAATGTCCCCCATGCTTGGGTGGAGTGGTTCAAGGTGCGCCGCTTGCCGACGGCCACCGCCCATTTGGGATCGCATTTCGGCCAATACGACTTGATCATCTCTGCGGCCAAACTGGGATTCGGTGTGGGTTTGGTGCCGCGCTGCTTCGTGACGGAAGCCTTACGGGCGAATGAGCTGGTGGAGCCGATAGCGACGCCCGAGCTTTCCCGCCAAGGTTATTTTTTGTGTGTGCGAAAGGGGCGCAGCAAGCTCAAGGCGGTCAGCACATTCGTGGAGTGGATGACGACACTCAATCTCCATGAGCTCAGCGGGCTCAAGGGATGATCTTGCTGCTGTACTATCGCAGGAAACTCGTCATTCGTTCACCGTTGGTCCCGTTCATAGTGGAGAAATTCATGTTCAAGCTGAAAACCATTTGTGTGGGCATGCTGGCCCTGGCCGGCGGCCTGTCTGCCGCACAGGCCGATACATTGCAGACTGTTCGCGACCGTGGCGAGCTGCATTGTGGCGTCACCACTGGGTTTGCCGGATTTTCTGCGCCCGACAGCAAGGGCGAGTGGAAAGGGTTGGACGTCGACTTATGCCGAGCAGTGGCTGCCGCGGTTTTTGGCGACGCCTCCAAGTTCAAAGCGGTTGCGCTGAATGCTCAGCAACGTTTTACGGCGCTGCAATCGGGCGAAATCGATATGCTGGCGCGCAACACCACGGTCACTCAGCAGCGGGATACGGCTCTAGGCGTGATCCATGCCGGCATTAACTTCTATGATGGCCAAGGGTTTCTGATTTCCAAAGATTTGGGTGTCAAGAGTGCCAAAGAGCTGAACGATGCGTCGGTGTGTATGCAGCAAGGCACGACTAATGAGAACACAATGGCCGATTGGGCCCGAGCCAATAACATCAAGTACAAGCCGGTTGTGTTTGACCAGTTCAACGAGGTCGTGGGTGCTTTTGCGTCGGGGCGTTGCGATGTCTTCAGTACGGATGCCTCGGGCCTGGCATCCATCCGCATCTCCCGCCTCGAAAACCCGGATAATTACGTTGTTTTGCCCGAAATCATTTCAAAAGAGCCGTTGGGGCCTTACGTACGTCAAGGTGACGATGCCTGGCTGAATGTCGTGAAGTGGTCGCTACATGCCATGGTGGCGGCCGAAGAGCTGGGTATCACCATGGCCAATGTAGATGAGATGCGCGAGAACAGCACAAACCCCGATGTGCGGCGGCTACTGGGGGTTACCGAAGGCGCGGGCAAGAACTTGGGGCTTGATGAGTCTTGGGCCTATAACATCGTCAAACAGGTCGGCAATTACGGCGAGAGCTTCGAACGCAACGTCGGGCAGGGCAGCCCCCTGAAGATTCAGCGCGGGCTCAATGCGCTCTGGACCGAAGGGGGGCTGATGTACGCCTTGCCGATTCGCTAAACGGCCCTCAGCCGATGGGTGCCGCCGGCTCAGTGTCGGCGGTACACCAACGCGATGCGCGCAAAGGCAATTTCCAGTTCGCGGCTACCTGCCTGAAACGTCACGGGGCGCCCACGTTTCGTAAAGCAAATCAGCTTCTTCGACGCAATGAGCGGGATGAATTTCACGAATGAAATATCGTCCCAGGCGATCTCGCGGCGGCCCATCCACGTCTGTTCGATGCCTTTCTCTGTAATACGGGTCACGGATGTGTGCATGTAGCGCGCCAGGACCGCCAGCCCCACGACACACATCACCAAGCTGACCTTGATTGCCGTACTCACCATTTCGCCGGCGGGGCTGGCGGCCGTTTGGGCCAACCGGAAGACGACCAGAGCCAGCACCACCCAAGCCAGCCATTTCACTCGCCTGGGCCAGGCTGGGCCTTCTAGCGGAAGGGGGCCGATTTCCTCCAGCAGTTTGCTGTGTTCTTGTGCGGTTGGGGACTGCCCGTCGGCGAGGGGAGTATCAGCGTGCATACCGTCAGGCCGCCTTGCGTGCCGCCAGGGCGTTGCCGGCACGGCTTGCCGCCTTACGATCCAGGTGGGCTGAAATCCATTGGCCGATTTCAACCACTGCATCCAGGTCGATTCCGGTCTCGATTCCCATACCATGGAGCATGTAGACCACGTCTTCCGTGGCTACGTTGCCCGTCGCTCCCTTGGCATAGGGACAGCCGCCCAGGCCGGCAACGGAGGTATGGAAAATGGAGATGCCGGCCTGCATCGAGGCTAGGATGTTCGCCAATGATTGGCCGTAAGTGTCATGGAAATGCCCCGCGATCCGTGCAGGGTCGACGACTTCAGTAACGGCTTTCATGACGCGATCAACACGAGCAGGTGTGCCGACGCCGATTGTGTCGGCGATGTCGATTTCGTCACAGCCCAGTTCAAGGTAACGGCGCGCCACTTCGACCACGGACGCCGGGTCGACTTCGCCCTGATAGGGGCAGCCCAGGGCGCAGCTGATGCTGCCGCGCAGACGTAGCCCGGCGGCTTTCACTGCTTCGGCGACGGGCTCAAACCGTGCGATGGACTCGGCGATGCTGCAATTGATATTGGCCTGCGAAAAAGCCTCGCTGGCGGCGCCGAAAATTACGACTTCATCGGCCCCGGCAGCCAGCGCGGCGTCAAATCCACGCATATTTGGCGCTAGTACCGAATAGATCGTGCCCGGCCGGCGCTCGATAGCAGCCATCACCTGAGCGTTGTCCGCCATTTGCGGTACCCATTTAGGCGAAACGAAGGAGGTGGTCTCGATATTGGCAAAGCCGGCTGCCGAGAGCCGGTTGATGAGTTCCACCTTGACCTCTGTTGGAAT
>JAJUGV010000020.1 GCA_029265795.1 Alcaligenaceae bacterium
GACCGTATCCAGGGCACTAGTGGCTTCGTCAAGGATCAAGATAGAAGGGTTCCCAGCAAGCGCTCTGGCGATTTCCAAGCGCTGCCGCTGGCCCCCACTGAAATTGCGTCCGTCCTCTTCGACCCTGCCGTCGTAACCACCTCGGCGGCTCATGATCTCTGCATGGATCATGGCATCCTGCGCGGCCTGAACCACCCGCTCGGACGGCATGGAATCGTCCCAGAGGGTTAGGTTTTCCCGCAGGGTTCCCTCGAACAGGACAATATTCTGATCGACCACGGCCAGCGAGCTGCGCAACGTCTGCCGCGGCCAATGTGATGCCGGCTTGCCGTCGAACAGCACTTCACCACTGCTTGGCTCCAGCATCCCCGAGATCAACCGCCCTATGGTGCTTTTTCCGCTGCCGGAACCTCCTACTAATGCCACCCGGCTACCCGGCTTCAACTCGATATCCAACGCCCGAATCAACGGAGGATCGAGCGGCGCGTAGCCAACACTCACGTCGCGCAGCGTCACGCGCCCAGACAGGCGGGCCGGCATTCGTTCGGTTTGAGCAGTCGCTTCGCAGCGATCAAACTCCCGCGCCACCGGAAGTTGCAGGGTTTCATTTATCTGAGCCATTGGCCCTTGTGCGGCGCGCAGCAGCCCGGCAATTTCCATCAGTTCCTCCACCGGCTTCGTGAAGGAAGACACGATGAAAGTGAAGGCAACCAGCATCCCGACCGTCAGTTCGTCATCAATGACAAAAAGGCCGCCGAGGGTGAGCACCACAGCACTGGTCAGCGCCGCGGTCAGTATCGGCAAGGAACCCAATAATGTCTGCAAATGCACCACTCGTTGCTGAGCATTGACGAACAAGGCCTGTAATCCGTTCCATTGCGAAAAGAAGACTCCGTCTGCACCAGTGGCTTTCAACGTTTCGATCGTTTGCAGCCCTTGCATGACCCTGCCGTTCATCTTCACCGAATGCAGCGCAATGCTTTCGGAGGACTCCCCCAGCTTGCGCTGGAGCCAGGCAAATACCAGAGCATTTGCGCCTCCCAATAAAACACATACCAGTGTCAGAACGAGGTGGTATTGCAGCATCAGCGCAGTAAAGAACACCAGCGTCGTCAGGCCGGCTGCAAAACGCGCCAATTGTTGGGACGCCAGGTCTGCAATCTGGTCGGCCAAAGGCAATCTGGCACTCACCATCCCCGCATGACGCTGCGCAAAAAAGGAAGACGGCAGACGCAGCACCTGCCACGTAAGCTCGCCTCCCAGCACCATACCCAGCTTGATGTTCAGACGAGTGATAAGCTGCGCACGCACCCAGGTAGCGAACCCGAGTGCCGCGGTGGCCGCTGCCATGGCAATCAATAAAGGTGGTAGCCAGGCGCGCTGCGCTTCGATAATGACATAGTCGATAAAGACCCGGTTAAACCCCGGGATGAACAACGACACCGTGACCAGCAGCACACCCAGCAACAGGATAAGCAGGAGCGCAGGAAGGGAACCTCGAGCCAGGTTGAGTACGCTCGCCAGCGTTCGCTGCGGTCTGCCCCTTTTTTGAAAAGTTTCGCCTTTCTCAAAAACCAGCGCAATGCCGCTGAACATGCCATCGAAATCGGCCGCACTGACTTTGCGGCGGCCGGTTGCAGGGTCATTCAGGTACACCCAATCGGGCTCATAGCCTTCGAGGACCACGAAATGGTTCATGTCCACAAACAGGATGGCCGGCAACGTGAGGCTGCCGAGCGCTTGTGGCTCCAAGCGCATGCCCCTTGCGTTCAAGCCAAAGCTGCGAGCCGCCTTCAGAATATTGACGGCCTTGCTGCCGTCACGCGAAACACCGCATTGGATCCGCAGTGTCTCCAAGGGAAGCCAGCAACCGTGATAGGCAAGCACCATGGCTAGTGCCGCAGCACCACATTCCTGCGCTTCACTTTGCAGGATGGTGGGGGTTTTGACACGGCGTGAACTCATTGCATACCCATCCAGCGCAGTACGTAGTCGAATACCGGTAAGGCCAGACTGATGACTCGCCGCCTTTCTACGACCATATCCGCCGTAGTCATGGTGCCGACATCGATGCTGATATCCGGTCCCCTGCCGGACGACCAGCGGTAGCCACTGGGCGTCGCGCTATCGGCCTGGAGCCCGAGCTCCACCTCGAATGGCGCACCGGTGCGCAACAATGTATCTACCAGGGCGGCATTATTGAGCCGACGCATCATCCCTTCCCTGCTTGAAGGAATCCTAGCCACGCTCAGCACCTCGCCCCGAATGAAACCATCCTTCTGCAAACGTGATGTGGACGGCATGATATGAGCCTCCATACCCGGCTTCACTTTTTTGCCATCCTCGTTGGGAACGAAAACAATCGCTCGTAGCATGCCGGCATCGGGTGCGCCGGCCGGTAGCAAACGCATGATGATCTGCCCGGTTGTCACCAGGTCCCCCTGATTGACATCGAGCTCGACCACGGTGCCATCGACGGGTGAAAACAGCGTACGCCGACGCTCATAATCACGTTCCATGTTGAGCAGTTCATGCTCAAGCGCCCGGACATTCAGCTCTGCCTCCCGAATTTCTCGCCGCCTCTGGTCGTCATCCGTCGCTTGCTTCAGTGTCAGCTCGACGCGCTCGTTACGCAGCTCGGCGATCCGGTTTTGCAATTCGGCCAGTTGGACTTGCGCCTCATTGAGCCGACTGGACGTCGTAAAGCCCTTTGCCATTAGAGTTTGCAGGCTACGATGCCGGTCAAGCATCACGTTTTGTTGTTCCAGCAGATTTTCGAGCTGTTCGGATAAGGCCAGACGTTTGGTTTCAAGCAGTTCATCCTGCATCCGACGATAGAGCTTGTATTCCGCACGCCGCGCGTCGAGCACACCACGCGCGCCTTCCAGCTGTGCTTTCTTTGCCGTCAGTGCATCCAACGTAGCGGACTGGCTTAACAATGCGACGGTTTCCCCAGCGCGCACTTTCGCACCCGCCTGGGCAACAATGTGCTCAACACGCCCTTGACCCGGCGCAGTCACTATCGCGACACCCTGTGCCGACAAAAGTATGCCCTGCCCCCGCACTGACACGGGCGCAGTCGAGAAGACGCCCCAAGTCAGGCCCGCCACAATGACAATGAGAACGACCGCAACCCCCAAGCCATGAAGGGGGCGCACCACATTCACCACCTGATCAAGTTGATCGGGGCGGGTGATCTTGTCTAAGGCTGCCTGTCGAAACAGGCGGCTCATGCCTGGCTATATTTGAAGACGCGTAAAAAACGGGCGATGTCTTCCAGGCGTGGGCAGGCGTCGACACCCCCGGCTACGCTCTCGAGTTCATCATCATCGAGCACGCTTGCGCCGTTACCGGATGAAGGTGAAGAGTCGAGGGTCATGTTAAGAGCCACTGCCATATCCGATGCAAAATCCACTTTGACGCCCCGGGGCACGGTGATGCCGACCTCCGCCAGTGCGGCGTGAATATCATTACGCACGAGATCGTGAAAACTGGCGTCCTGGCGGAATCTTTCGATGAACCTCCGCAATGCATCTGCGCCGGCTTCCGGACTGTCTCTCAACATGCCACCCTCCCTAGCTTCGCCCACGTGTCGGCGTATTTAGTGGTGATATCTTGTTATATTGGTGATTGATTGTATCCAAATCGTCGAAATTTGAATAAGTCGGTATCGATACGACCCCCCGGAGGACCACCCCGTTGTGACGGCCGCGAAAAAAAAGCTGCTGATCCTCGCAGACGACCACCCTCGAGTTCGCGCTGCACTGGAGCACGTACTGTCCGAATTACATGACAGCGTCACGCTCTATACGTCGGACGACCCACGCAATCTGCTCCCGCTTGCAGACAAGCGATTGGCACAGGCAGGAGAGCTCACCGTTATTGATATCGTGGCCCCGGAAACGCCGGCCACTTCAGCACTGACAACTACAAATCAGTCGTCTCCCACCGCTGACACGCCGAATGGTGCGAGCTCACCTCTCCTGGTGGTCTCTATGGAGGAACGAGGCATAACCGCCCATTGGTTTGCCGCCATCGACACCGACGAAAACCAAAATGACGATGCAGCCCGCTTACAGGCTGCGCTCGATCAGCGCGAAGTCGTCATGGATCTGATCCGCAGTCTGTATCTTGCCAACAAACAACCAGGCAGCGCCGCGACGCCTGTTCCCGACGACCTTCCGGATATCGAAAGCCTCATGCAGCTGGGCCTGACGCAACGTCAGGCCGAAGTTCTCCGCAGCCTGGCTCAAGGGCTCACAAATAAAGAAATCGCCCGCCAATTGCAGGTGTCCGAGTGGACGGTCCGCCATCATGTCAGCGCAATCCTCGACAAGCTTGACGTGAGTAACCGCGGACGCGCTGCGATGTTCGCACGCCGTCTCGGCAGCGCCTGATCTCCACGATCAATTCCCCTTTTTTTTACTCCTCGGGGTTAACCCGCTCAGCCATCAGTAGCGGGGAACGCGGCGATCCTGCTCTGTGCGCGCATACAACTATGACATTTCGTCCGCAGAGTTGTGACGACGCGCCTTCTCGCCCGAGCCCTGCTCTTCATGAGCTGGTTCAGCGCGCCTGCAATCCCCGCAAAGACGTAAGCCAAGCGGCGGAAATCGTTCCACTGACTCGGACATTAGCCGAAGGCCGCCTACGGCCGAAATACGCATGTTCGTCCGAAAACGTTTCCCTAAGATACATCGCATACAAGTGATTTCCAGCTTGCGACGGGTTGTACGGAAGTTAGAACAATCTTTCCAGGACGACGTCGATGAACAGGTCTTCTTCCTCTCTCCAGTGGAGAATCGCCACCCACAGCCGCCCGCTATGGCGTCCCACCCGCCTGATGGGTGTATCCGCCGCGCTGCTGGTAGCTGTCGGGCTTGGGCAATCCTTCCCGGCGTTGGCACAGAAGGCGGATCAACAAGAAAGCGAGGCCCCCAGGCAAGAACCGCCAGAGGAGGTCCAACGGCAAGTTCAACGGATGTTTGACGACCCGCTAAGTGGTGTGGTCGTGAATCGAACTGTAACGGTGTTAGGCAAGGAGTTCTACCGCCATTTCACCACCTTCTGGCGCACCAACCCGGAATCTCAGCGTTATTCCATCTCTATTTATGAACGTCCCTCTGCCCGCTTCGGCAGCGAAGTGTGGGTGCTGTATGGGCAGCAACGGATGTTCCATATCTTTCTGCCGCCTGCACGTCAGGCCACCCGCGGCATTAGCGAGATTGCCGTGGATCAAGTGTTGAAGAACATCTCGCGCCGAGAACTCGAACGTCTTACCACGCGGAACCCGGATTTGGGTCCCGAGGAACTATGAAGAGGAGCAAGCATGTCCCCACACCGCCCCAACCGCCTGCGTGCCGTCGTGCTATTGGCTGCCGGCGCATTAAGCGGCCAGGCAATGGCCAGCGAGCTGATTTATTACCCACGCAACCCTTCGTTTGGCGGCAACCCCGCTTATGGCCATGTGCTGCTCAATTCAGCGCTCGCCACGAAGACCCATACGGATCCCGGCCTCGACGATATTGCCGGCATGGAGGAAAAAACGCCCCTGGAGCAGTTCAACGAGACTCTGGAGCGGCAAGTCGTCAACCGTCTTACGACCGCAGCGACCTCGAAGATTATCGGCCCCAACGGCAATCTGATCCCAGGCAATCTCGAGACCGACAACTTCATTATCAACATCGCCGACATGGGCAACGGCATGCTGAACGTGACCACCACGGACAAGCTGACCGGTGCCACCACAGCATTTATGGTGAGCAGCCAATGAAGACGCGTACCCAGCAACATAGCGGCCAACTGAGCCGTAAAGTAGCCCGCGGCACAGCGGTTCTTATCCTCGCCGGCAGCCTGGGTGCTTGCGCTGTACCACCCCGAGACCCCGTGCAGCCGACCACAGCAGCGACGCTGACCCCTCCCTCTCCCTCGACTCGGGATCTTATGCGCCTGCCTCCGCCTCGCGGCAAGGTGGTGGCCGCTGTCTACGGCTTCCGCGACCAAACCGGTCAGTACAAACCGTCACCGGACAGCTCTTTCTCAACCTCGGTGACCCAGGGTGCAGCGGCCATGCTGATCAAGGCCCTGAAGGATTCGGGCTGGTACACCCCCGTGGAAAGAGAAAGCCTGCAAGAGCTGCTGACGGAAAGGCGGATAGTGCGCGCCATCGACCCGGAGGAGACATCTCCTTCGGCCGTGCCCCCGCTGATTCCGGCTTCCATACTGCTTGATGGCGGCATCATCGCCTACGAAAGCAATCTCAGAACGGGCGGTGTCGGCGCGCGATTCCTCGGTGTGGGTGCGTCCACCCAATACCGGATGGACCAGGTAACCATCAATCTGCGCAGCATCGACATCCGCACGGGCGCGATTCTGCACTCGGTGTCGACGACCAAGACCATCTTCTCGTATGAGCTGACCCCGAACGTCTACAAGTTTGTGAACTACACCGATTTGTTTGAGTTCGAAGCCGGCATCACTAGCAACGAGCCGGCGCAGCTGAGTGTGAAGGAAGCAATCGAGGCTGCAGTCATTCATCTCACCATACAAGGACTGAGGGATGGCAATTGGCGTCTGCGTAACCCGGATGACTGGAACTCACCCATTATCCAGCGCTATTTGGCTGCCGCACAAAGCGACGTATACGACGTGGTTCAACACACAACCAACGGTGTGAACCAAACGGAACTGACTCCCGATTCGGGAGAAGGATCGAAGCCTGTGTCTTCTTGAGGCCCGCGGCTGCAAAGGCCGCGCCAGGCTAGATCCGAGCATGCCGGCATGACCGGCTGCATCGCACGGGTACCGGGCCACCTGTGCGGCGCTATCCAACCGGCCCTTCGAGCTGAGTATTGAATATGAAGAGGAGCATTATCATGAAGGTGAAATTATCCGCACTGGCACTGGGCATCACGTTGGCCTACGGTATGACGGCTGCCATGGCGGCAGACGCTTATATCGAACAAAACGGCAGCATGAACCACGCCGTCATCGATCAATACAACAACGATGGCTCTGATGTCAGCGCCTCCATCGTTACATCAGGATGGGGCAATAACCACTCCATCGATCAGACCCGAAGCGACCGCGTTTGGGCACGCATTAATGCACCTGGCAGCTTTAACACCGCGACAATCAACCAATCCCGGATCGATTACGGTGGGGCTGAAGTCTATCAGGCAGCCAGCGGCAGCAATGCCCAAGTGAATCAGAGCCGCGGCGCTGGGTATGGCTACTACGGGCATGGCAGCAGCCAATGGGCCTTCATCAAACAAAATGACGGCTGGGGCCATGATGCCCGTATTGTCCAAACCGGTAAGAAGGTAGAGGCCGATATCACTCAAAGTGGTGTAGGCAACGTCGCTACCGTCGATCAACGCGGCAACGGTATCGCGTTCAATGAGGCGGATATCACCCAGAACGGTGCTAACCAATATGCTTCCGTCCGTCAGGACGGCCACAACCTCATTGCCAACGTCAACCAGCGCGGCGTAGGCAACGTGGCTCTGGTTGACATGAGAGGCAATGGCCACACCGCGACGGTGGTGCAGAACGGCTGGGGCAATGTCGGCATCGTGAATCAGCGCAACTAAGGCGCTACTGCGCGGGCGGGCTTTCCGCCCGCCCGTATTTCAAAGTTTATCAACCAGCTTCACCAATGTAACATTTGTGACGTTACAAGATAGAACGGAGACGACGAAATGATTGCCGATTCTGATGTACAGGTCTGGCTCGAGACAGTGCAGTCCTCGCCCCCAAGCATCGTAGTGCCCTATATTCAAAGCGATCACAACCTAGCTTTGCACTACCGCGTCCGGGTCGTTCAGGAGGGACATAACGGCAAGTCGGTGATCGGCCAAGCGGGTGCTGTCAACGTCCTGCCCAATACCCCAACGGCTTTGTCGCAGTTCCGCATCAGCCGGCAACCGGAGTCACGATGCGAGATTGAGATCACCCTGACAGGTAGCCATATACAACCAGAAAATCACCGTTTCGAATGCCCATCATGAAACCCGTGAAGGGTGATGATTCAAACACATGATTGAGACTTGGATCATGAAAAAGACCGATCGTTACCTCTGCCGACAAGTGTCTTGTGTAGGCCAAAAAGCTTGCCTACGATATGCGTCCATACCAGTGGTTTATGGGTTGGTAGAGATGTTCGGAACTATCGCAATCATTCGCTAGACGAAGTGCGAAACGTGTTCAAACGCGAAGCTCAGTCTCCGCCATCGCACGGCCCGACAACATGCCCTCAGTACCCGCATGTTTCTAAATACAGTCGCTGCAGCACTTCAATGCGATACCAGAATTAGGAACAAAGAAATGCGTACCGTTGTGATCATCGAGCCTCACCCCCTCTTCCGGCTCGGCTTGCGTAAGCTATTGAACGATGCATTACCGCAGTTGACGATCGAAGGCTATGACTACACCACGCTTAACGAGCCGCCGAACGAGCACGGCAACAATTGCGAACTGCTATTGCTTTCACAGACATCGTCTCACTGCACAAGCCAACTTGCGACCGCAGCGTTGACACGCTTCTCGCCCACCCGTATGTTGCTGCTTTCCGAAGGAGATAATGTGCCTGCTACGCCCGACAACCTGCCGGCATGCGTTGCGGGGTCGGTGCCCAGGGAAGCCCCCCCAGAAGTACTACAGGCTTCGGTAAACCTGGTATTGGCAGGCGGAACTTGCTTCCCACCAGGGTGGCATCATGCTTCAACCACTCCCCCAAAGCCTCTGTCCGCGGCCTCCATCCCAGTTGTAGATTCTTCTCGATATCAGGCAGTGAGGTGGGACTCCGGCACCGCCCATGTCTCCGCCTCGCAAGCAGCGTCAGCTGCAGCGGCCTCAACCGGCACAACAGTTGATTCTGAGTTCAGCACTCCCATCAAGCCCGGCTCTATCGCACATAAAGAGAGCCAGTTATTGGGCTTGACACCACGCCAATACGAAGTGCTAGTGCTTCTGGCCCGGGGGTACCCAATGAAGAAGGTTGGACGCGAATTGAACATTTCTGTCGCGACGGCCAAGGCACATACAGAAACGCTTTATCAGCGGCTGGATGTCCATAACAGAAATGCAGCGGTATATGCAGCCGTATCGCGCGGGGCAACACTCGGTTGGGCGCAAGTAAGAGGCGCTCATGCAGGCACGCCCCCGCCTCCGGGCACCCATACACCGCAGCCTCGCCACGAGTCTATGTTGCGGCGCCCCTCCTGATGTCCAGGCGGGGGCTGCCCTGCCTCTTAATCGGCTAGCAATGTAGCGTCCATTGTGATTTCGGCGTTCAGCACCTTGGACACGGGGCATCCGGCCTTGGCGTGATTTGCGACTTCGGTGAATTTGTCAGGCCCAATACCGGGTACTCGGGCATGCACTGACAAATGACTCGAAGTAATGGCAAAGCCGTCACCGACTTTTTCCAGCCTCACAGCGGCTTCTGTTTCGATGCTCGCCGGCTCAAATCCGGCTTCGCCCAACATCAAGGCAAACGCCATTGAAAAGCAGGAGGCGTGTGCTGCTGCGATCAGCTCCTCGGGATTGCTGCCGGGTTCTGAATTGAACCGTGCCGCAACCCCATAGGATGCTTTCTTGAGTGCGCCCGACTCAGTGGAGATGCTGCCGCTGCCTTCTTTGAAGCTGCCTTCCCAGATGGCAGAACCTTTCTTTACGCTCATGTCCGCTCCTGTGTGTTGGCGCGAGAAGCGGCACGCCGCAGTGGCTTAGCCTGGCATCAGAGCATGCCCAGCTGAAGGCGGGCGGATTCGCTCATCATTTCCCGGCTCCATGGTGGATCCCAAACCAGATCCACTACCACTTCTTCCACGCCATGAATATTTAGGATCTTGCTGCGTGCCTCTTCGGCAATCATCGTGCCCATACCGCAGCCCGGTGCAGTAAGGGTCATACGAACTTCCACCCGGAAGGTTTCGTCTCCCAGCGGAATAACGTCGCAGCCATAAATTAGACCGAGATTAACGATGTCGACCGGGATCTCGGGATCGAAGCAGGTCGTCATGACTTCCCAGGCCATTTTCTCCACGAACTCCTTCGTGACCGGGCCATCGGGAACCACACGTTCCTCGACTTGAACCTCGAGCCCCAGCGCGTCGAAATCACTGCCTTCGACGCGATAGAGATTACCCTGCACCATCACGGTAAGACTGCTGCCCAGTTGCTGGGTGATTACCGCCATGCAGCCCTTCTCTATGGTGACCGGCGAGCCATACGGAATGGTCACGGCCGGGCAATCCCGCAGAACCTCGATCTCTTCGCTTTTGAGATGCATCATGATGTGTTACTCGGTTTTTGCGATTTCCCGCGCGCGGGTGATCGCGTTATGCAGCGTGTGCCAAGCCAGAGTGGCGCACTTGACGCGCGCCGGGAACTCCCGCACACCTGACAAGACTTCCAGCTTACCCAGGTCGCGATCGGGATGCGATTCAGTGAGCATTGCGTGCATGTCCTGAAACAGCGCTTCGACGTCAGCCACCGACATGCCTTTCACTGCTTCCGTCATCAGTGACGCTGAGGCGGTCGAGATGGCACAGCCATGACCTACGAAGCTGACTTCTTCCACTTTGTCGTCGACCACTCGCGCATAGACGGTAAGTTGGTCTCCGCATAAGGGGTTATGACCATCGGCTTGATGAGTCGCTTCTTCCAAGGCATGAAAGTTACGCGGCCTGCGATTGTGATCGAAGATCACCTCTTGGTAGAGTTCCCGTAAATCCCCAAACCCAGTCATGCACTGCGCTCCATTTCCATTCCAAACAGCCGGCGGGCTTTGTGCAACCCTGCTACCAGCGCATCGACGTCCGCACGAGAGTTATAGAGCGCGAACGACGCGCGTGCCGTGCCGGGTAAGCCAAAGCGTGTCATCAGCGGCATGGCGCAATGATGGCCGGCACGAATGGCCACCCCTTCCATATCGAGAATCGTGCCAAGGTCGTGCGGGTGGATGCCTTGCACCACAAAGGAAACGATCCCTGCACGTTGCTTGGCCTGGCCGATAAAACGCATGCCGGGAATGGCGCCGAGGGCCTCGCAGGCGTATTTCAGAAGTTCATCTTCGTGTGCTGCGATGCGATCCAGGCCGATCTCCTGCACGTAGGCTATCGCTGCCTCCAACCCAATCACGCCTGCAATATTCGGCGTTCCGGCCTCGAATTTCTGAGGGCTTTCAGCATAGGTGGAACCCTCGAAACTGACAGTGTGGATCATGTCACCACCGCCCTGCCAAGGAGGCATGGCATCGAGCAATTCCTTGCGGCCATATAAGGCACCGATTCCTGTGGGCCCGTAAAGCTTGTGGCCGGAAAATGCGTAGAAATCACAGCCCAGGGCCTGCACATCTACCGCCTGATGCGCCACTGCCTGCGCACCGTCGACCAAGACCACAGCCCCCACGGCTCGGGCCTGGCGAATGATTTCTTCCACTGGGTTGACGGTGCCCAGCGCGTTGGACACATGGCACACCCCAACGAAACGCGTGCGGTCACCCAGCAACGTGCTGAAGGCGGCCATATCGAGCTCGCCGTCGTCGGTCACCGGAATAACCTTGATGACTGCACCCGTCTGCTGCGCGACCATCTGCCAAGGCACGATGTTGGAATGGTGTTCCATGCCGCTTAGCAAGATTTCATCGCCGGCCTTCAGGTTGACGCGCCCCCAGCTGAATGCCACCAAGTTGATGGCCTCGGTGGTGCCACGCGTGAACACGATTTCGCCGGCGTGAGCCGCATTCAGGAAACTTCTTACCCGCTCACGACCGCGATCGTACAGGTCAGTGCTGTGCTGCGACAGCCAATGCACACCACGGTGAATATTGGCATTGGATTCACTGTAGTAGCGGGCTTGCGCATCGATGACCCACTGCGGCTTCTGCGTGGTAGCGCCGTTATCCAGATAGGCCAGACGGCGACCATGCACCGGCCGGGCCAAAATAGGAAAATCGGCAGCGCGCGCCGCTAGGCCGACAGAAGTGTCTTTCCCTTGCGCGGGTGCGTTCATGCAAGCTCCTCAAGCATATCTGCGCCAGGCATCAACGAGCGGATCGCCCGGCTGGCCCTTTTACGAACCGACTCGGCTTCGATTCGCGCCAGCCCTTCCAGGACAAAGGCGTAAATCAGCACATTGCGCGCGTGGGTTTCATCCAGGCCACGCGCCTTCAGGTAAAAGAGACTGTCTTCGCTTAACTGGCCCACCGTTGCACCGTGTGTACAGCGGACATCTTCAGCATAGATTTCCAGTTCGGGACGGGAATCCGTGCGCGCCAACTTAGACAGCAGTAGGCTGTCGTTGCGCTGAATGGCATCCGTGCCATCGGCACCCGGCGACACCAGGATACGGCCCCGGAACACGCCGCGGCCTCGATCAGCGAGAATGCCTCGGTAGTGTTCATGGCTCACGCAGTTGGGTTGCGCATGCCCTATAAGCGTGTGGTGGTCGACATGGCGCTGGCCATTGGCGAAATACACGCCGTTGAGCAGACTTTCCGCCCGTTCACCATCGAAACGGGTAGCAATGTCGTGGCGTGCCAGGCGTGCGCCTAAAGAAATTGAGTGCGAAGCGAAATACGACTTGGCTTCCTGCTCGACATTGATGTCGGCCAGGTGAAAAGCCTGTTGTGCTTCCTGCTGCAGTCGCACGTGGCTCAAATTGGCGTCGGCCGCTACCTGCATGCGAGACACGGTATTGGTAAATGACACATTGCCATCCCGACCGACGTAGTGTTCCACGACACGACCATGTGCACCGGCTTCCGCCACGTACAGATTGCGCGGAAACACAGCTACGTTTTCACCGCTTGCTACGAATACGACATGCACCGGCTTTTCGAGAGCCGCCCCACGTGCCAGGTATACGAAGGCACCGTCACTTGCCAGGCCAAGATTGAGTGCGGCCGTGCTGTTGCCATCGGTTTCGCTGCCAAACGCCTGCTGCACGAGATCGGCCTCATGCGCCAATGCATCTGCCAGCGTCCCCAGGCGAACCCCTGCAGGCAGCGAACCCGGTTCGCTTAAAGCGGGTTCATAACGGCCATCGACGAATACGAGCCAGTGGCCGTCTTCATCCGCACGCAGCGTGCGAACGATATCGCTTGCATCGACCGCCTGGGGCTGCGTATTGAAGTTCGCCTGTTCAAGCAGCGCAAGCGAGGTATGACGCCAGTCTTCTTTTTTGGTCGTAGGCCAACCTTCTGCAGCGTAGCGGTCCATGGCGCGTTGCCGCATCGCAGCCAGCCACGGCAGCTTGGCGCCCGGCAGTTGCTGATGGCGGGCAGAAAAATCGGCCAACCAGGACTGCACTGAACTCATGCCTGTGCTCCCTTCTGTTCGGCTTCAAGCTGCTTCGCCCAAGCATACCCATGCTTTTCAAGCTCGTGGGCGAGCTCGCTGCCACCGGAACGTACGATGCGGCCGCCGGAGAGCACGTGCACGTAATCGGGCACGATGTAATCAAGAAGCCGCTGATAGTGAGTGATGACGATCAGCGCCCGGTCGGGAGAGCGCATCCGGTTGACGCCGTCTGCAACGACTCGCAGCGCGTCGATGTCCAGGCCGGAATCCGTTTCGTCCAGAATGGCCAGTTTGGGTTCGAGCAAGGCCATCTGCAGGACTTCGTTGCGCTTTTTCTCGCCGCCGGAGAAGCCTTCGTTCACCGAGCGGTAGAGAAATTCTTCACGCATCCCGACCGTCTTCATTTCCTCTTTGACGCGCTTGAGAAAATCCATGGCGTCGAGTTCGTCCAGCCCTTGGTGGCGGCGCACGGCATTGAGCGCGGCACGCAGGAAGTACGCGTTGGACACTCCGGGAATCTCGATGGGATACTGGAATGCCAGGAAGATACCCGCCCTCGCCCGCTCTTCGATAGACAGTTCAAACAGATCTTGACCCAGATATTCGACCTGCCCGCTTTCGACTTGATAGTCTTCGCGGCCGGCCAACACCTGCGACAGAGTGCTTTTGCCCGAACCGTTAGGACCCATGATTGCGTGGACTTCGCCCGGCTTGACCTCAAGAGAGAGGCCGTTGAGTATGCGCTTGCCTTCTACAGAGGCGTGCAAATCCTTGATTTTCAGCATGATGATGTTTCCTTTTTAACCGACGCTGCCTTCAAGGCTGACGCCAAGCAGATTTTGCGCCTCGACAGCAAACTCCATGGGCAATTCCTTGAAAACCTCCTTGCAGAAACCGTTGACGATCATCGACACGGCGTCTTCGGCCGTCAGGCCGCGCTGCATGGCATAAAACAGTTGATCTTCCGCAATACGCGAAGCGGTTGCCTCGTGCTCGACCTTGGCAGTGGGGTTCTGCACTTCCATTACCGGGAAGGTATGCGCCGCGCACTTTTTACCTATCAGCAACGAGTCGCACTGCGTGAAGTTGCGCGCGTTCTCGGCTTTGGGCGTCATTCGCACCAGACCCCGGTACGCATTGCTACCGCGACCCGCCGAAATGCCCTTGGAAATGATGGTGCTGCGGGTGTTGCGGCCGATGTGAATCATTTTGGTACCGGTATCCGCCTGCTGGCGGTGATTGCTGAGCGCAACCGAATAAAACTCACCCACGGAATCGTCGCCGCGCAGCACTACACTGGGATACTTCCAGGTAATAGCGGAGCCTGTTTCAACCTGCGTCCACGATATGTGCGAGCGGTCGCCACGGCACTCACCCCGCTTCGTGACAAAGTTATAGATGCCGCCCTTGCCGTCTTTATCGCCGGGATACCAGTTCTGTACGGTCGAGTACTTCACTTTGGCGTCTTCGAGGGCAACGATTTCCACCACTGCAGCGTGCAGCTGGTTTTCGTCACGCATCGGCGCCGTACAGCCCTCTAGGTAGCTGACATAGGAGCCTTCGTCAGCAATGATGAGCGTACGCTCGAACTGCCCCGTATTGGACGCATTGATGCGGAAGTACGTGGACAGCTCCATCGGACATCGCACGCCCTTGGGGATATACACAAACGAGCCATCCGAAAACACCGCTGAATTCAGTGCTGCGTAGAAGTTATCGCCTGGGGGCACCACCGTGCCCAGGTACTGCTTGATGAGTTCAGGGTACTCCTGCACCGCTTCCGAGAACGAGCAGAAGATCACGCCGACTTCCTCAAGCTGTTTGCGGAACGTGGTGGCCACGGAAACCGAATCGAAGACGGCGTCGACAGCCACCCCGGCTAGCCGAGCACGCTCATGCAGCGGAACCCCCAGCTTTTCGTAGGTGCGCAGCAATTCCGGGTCGACTTCATCGAGGCTTTTAGGGCCGTCGGCCTTGCTTTTAGGGGCCGAGTAATAGCTGATGTCCTGAAAGTCAACCGGAGGGAAATGCACATGGGCCCATTCCGGCGGCGTCATTTCCAGCCACTTTCTATAGGCCTCAAGACGCCATTCCAGAAGGAACTCGGGCTCTTTCTTGATGGCCGACAATTTGCGGATCGTGTCTTCCGACAGGCCGGGCGGGAAGGTGACGGATTCGATATCCGTCACGAACCCCGCCGAATACTCCCGATCCAGAAAGGAGTCGATAGGGTCGGTTACGCTACTGCTCATTCAGAGAAACTCCATGTCGTGGGGCATGCCGCCGTGACTTTGGCCGGCGGGTTCGAAGAGGATCGTCGGCCGGGTATGAATTCTATGGGAGTGCTGGGATTCACCATGTCTGCGATGGAAACCTGTTCCAGCGTCTTGCGCACAATGGCATTAATGCGTTGCCAGTTACTGCGGATATTGCAGTCGGCTTCGACGCTGCAGGTACCTGGCGTGGCGGTGCATTCGGTCAGGCCGAAGGGCTGTTCGTCAAGTGCGTCTATAATGTCGGCGATACTGATTTCTTCGGCGGGCCGGCTCAACGCATAACCCCCTCGCGCACCACGCGTACTCTTGACGATTTCGTGCTGCGTAAGCGTCTTTAGCACCTTGCTTACCACCGGCTGCCCCAGCCCCAGCGTCGCCGCGAGATCAGCTGCGCTGAAAATGCGTTCCGGGTCCGACGCCATGTGGGTCAGTACCAAAGTGCCGTAATCGATGATCTTGCTGACACGCAGCATCGCTGCCAGTACTCCTTGCTTGAGTGAAGCTATATAGTACCATTTCGGTCCTATATGCGCAAAGCGTTTTTCACCGCTGCGCTCACTCTGCCAAGCTGGGTCTTGCCGCCACATTATGGGGTGTCGCGAATGGCAAATTGCCCGTCAGGTGCGAGCGAATCGCGCTCTTTCATCACCAGTTCGTAAAAAGCGGTGGCCGCTTGCGATAGGCCGCGGTTGCTGCGGCGCACAACATACAGCCGGCGACGGATTTCACTCGCTTGAGCCAATGCCACGATACGCAGCTCAGGATGACGAAAATGAAACAGCGTCATCCCCGGAACCAGGCTCACACCCAAGCCCGCCACCAGCAACCCCGTAACGGTGGCAAGATGATCCACTTCGTAGGATGTCGCTAAGCGCTCCAACGCGGGTTGCGACGCCAGGCTTTGACGAATGCTACTGCCCTTGCCCAGGTGGATCATGCCCTCGCCTGCCAGCATGTCCAGATGAATCTCCGGCTGCTTCGCCAAGACGTGATCCTGTCGGCAAATCAAATAGAAACGGTCTTCACACAGGGGGTCTGCCACCAATCCGCTCATATCCCGACCCTCTGCGGCCAGGGCGAGATCCACCGCCCCCTCCTTGACTTGTTGCAGACACGGCTCCAACAGCGCATCGTGCAGTGACAGCTCAATCCCGGGGTAGGCGTCCGCGTACAGGGCGCAGATCCTGGGCAGCCAACCCGCCGCCAGAGAAGGCAGCGCGGCGACAGCCACCTTCCCCCGGCGCTTAGATACAAACTCCCGCATTTCCCCAACGAGGGCTTCAATGTCGTTAAGTAAGCGAGGCGCCGACTGTTTGAAGTGAAAGCCCTCCGGCGTCAATTCAACTTTACGGGTCGAACGGTCAAACAACCGGACTCCCAAGGCCTCTTCTAACGATTGAATCAGGGCGCTGAAGGCAGGCTGAGTCAAATGGCAGCGCTGTGCCGCACGGGTGAAGTTTTTCTCCTCATCCAAAGCAAGAAAGGCTTTGAGTTGTCGCGATGACAGATTCATCTGCTTTTTCTATCAAATGATAATTAATTTGTATTTCACTTATTAATTACCGCATCGTAACCTGAATCCGCATAGGGGCCGACGCGAGTGGGATCCGTTACGCGCGGCAAGGAGACAAATCACGATGGAAACATTCAAGATAGGGTGTGCCGCCGGTTTTTCAGGCGACCGTATTGACGGTGTCGGTCCTGTCGTTAAAACACTCATTGACACAGGCGGGCATGCTCTGATCTTCGAGACATTGGCAGAGCGCACTTTGGCGCTCGCCCAAATGGCGCGTAACCAAGACCCTGACGCTGGGTACGAGCCTCTGCTTGCCGACATGCTGCGCCCGTGCCTGGCCGACTGCATGGATCACGGCATACAGATCGTAAGTAACTTCGGCCAAGCCAACCCCCCTGCCGCCGCACGCCGCATTCGGGAACTCGCCGCTGAGCTGGGTCTACAAGCGCCTCGCATCGCCGTGCTTGGCGGCGATCAGCTCGATAGCCCTGATGCGCTTGATTATCTGTGTGGTGTGTTGCCTGAACAGCTCTCAATGGAGCGTGTTGTATGCATCAATGCGTATCAGGGGGCAGAGGAAATTGCACAGGCGCTTCGCGCCGGCGCACAGATCGTGGTGGCCGGCCGCGTGGCAGACCCATCACTCGTGGTAGGGCCTGCTATGGCACATTTTGGCTGGTCGCCTTCTGATTGGCGGGTGCTCGCCTCGGCGACCATGGCGGGCCATCTGCTGGAATGCGGAACGCAGGTCACCGGCGGTTACTACGCTATCCCCGGCTTGAAAGAAGTCCCCGATATGCACCGCTTGGGCTTTCCCATCGCGCAAATAGATGAAGAAGGCGGGATTCTTATCGGCAAGGCGCACAATACAGGTGGCTGTGTGAATGCGCGAACGGTCAAGGAACAGTTGCTATACGAAGTGCATGATCCGTCCGCGTATCTCACCCCTGACGTGACGGCGGACATCAGCAATATCAGGGTGGCGGAAGTCGCTCCGGATCAGGTACGCGTATCAGGTGTAAGAGGTCACGCGCGCCCCGACATGCTGAAGGTCAACATTTTTTTGCGTGGCGGCTGGCTTGCCGAGGCTGAAATCTCGTATGCCGGTCTGCAAGCCGAGGCACGCGCACGGCTTGCGGCCGACATCATCCGCAAGCGTATCGGAAGCGCTCTACGCTTGCGTATAGATCTGATCGGCGCCATGAGCATATTGGCGGACGATGCCGGCGACATGCTGGCGGATCACCCCCCTAGCGATCGACGCGACATCCGTTTGCGAATTGCCGCCGTTCACGATGACCGGGCGATAGCGCAAACTCTGCTCCAGGAAATGAATGCGCTCTACACCTGCGGCCCTGCTGGGGGAGGCGGCGTGCGTACGTCGATCAAACCCCGGCTCAACAACGTGTCCGCATTGATTCCACGGGAACTCGCCCCCGCTGCATGGAGTTTCCTGGCATGACGCAGCCCATTCAGGCCAACACCCAGCTAGTGGCCGTCCCGCTTTATCGACTCGCCCACGGCCGCACCGGCGACAAGGGGAATACCTCCAATATCAGCGTGATCGCCTGGCGAGACGAATGGTTCCCTTTGCTAGTGGAACAAGTCACCGAAGAGGTTGTTCGGAAGTGGTTTGCCCATCGCAAGCCGAGTCGCGTCACACGCTATGTCCTGCCCACCATTTCCGCCATGAATTTTGTCATGGAGGGCGTGCTCGACGGCGGCGTGAATGATGCACTCAACCTTGATGCCCACGGGAAGGCACTATCGTTTCACATGTTGGATATTCCCGTCATGGTCCATCCCGAACTCGCGGCGAATCTGCCCGATGTTCACCACCCTTGAGAGGAGAACGAAATGACAATAAAGACTACAAAACTGTCTCGACGCAACCTGCTTCTGGCCGCCTGCCTTGCCGGCTTGCCGTGGATGGCGACAGGCACCGCGATGGCGCAGGAATTCCCGTCTCGCAACATCACGTTCGTCGTGCCGTTTGGCCCCGGCAGCGCTACAGATCAATTGGCCCGTGCCATCGGCCAAGGCGTTACTGAGCTGTCCGGTGCCACAGTGGTCATCGAGAACAAGCCGGGGGCGAGTGCCATGATCGGCGCTGCCGACGTCGCACGCGCTCAGCCGGACGGCTATCGAGTGCTGATCAGTACCAACACCAGTCATGCCGCCAACCCGCACCTGTACAAGAAACTGAGCTACGACCCGGTCAAGGACTTCGAGCCGATCACTCTGTTGGGAACCGGCGGCCAGATCATGGTCGTGCATCCCTCTTCTGAGGCAAAGAATGTTCAGGATTTCCTACGCATGGCGAAGGAAAATCCGGGCAAGCTGTCGTTTGGCAGCGGCAGCTCCAGCAGCCGTGTTGCGGGTGAGCTGCTGCAGCAGATGGCGGGTGTAGAAATTCTGCATGTACCGTACAAGAGCAACCCGTTGGCCATTACCGACCTCCTTGGCGGCCAGATTGACATGATGATCAGTGACATGGCCACCGGCCTGCCTCAAGTGCAAAGCGGTAGCCTGCGCGCACTGGGCGTCACCACGCCGGAGCGCTCACCGCTCTCTCCGGACGTGCCGACCATCTCTGAGGCCGGCGTCCCTGGCTATGAAATGGGTTATTGGTTCGCCGCCTACGCACCCGCCGGAACCCCCAGTGACATCGTTGCACGCCTGAATGAACTGTTGACCAAGGCCACTGAGCAGCCTACAGCGCAGCAGTTCTACAAGCAGACCGGCACTAAACCGGTCACGTCAACACCCGAGGAACTGGCTGAATTCCAGCGTGCCGAGACAGAAAAGTGGGGCACTGTCATCCAGAAGGCCGGCATCGAGAAATCCTGATTACCGGCGGTTTCAGAACTCCGGCATTACCGGAACACCGCATACAATAAGGGCTTTTGCCCGTAATCCGGGTGCCGACCGGAGAGTTCATGGAAGCCGCCCCGTTCGATCATGCCGCCGCGCTGATCGCCTGTTCCAGAGGCGATCACGCGGCTTTTCACCGGCTGTACGAACACGAAGCCCCACGCATGCTTGCCCTCTGTCAGCATCTGCTGCCGGAAGATGCAGAAGACTTGCTGCACGACACCTTCGTTTTACTCTGGCGTAACGCAGATCAGTACGACGCGAGTATGGGCGCGGCACGGCCGTGGATATACAGCGTGCTTCGTCATGTCGCCAACAGCCGGCGCCTGCGTCGCAATAATCCCGTTCCCGTCAGTCCACCCGCTCTGCCCTCGCCCACACACGTTGGTGGCAGGCTGGCGCAGTTGGCACAAGGCGATTCAGCGTTGTCCTACGAAGCGGTCGCGCACGCCTACCTACACGGTGCCGACTACAACCGCCTTTCGGCGTGGTTGCGGCGCGACCCCAACGAGATCCGCGCCTCCGTTCGTAAGGATTTGGAGAAGCTTTCCTCATGACGCAGACCGAGCTCGCGCCACTGTCCACCGATGACGCTATTCGGGTCGCTGAATACGTATGCGGCCTACTCAACCCACAGGAACGCGCTCAGGTTCACATTCTGCTTAGCCGTGATGACCAGGCATTGAGCTGCGCACTTGATTGGGAGAACGAACTGCTTGGGCTAGTGGACGCCTTGCCGGCCGCAGTGCCCTCACCTGCCCTGCTCGACCGGCTGCAGCGCACGTTGGAGATAGGCCCGCCGCCACCACCGCCCAGACCCCAGTTACTGCGTCAGCCGTCACAGGCGGCCACAGCTCCACGCGCACACGATGCGCCCCCCATCCAAAAACCAGCGCTCGCGCCCGCTCCGGTCGCCGGGAAAGCTCCGCCGCGCCAACACGCTTCACCATCACCCCGCGACACGCCACCCAGCGACACGCCACCGAACAAGCCCGTCGCGCCCACGGCGCCCGACGCCCGTAAACAGCAACGTGTATTGCAACGCAAGTTATGGTTTTGGCGCTTGACCGCCATCTGCGCAACGGCCGCCGCCATCGTGGGATTCGCACTGCCTGGTGAGCCCCCACCGCCACCCGTTCAAGTCATCAAAGTCGCGCCCACCCGGGCTGCTATCCTGCAGGCACCCGGCACGAGCAGCACACCCGGATGGACGGCCACGCTAGGTCCCGAAGGCAACCTCGTAATGCAGCCATTGGTCTATACGGAAGTGCCGCCGGAGCGACAGGCGCTCTTATGGACCCGCAGTGCGCGTGTACCCGAACCCAGGCTATTGGGCCGCATCGACCCGAATCGCCCCGTGCAGGTGCCGGCCACGCAGTTGGGTACGTTGGCAGACGACCAATTGCTGGAAATCACACTAGAGACCGCTGAAGATGCAGCCAAGGGCGTGCCTAATGGCCCCGTTCTGTTTATCGGCCAGATGGCCGTATTCGGGGCCGAAGGGTCTGTGGCCCCGGTATCTGCCGACTCACAGGCCTCTGGATCGGCCACCGGCGGCCCGATTACGCAATAAGGAGACCTGCCGACTCGCTCGGCAGGCTCAACAAGCTTAGTTAGGGTGCAAGGTGAAAATCGCCTTCCGCCCCCTGTGCGGCTTCTGACTCCGCCAGGGCGGCGGCAAGCCGATCGCGAATACTGGTGAGGTCGGATCGCAAGGCTTGGAGCTCCGTTGCACTCAGGCGTACCGCAGCCTCCGGGTCGTAAGCGGCCCGATCGGAGGCATCGCCTAAGCGGTTGCGCGCACCACTGATGGTGAAACCCTCTTCGTAAAGAAGGTGCCGGATCCGGCGGATCAGCAGAACTTCGTGGTGCTGATAATAGCGGCGATTCCCTCTGCGCTTGAGCGGCTTGAGCTGGGAAAACTCCTGTTCCCAGTAGCGCAGCACATGGGGCTTGACGCAGCATAGCTCGCTGACTTCACCAATCGTGAAATAACGTTTGGCGGGTATGGGAGGCAAATTGACGGAAGTTTCGCTCGTGCTCATGGACCTGGAACCAATTCTCGTTATGTGCGCCGGTGTCAGGTTTCGCTGACGGAGCGACCTGCTTGTTCAACGGCGCTTTTCAGTTTCTGGCTGGCATGAAACGTTACCACGCGTCGCGCTGCAATGGGAATGACTTCGCCGGTCTTGGGATTGCGCCCCGGACGCGGCGGTTTGTCACGAACTTGAAAATTCCCGAAACCGGAAAGCTTGACTTCGGTTCCACGCGCCAAGGCTTCGCGGATCTCTTCAAAGAAGGTGTCCACGATGTCTTTGGCTTCGCGCTTGTTCAGACCCACCCGCTCGAACAGCAATTCAGCCAGTTCAGCCTTGGTGAGAGTACGCTCTATGGTCATGGGAAACATTCCTTCAGCCCGTCTCAAGCACGCTGACGTGCGCCATGATGTTTTTCAAGTGCCCGCAACAGGGTGGCCATACATTCGTCGACTGTTGAATCGGCAAGCGTGGCTTCAGGATTCTGCAGCCAGAAGCGGAACGCCAGACTCTTTTCTTCTGCAGCGGCGCCCTTGTCGCGCCACACATCAAAGAGTCGGATGTCCCGCACCACGCTTAGGTTAGCATCAGACGCGATGGTGCGGGTAAGCGTTTTCAACAATTCCTGATAGGACGCCGACGCATCGACCCATACCGCCAGATCGCGTATAACCACGGGCTGACGCGACAAGCGCTCGAGTTTCGGCATGGAACCCGCCGAAATAGCCTCGACATCGACCTCGAACACCACTGGCGCTTGACCAATTTCTGCTTTCTGTGCCCAGCGCGGGTGCAGTTCTCCCAACCAACCTATCATCTTGCCGTCGAGTTCCAGCCGGGCCGCACGCCCGGGATGGAGTGCCGGGTGGGTGTCAGGGACATATTGCAGCTCTGCCGCGCGTTTACCCAACAGGGCTTCCAGATCCGCTTTAACGTCATAGAAATCGACGGCGCGGGCCGGAACACCCCACTGCTCTTCAAGGGCCGGCCCCCATGCAGCGGCCGCCAACCGTACGGGCTGCTCCACCCCGGCGACCGTCAAGGCGCCGTCATGAACTTCGGGGTTACGCAGGAACACACGACCGATCTCAAATACGCGCACCCGGCTCTGACGGTGACGCATGTTGTGCGCTATGTTAGCCACCAGCCCACCGATCAGGCTGGTGCGCATCACCGCCAGCTGGCTGGCAATAGGGTTGAGCAAGCGTATGGGATTGGTCTGGCCCGCGTAATCGCGCTCCCATGCCTCTTCGACAAACGAGAAGTTGATGACTTCCTGGTAATCAAGGGCCGCCATGCGATAACGGAGGTCGTGTGGCCCTCGGCGCGTCTCGGACACCGCCCGCATCTTGGCCGGCGCACGCGGTGGAACATCAGGGATACGCTCGAAGCCATAAATTCGCGCCACCTCTTCGATGAGATCCTCTTCGATAACAAGATCGAAGCGGTAGCTGGGCGGCTGAACTTCAAAGACCTCATCTTCGACCGTGAACGGCAGTTCAAGGCGTGTGAATATGTCTTCGACTTCGGAGCGCTCCAGAGGCAGACCTAGCACACGGCGGCAGCGCTCCAGGCGCATACGCACGGGCGCACGCTCCGGCAGTGCAATGACCTGGTCGTCCAGCGGCCCCACCTGGCCACCACAGATGTCCACGATGAGGCGCGTCATGTACTCGAGATCTTCAACAATGTGTTCGAAATCGACGCCGCGCTCGAAACGATGGCTGGCTTCAGAGCTGAACTTATAGCGACGCGCTCGGCCCATAATGGCTTCGGGCCACCAGAATGCCCCTTCAAGGTAGATGTCAGTCGTTTCCAGCGTGACGGCTGTGGCCTCGCCGCCCATGATGCCGGCCATGCTTTCAACGGTATCACCTGCGGCAATGATGCCGACGTCCGGCTGCAGTTGAACCACTTGGCCGCTCAATAGCTCGAGCTGTTCCCCTTCACGGGCCCAACGTACCGTCAGGCCGTCCTGAATGCGGCGAATATCAAATACGTGGGTGGGACGCCCCAGTTCAAGCATCACATAGTTCGAGATGTCGACCAGCGCAGAAATCGACCGCTGGCCGGCGCGCTCGAGCTTGCTCTTCATCCACTCGGGTGTCGCTGCCCTTGCATTAACCCCGCGAATGACGCGCCCGGCAAAACGCCCGCACAGGTCGGGAGCCTCTACCTTGACGGGCAAGCGGTCTTCCAGGGTCGGCACTACCGGCTCGTAGGAAGGCGTCTGCAATGGTGCGCCGGTGAGCGCAGCGACCTCGCGAGCCACACCACGAATGGAAAGGCAGTCAGCGCGGTTCGGTGTGAGCTTGAGCGTAAAAATCGTATCGTCCAGATCGAGATAGCTGCGCAGATCCTCGCCTACCGGCGCATCAGCAGCAAGCTCCAGCAACCCGGCATGATCCTGCGACAACCCCAGCTCACGAGCGGAGCACAACATGCCGGCCGACTCGACGCCACGCATCTTCACCGGGCCAATTTTCATGCCTCCAGGGAGTTGTGCGCCGACACGAGCCAAGGGCACTTTCATGCCCGCAGCGGCATTGGGAGCCCCGCAAACGATTTGCAGGGAGGCGCCACTGCCATCGTCCACCTGGCAAACACGAAGGCGATCGGCATTGGGATGCGGCTGTACGTCGGCAATTAATGCCACTACCACCCCCGAGAAAGCAGGCGCCACACTGGCAGTCTCTTCGACTTCCAGCCCAGCCATAGTGAGGCGGTGAGCCAGCTCGTCGGTATCAATATCAGGGTTGACGTAAGTACGGAGCCACGATTCAGGAAATAGCATGATGTTCTCGGTAATTCAGGCAGTCGAGTTAGGGGCCGGGCCACCATATTGCAGGGGCCTCAGATGCTCAGCGATTGAACTGGCGCAGAAAGCGCAAATCGCCCTCGAAGAACAGGCGCAAATCATTGACGCCATAGCGCAGCATGGCGAGACGCTCGAGGCCCGAGCCAAATGCGAACCCGATATAACGTTCCGGATCGAGGCCGAAGTTGCGTACAACCTGCGGGTGCACCTGCCCGGAACCGGATATTTCCAGCCAGCGCCCCTTATTGGGGCCGGACGTGAACATCATGTCGATTTCGGCAGACGGTTCTGTAAACGGGAAGAAGGACGGACGGAAACGAACGGAAAGGTCATCCGTCTCGAAGAACGCACGCAGAAAATCCGTGTATACGCCTTTTAAGTCGGCGAAGGAGATATCTTCGGCGATCCATAAGCCCTCCACCTGATGGAACATGGGCGAATGCGTCGCGTCACTATCCACGCGGTAGGTACGCCCAGGCGCGATCACTTTGATGGGAGGCGTGTGCATGCGCGCATAGCGCACCTGCATGGGGCTGGTGTGCGTACGCAATAGTAGCGGCAGGCCCTGATCGTCTTTCATGTCGACGTAGAACGTGTCCTGCATGGAACGCGCCGGATGATTTTCTGGATTGTTTAAGGCGGTGAAATTGGTCCAGTCGTTCTCGATTTCGGGGCCATCGGCCACGTCGAAACCAATCGAACGAAATATGGCTTCCACCCTTTGCCATGCCTGGATGACGGGGTGGATTCCCCCGAAGCCACGACCCCGCCCGGGCAAGGTGACGTCGATGGTCTCGGCGGCCAGACGACGATCCAGCTCAGCCTGCTGAAGTTCGGCACGGCGTGCATTGAGCAGGCCTTCCACCTGCTGCTTTAGCTGGTTGATGCGTGCGCCCTCTGCGCGTTTTTGTTCCGGCTCGAGCTTACTCAGCCCCTTGAGCAACGCCGTCAGTGCGCCGTGCTTACCCAGAAACTTGGCTTTTGCGTTTTCCAGCGCTGCTGCATCGTGAGCCTGCGCGAACTGTTCTTTCGCCTGAACGATCAGATCGTCGACCTGCGTAGTCATTTTTTGCCTTTCCAAAAGCAAACGGAGCCTAAGTAAGGCCCCGTTCGCGGATCAAACTAGCTCGGCTGATCAGGAAGCCAGAGCCGCCTTGGCCTGCTCGACCACAGCGGCAAAGCCTGCCTTGTCATTGACCGCCATGTCTGCAAGGACTTTGCGGTCCAGCTCGATCTGGGCCTTCTTGGTACCTGCGATGAAGGCGCTGTAGGTAACGCCCTGTTCGCGGCAGGCCGCATTGATTCGAGTGATCCAGAGTGCGCGGAAGGTGCGCTTCTTGTTGCGACGGTCGCGATAGGCATACTGGCCTGCCTTCATGACCGCCTGCTTGGCAACCCGGAAGACGTTACCGCGGCGGCCGCGGTAGCCCTTGGCTGCCTTGAGGACCTTCTTGTGACGTGCGTGGGCGGTTACGCCGCGTTTTACGCGTGGCATATCAGATCTCCGTTATCTCAAGCGAAAGGCATCATAGCCTTGACAGATGCGACGTCGGCCGCGTGAACTGCAGTGGTACCACGCAGTTGGCGCTTGTTCTTCGTCGTTTTCTTGGTGAGGATGTGGCGCTTGAACGCCTGACCCCGCTTGATGGAGCCGCTTCCGCGAACCTTAAAGCGCTTCGACGCGCTTTTCTTGGTCTTCATCTTGGGCATGATAGAACTCTATTGGCTGCATATGCAGGTGACGATCAAACCTTACTGATCATTCTTTTCAGGACCTGGCATCTGCTTGTTGGTATCTTCGCCGTTTTGATTTAAGGCGAAGCTCTTGATTATAAGATGATTTCACGCCTTGTGTCTAACGATTTTCTTGCACTACGCAGCACTCAAAGCCCTTCCCATCCTGGGCGAAATTGTAAGGCCTCGGCCACATGCAATGCACCTACCGATTCAGCGCCTTCCATGTCAGCCAGAGTGCGGGCGGTGCGCAGCAAACGATGCACCACGCGTGCCGACCAGGCCCAGCGTTCGGTGGCCTCCTTTAGTAGCAGCGCGCCCCTTTCGTCAAGGGCAGCGTGGTTACGCAACATCGGCCCATCAAGCAGGGCATTGACGCAGCCCTGCCGCGCCACTTGACGTTGTCTGCACGCAAGCACCCTCGCCCGTACGACATCGGAAGCCTCGCCGCCGGCCGCATTCAACCAGTCTCCCTTGGGCGCGACCAAGCTCACATGCAAATCGATACGATCCAGCAAAGGGCCCGATAATCGCCGGCGGTAGGCTTCGACCCGATCCGGTGGGCAGCGGCAGATTTTCCGGGTGTGCCCCGCCCACCCGCACGGGCACGGATTCATCGCGGCAATAAGCTGGAAGCGAGCCGGAAAAGTACAGCTTAGGCGCGCTCGCGCAATGCTCACTACACCCGCCTCGAGAGGTTCCCGCAAGGACTCAAGAACCGGCCGGTGAAACTCCGGCATTTCATCAAGAAATAAGACACCGTGGTGGGCCAGACTGACTTCACCCGGCCTTGGCCAGCCCCCGCCACCAATGATGGCTGCGGTAGAAGCCGTATGATGCGGCGCCCGGAACGGCGGGAACGGCGTAGGCGCAATATCCTGCCCAGCCAACCCTTGCAAAGCAGCCACTTCAAGACTCTGCGCGGTGGATAGCGGAGGCAACAGGCCTGGCAGACGCTGTGCGAGCATGCTCTTTCCTACACCGGGCGGCCCGCACATCAACATACTATGGCCCCCACTAGCGGCCACTTCGAGCGCACGCCTACCCGCCTCCTGCCCATGAACATCCGACAGACACGGTACTGACGGTATGGCTTGCCCGCCTTCCGGCTGGACCTGGGCTATGGGTGCCCGCCCCTCCAAGTCCTCTACGACATCCATTAGCGAACCGGCTGCCTGTACGAGAATGTCCGGTACTTGAGCCGCGACCGCGGCACACGAAGCCGGCAGGATCAGTCGAGCCCCTGCGCTTTCACTTGCTACCGCCATGGCGATAGCCAGCGCCCCTTTGATCGGGCGGAGCTTGCCGCTTAACGAAAGCTCGCCCACAAAAACCCGGTCGGTGATCTCCAACACGAACGGGTTTCTCTGCCCGGGAATCTGAACCTGTCCCGAAGCGAGTAGGATACCCAACGCGATCGCAAGATCGTACCGGCCTGAATCCTTGGGCAAATCTGCAGGTGCCAAATTGACGGTCACGCGACCGGGGGGCAACGCGAATCCGCAGGACTGCAAGGCGGAGCGGACACGCTCGCGACTTTCGCGCACACCGGCATCGGGCAGGCCCACGATTAGAAAAGTGGGTAAGCCGGACCCCACGTGAACTTCGACCCGCACAGGCTGGGCCTGGAAACCGTATATAGCTCGGCTGAGAAGTATGGCCAAGGACATCAGCTCGCACTCCCGGATAATGGGACTGCCAGTATGCCCGGCGCATGGCAGCCTCAGTAAAAAACCGACCCGAAATGTCCGTGTCGGTTTCTACGTAAGCTGCTACGTTTGTTCGCGACTCATAAGGCTTCGTCAGAGCCGCCCCGTACAGGGGGCGGCATGGGAGCCTCGGGGGTTTCGGTAGCGCCCGGTTTGCGCCCTTCCAGCTGATCCAGCCGGGATTCCAAGGCAGTGATACGTTGCAACGCCTTCTCAAGCAACTGTGCCTGAATGTCGAACTCCTCGCGGGTGACCAGGTCGAGCCTTGAAAAAGTTTGGGCCATGAACGCCTTCACATTGCGCTCAATATCCGCAGCGGGGCTGCGCGCAATCAGGTCCGAGATGTTTTTCTGAAAATCGTCTAACCATTCATTTCGGTTAATCATGGCCTTCTCCTGTACTCACAGCTAATAGTGTATAGAAAAACGGGCGTGCTGGAATGCGGCCCGTTTTTCGGTTTGCACAGATGGAAGGCAGGCTTCGTGCCAGAAGGTCGTACTCAAGCTCAGGACGACGAAGGCGTAGCGTCCGGCACCGGGTTCATCGGGTCACTGCTGGCGGGATCACCGCCCGTTGGGGGCGAATCAGGCTCAGTGGTGGATGAATCTGCGCCTGCCGCAGGAGGGGTGGTTCCATTGGTGTCGGGGACCGGCGGCGGCGTCGTGCTGCTGGAATCCGGGACCGAGGACGGCGGAGGCGGAGTGGAAGGAGCACTATCCGTTGGAGGTGGGGTGTCCATTGGCGTGTTTCCTGCTGGGGCCACCTGTTCGACCGGCGCATCCGCAGCCTGGTCCGCTTCGTCCGAGCATGCGGCAAGCAAACCGAGTGATACCGCCGCAATGGCAAGTGCGTAAGGGGTGCGTCGTATATCCATAACTTCCTCTCTACTTTGATAGCGGGTCACTTGTTTTTGATTCTATCGACGCCCCTGCACTTGACCGCGAGCCTATGTAAGTCAACATTTCCGGCCGAACCATGAAAATCCCGCCACGCAATATCGCAATGCAACAGCATTCGCGGCGACCCAGACTTTTCTCTCACATATAGGTAAACGGCCTTCAGACACAAAGCCGTGCGAAGCTGCGGCTTTTGTTACATCCCACGCGTACAAAAAACGACAGTGCGACATGGTGCAGCGCGTCATGCGAGCACCATTTATCGCACCGATTTAGTGCGCTAGTCAGCCCAAAACGGAAAATTGAGCGCATATCCAGGGAAAAAAGTTGGCATACATGTTGCGATTCCCCAGACGTGTCAAACGTCTTCATCCCAAGGAGAAACGCATGAAGCTGATCGTGGCGATCATTAAGCCATTCAAGCTGGACGAAGTCCGCGAAGCCCTGTCGGAGATCGGCATTCAGGGTATGACGGTCACGGAGGTCAAAGGATTCGGCCGCCAGAAGGGCCATACCGAACTCTATCGCGGCGCCGAATACACCGTCGATTTTCTGCCCAAGCTGCGTCTGGAACTGGCATTGAGCGATGAGCTTCTGGAACAGGCGATAGAAGCCCTTTGCACCGCGGCTCATACCGGAAAAATCGGCGACGGCAAGATTTTTGTCATGCCGCTCGAACAGGCCGTAAGAATCCGCACCGGCGAACAGGACGCCGCTGCTCTTTGAATTCTTGAATGGAGAATATTAAATGGATAAGACCGATCTCGCGTGGGTCAGTGTCTCAACCCTGCTGGTCCTACTCATGGTGGTTCCCGGCCTAGCTCTGTTCTACGGAGGACTGGTACGAGCAAAGAACGTGCTCTCTGTCCTCCTGCAGGTGATGTCCACATTCACACTGGCCGTCGTCCTGTGGTTCATTTACGGCTATTCATTGGCCTTTACCACAGGCAACGCCATATTCGGGGGTTTCGACCGCCTGCTATTTTCCGGCATGATCGATGTCACAGCAGGAAGCTTCGCCATGTCGGGCGGCATACCGGAGCTCAGTTTTGCCGCATTCCAGGCCACCTTTGCCGGCATTACCTGCGCGCTTGTGGTCGGAGGATTTGCCGAACGCATGCGCTATAGCGCGGTGCTGGTTTTTACCGGCATCTGGATGACGCTCGCCTACGTTCCTATCGCCCACATGGTGTGGGCGGAAGGTGGCTGGCTGTTTGAACGGGGTGCATTGGATTTTGCGGGCGGCACTGTGGTGCACATCAATGCCGGCGTGGCTGCTCTGGTCGGAGCGTGGGTGGTGGGCAAGCGATTGGGCTATGGCAAGGAATCGATGCAGCCGCACAACCTGCCCATGGCGATGATAGGCGCATCCTTGCTCTGGGTGGGGTGGTTCGGTTTCAATGCCGGCTCAGCGTTGGGCGCGTCAGAAACCATGGCACTCGCATTTTTCAATACGCTGCTGGCCACCTCCGGCGGGGTGCTCGCCTGGCTCCTGGTGGAATGGAAGGTGAAAGGTCGGCCCTCCCTACTTGGCGCTATCTCCGGCGCCGTGGCTGGGCTGGTTGGCATCACTCCTGCGGCGGGTTTGGTCGGCCCCGGTGGGGGACTGGTGATTGGGCTCGCGGCAGGTGCGATCTGCGTATGGGGCGTCAGTGGGCTGAAGCGATTGCTCAACGCCGATGACAGTCTGGACGTCTTCGGCATCCACGGTGTGGCAGGAATCATCGGCGCCATGCTCACCGGCATCTTTAATGCGAAGGCACTTGGCGGACCCGGCTTAGATTCGCTCGCTGAGCTGCCTTACCAGCTGTGGATTCAGTTCGAAGGCATACTCATTACGATCGCGTGGTCCGGCATTGTGGCTTGGGTCGCATACTGGATCGCCGACAAGCTGTGTGGTCTGAGGGTGGCGCCCGATGTGGAGCGCTCCGGCTTGGATGTGCCTTGCCACGGCGAGAATGCCTACCACTATTAAGCTCAATTCCCGGCGCCAAGGACGCACTGCTTCAGGGCAGTGCGTCCAGGTCTATACGTTCGGCACGGTTCAACGCAGTGGCGACTTTCACCCGCAGATCGTTGGTATGGGCCTGACGGATTTCCTTCTTAACATCCAAGAGCTGCTGCGGATGCATAGAAAATTCCTTCAGCCCAAGGCCCAGCAGCATACGCGTGACCCTTGAGTCGCCTGCCATTTCTCCACAGACCGCGACGGGTATACCGCCCCGCTCACCCGCATTGATGGTGTGAGCGATCAAGCGCAACACCGCCGGATGCATAGGGTCGTACAAGGACGACACATCGGCATCGCCCCGATCGATGGCCAAAGTGTATTGAATCAAGTCGTTCGTACCGATGGACAGGAAGTCAAGTGCCTCGACAAACGGCTCGATTGCAATGGCCATGGCCGGAATCTCCACCATCGCTCCCACCGAGAAATTCCGTGTGTAAGCCTCACCACGAGCATCCAGCTCGCGGCAGGCCGCTTCAATGGCCTGATACGCCGCCCTGACCTCGTGCATATGCGAGATCATGGGAATCAGGATGCGCACATGACCGAACACGGTGGCCCGCAGCAAGGCTCGTAACTGAGTGGAAAAAAGCTCCGGCTTGGCTAGGCAATATCGAATGGCCCTCAGCCCAAGGGCGGGGTTGGTGGCTACGGTCGCTTCGCCGTCTAGATTTTTGTCTGCACCGATATCGAGGGTGCGGATGGTCACCGGCCGCCCTGCCATCGTCTTCACGACCGAGGAATACGCCAGAAACTGCTCGTCTTCTGTAGGCAGGTCGGTGCGCCCCATGAATAAAAACTCACTACGAAACAGCCCAATGCCTTCCGCACCCGCGTCCAGCGCCATCTGTGCCTCTTCGGGCAACTCGATGTTGGCTTCGAGCTTGACGCTTACCCCATCTAACGTAATTGCGGGCGTATCGCGCAGTGCAGCAAGCTCCTGTCGCTCGCTAAGATATCGCCGCTGACGCTCGCGATATTCTTCCAACACCTGCGGCGAAGGGTTGACCAGTACGACACCCGAGGAACCGTCGGCAACCAGCATATCGCCGTCACGAACCAAGGAGCGGACATGACCCAAGCCCACCACTGCCGGCACGTTCATGCTACGAGCAACAATGGCGGTATGGGAAGTGGGGCCGCCAAGGTCGGTAAGGAAAGCGGCAAAGCGCGCCCCCTTTAGCCGCAACATATCTGCGGGCGATATGTCACGCGCAACGACGATCAGCGGATCGCCAGGGCCGTCAACCGTGTCGATATTGGTAAGCAGGCTGGTAGAGCCGGAAAGCACCCGCAACACCCTTTCTATGACCTGCCTGATATCGGCACTACGCTCGCGCAGATATTCGTCTTCCATCGAAGAGAATTGCTCGACCAGGATTTGCCCCTGCGTCGTGAGGGCCCATTCGGCGTTGTACTGGCGCTCGCGAATGAAGCAGCAGGCCTGTTGATACAGCAAAGGATCCTGCAACAACAAGCGGTGTACTTCCAGCAAGGGCCCCATTTCTCGCGGCGCGTCTGCCGGCAAGGTGTCAACAAGCGTCTGCAGGTCTTGCACTGCTTGTTCAATGGCTTGCTCCAGCCGTTGACACTCAGCATCTGCATCCGCTTCCTGAATCCGGTAATGGTCAACTTCGAGCGACGCGGCGCTCATGATGGCAGCACGGCCGATCGCGTAACCCTTTACGACGCCCTGCCCCTGCATGCACAGCATGGAACCAATAGGGCAGTAATCGCCGTAGCCCGGCCGGCCACCCTGATTGGCCGGCCGGCTCTGGTTGGTGACCGTCTCATCGGTTGCGCGTGGAGCCGTGTTCATTCCGGTTCGCCAAACTTATTCTCAAATAAACGCTGGATGGCCTCGAGGGCTTCATGGGCGTCTTCTCCCTCGGCATCCACCGTTACCGTGATGCCCAGACCAGCGGCCAGCATCATGACCCCCATAATGCTCTTTGCGTTCACGCGCTGATCTCCGCGGGCAATGTACACCTCGGATTGAAAGCGTCCCGCGACCTGAGTCAATTTTGCCGCAGCGCGTGCGTGCAATCCAAGCTTGTTGCTAATGACGATATCGATGGATGGCATATTGTCTTGGTTTTAGAGCCCGCTGATGCAGGAAGTGGTGGCGCATGACGCCTCAGACAAGCGAGGCGGCATCGACGATGCCTCGTACTGCCGCCTGTCGGATGGTTTCACTGAATTTTTCCGGGTCGTTCTGGTTGGCGGTGAGGGCCTTTAGCACCATACAGAGATTGGTACCCGTCACTAAGTGCCCTTCAATACCCTGCTGCGCCGCCTGCGCGAGTGCCTTGCGTGCGATATTGAACGGCGTGGCGCCCACAATGTCAGACAGCACCAGCACGTCGTTATCGGCATGCTCAACCAACGCGCGCGTTAATCGCTCAGTGACGACTTCGGGGTCTTCATCGGCGATCACGTCAAAAACGGCCAGGGCAGGCTGCTGCCCCAGCACATGAGCCGCGCAGTCGGCAAACGCGCTTCCCAGCGGTTCGTGCATGACCAATACGATACGAGCCATTCAGACTCCCGTTGCCCTTTCCAGCGCCTGAGCAAAAAAGTCACCGACGTCAAAGCCGGTCTGTTCAGTAATTTCTACAAAACATGTGGGGCTGGTCACGTTAACTTCGGTCAGATAGTCCCCGATGACATCCAGCCCGACTAGCAATAAACCGCGCCCTGCCAGACGTTCACTGGCACGCTGCGCGATTTCCTGGTCGCGCGCCGTCAAGGGCTGCGCAACTCCACGCCCTCCTGCCGCAAGATTACCGCGCGTTTCTCCCGCCATCGGAATGCGTGCAAGGGAATACGGAACAGGCTCACCGCCAATCAGAAGGATCCGCTTATCGCCGTTGACGATCTCCGGAATATAGCGCTGCGCCATGATGGTGCGCGCGCCTTCTTGAGTCAACGTCTCGAGAATGCTACCGACATTGTGTTCCTGGACACCCATTCTAAATACGCCGGAGCCGCCCATACCGTCGAGCGGTTTCACCACGATATCACCATGCTGTTGATGAAACGCGCGTAGACGCGCCATATCACGGCTGACAAGGGTGGGGGCAGTGAATTCAGGGAACTCTGTAATAGCGAGCTTTTCCGGATGATTTCGTATTGCCGCCCCGGAATTAAAGACGCGTGCACCCTGGGCCTGCGCGTACTCAAGCATGTGTGTGGCGTACACATACTCCATGTCGAAAGGCGGGTCCTTGCGCATGACCACAGCGTCGAACGAGGCTAAAGCGGTATCGGCCGCCACACCCGTGTTACGCCACCATGCATTGCCATGGAGATCTGCATCGATAACCAATTCAATGGGTTGGCAGAGGGCCTTGACCGTGCCCTGGTCTATGAAAAGGTCGGGCTGATAGGCAACGCTGAGTCGGTGGCCCCGCTGTTGGAGCGCACGCATCATGGCAACCGACGAATCCTTGTAGGCCTTAAGCGTCGGAAGCTCATCAATTATGAATAGTATGTGCATGGCGCACCCGTAAAACTGCCCGCCGCAACGACTGCAGCGGGCTGGATCGCTGTTGATGGCGAGCTGATCAGCGGTAGATCAGGAAGATGCGTCGCCTGCCTTGGCGGCCTTTTTGCGCGGCGCCAACACCATCACCATCTGCCGGCCTTCAAGCTTGGGCATGGCCTCGACCTGGCATAAATCACCCAGATCATCGCGTACCCGCTCAAGCACTCGCATGCCGAGTTCCTGGTGAGCCATTTCACGCCCGCGGAATCGCAGCGTTACCTTGGCCTTATCGCCTTCTTCAAGGAAACGCTTGAGGTTGCGCAACTTCACCTTGTAGTCGCCCTCGTCGGTTCCCGGGCGGAACTTGACTTCCTTTACCTGGATCGTCTTCTGCTTCGCCCTGGCCTCAGCCTGACGCTTCTGCTCTTGGTACTTGAACTTGCCATAGTCCATGAGCTTGCAGACGGGCGGCGAAGCGTTGGGGGCGATTTCGACGAGGTCAACCTCGTGCTGTTCCGACAGGGCGAGTGCGTCTGCTGTCTTGACGACGCCAAGCTGCTCGCCATCCATACCTATGAGTCGCACCTCGGGAACTCGGATTTCACCATTGATGCGATGAGCTTTATCGGTTGCGATATCTAAGACTCCTAAAAAATCAATCGAACGGGCTGTTTATGTAATTCAAGCCCGGCTGGAAATTTCCTGCTGTAGGCGCTCGGTGAACTGCTGCAAGGGCATGACACCAAGATCCAGGCCGCCACGCCCACGCACAGCGACTGTACCGTTGTCGCGTTCCTTTTCGCCTACCACCAGGATATACGGATGCTTCTGCATACTGTGCTCACGAATTTTACGAGTGATCTTTTCACCACGCAAATCCGCCTGAACCCTAAACCCTTGTTTTTTCAGGCTTCGCATTACTTCTTGAGCATATTGTGCAGAAGGCTCGGAAATACAGCACACGACCGCATGAAATGGAGACAACCACGCCGGCAAGGCCCCCGCGTAGTTCTCAATGAGCATGCCAATAAAGCGCTCGAAGGAACCCAGAATCGCGCGATGCAACATGACCGGTGTACGACGTTGGTCGTTGGCGTCAACATATTCGGCGCCCAAGCGCTCAGGCATGGAAAAGTCTACCTGGATGGTGCCACATTGCCAGTGACGCCCGATTGCATCCGTGAGCGTGTACTCAATCTTGGGGCCGTAGAAGGCTCCTTCACCGGGAGATACTTCGAATTCGCAGCCGGTGCGACGCAGGCTTTCCATAAGGGCCTGCTCAGCTTTGTCCCAGACCTCGTCGGAACCGATACGTTTCTCGGGCCGTGTGGCCACCTTATACAGGATCTCAGTGAAGCCGAAGTCCGCGTAGACCTTCTGCAGTAGTGCCGTGAATGCAGCGCATTCGTCCTGCAGCTGATCTTCAGTGCAGAAAATGTGACCGTCGTCCTGTGTAAAACCGCGTACACGCATCATGCCGTGCAGCGAACCCGAAGGTTCATTGCGGTGACACTGACCGAACTCACCATAGCGTATCGGCAGTTCACGGTATGAATGCAAGCCGGCGTTAAAAATCTGCACGTGGCCGGGACAGTTCATGGGCTTAAGGCCATACATCCGATTCTCGGATTCCGTCGTGAAGATATTTTCGGCGTAGTTATCCCAATGGCCGGTCTTCTTCCATAAGGACAGATCAAGGATCTGGGGCGCCTTAATTTCCTGGTAGCCGTTGTCCTGATACACCTTGCGCATGTACTGTTCGACCTGCTGCCAGATCGTCCACCCCTTGGGATGCCAAAAAATCAGGCCGGGCGCTTCTTCCTGCATATGAAAAAGACCGAGCTCGCGACCCAATTTGCGGTGATCGCGCTTTTCGGCTTCCTCAAGCATCTTGAGATATGCCGCCTGCTCTTCCTTGGTTGCCCATGCGGTTCCGTAGATGCGCTGCAACATTTCATTGTTGCTGTCACCCCGCCAATAGGCGCCGGCGACACTCATGAGCTTGAACACCTTCAGATGACCGGTGGACGGTACGTGAGGGCCACGGCACAGATCGATGAAATCGCCTTCGCGGTACAAGGTAATGGTCTCATTCGCCGGGATGGATGCGATGATTTCCGCCTTGTAGTGTTCGCCGATACTTTTGAAGAACTCGACCGCGTCATCGCGCTTCCACTCCTCGCGCTCGACGGGCTCATTCTTGCGGGCGAGCTCCTTCATCTTCTGCTCGATGCGCTCAAGGTCTTCGGGGGTAAACGGACGCTTGTACGAAAAATCGTAATAAAACCCGTTATCGATCACCGGACCGATCGTGACCTGCGCCTCGGGAAACAGCTCTTTCACGGCGTAGGCCAGCAAATGCGCTGTGGAATGGCGAATGAGGTCTAGACCTTCAGGATCCTTGGCAGTCACAATGGCCAGCTGCGCATCACGATCGATCAGAAAGCTGGTGTCGACCAGGCGCGGCTCACCGCCGTCGACAGTCACGCGGCCTGCAAGCGCGGCCTTGGCCAAGCCGCTGCCAATAGATTGCGCTACTTCACTTACAGTGACGGGATTCGGATATTCCCGTTGGGAACCATCCGGCAAAGTAATCTGAACCATAGGTGTCCTGAAAAGACAAAACGCGGCCTATGCCGCGCTTGTAGGGGTACCATGATGGAGGCCAATGGCGAACCGACGCGGCGATAACTAATGCCGGGTTGTCGTAGTTCGCTTGGTACACATTGGATATATGCCATCAATCAAGGGTTTTCGTTGCTTTAGTGTAACACCTGTCGCCCTTTTCCGGACCGCTTCACTGCACAGTCACGGTAAGTAGGCTATGATTTGCTGCTTCTGTGTTGTGAAAAGCCTGCATTTATTTGTGAGCGGCTGTATTTATGTAAGCAACTGGTTCCTCAAGCTTTACCACACAGGTTGACAGAGCAAAATTACCCCCATATAATTATGTTCTTTCTACAGGCGGTTAGCTCAGTTGGTTAGAGCGCTACGTTGACATCGTAGAGGTCGCTGGTTCGAATCCAGTACTGCCTACCAGAATACCTGCCAAAGCCCGCATCGAGCCACAGCTCTGCGGGCTTTTTCATTTTTATTGATCCACACCCTTATTGATCCACACCCCACGCGCCGGCAAGCTCGGACAGCGGCATTCGCATTGTCTGGAAGGGGTCGGTGGTGTATTGCTCGCCCTCCGGCAGCAGAAAATCCCCTTCTACTACAAACTCCACCGTGCGTGGCTGAAGGTTGGCGAGATAAACCGGTCGGGCTAAAACATGTTGAAGCTCGAGCCCCAAGGCGATCACGGTGCTGGGCGTAAGAATTCGCGAAAACACCAATTCCACAAAAGGCAACCCGCTCTCGCGAAAGAATGAAACGTGAATCGGGCTGAAAGGACGCACAGCTGCTACCGCC